>CAMJGE010000001.1 GCA_946405145.1 uncultured Prevotella sp.
AGACCTTTCTCATTGATACCGTCCAGTGCCATGAACAAGCTTGCCAACGCCATGAACTGGTTCTGGAAACCTTCTGGCTTGTAATTCTCACCGAAGCCAAAGAAGTCGGTTGAGAAGGTTGTGATAGATTCAAAGCCATCGTCAGGTGTGGTATGCAGAATCATGGCTGTGCCATATGGGAAATCGAAGTTGCGGGCCATCATGACGCCACCATCAGGAGTGCTAACAGTCAACGTAGAGCAGCCTACTGGCTTGAGCGGGCAGTCAATCTCGGCAGTCTTGAAATGCCCTTTTGACAAGAAGTCTGTGATATAATTGGCCAGAACGTTGATATTCGCGCAGCCGCCTCGTTTCATCAGTTCGTCAAAGCCGTCATCGCCCGCGTATTCCATATAATACATGCCTTCATCAAGTTTCTCACACGACATGGCTCCCTTTATCAGCGAACCAAACTCCATCCAAACTAACACGCCGGCTACGACTACCAGCCCCAGAACGCTGAACAGCGCGATTTTTAATGCTTTCTTCATTGTCTATTATTGATTAATGTGATATCTGTTTGACGCTACAAAATTACATAAAGTTGCGGAAAGTACCAAATATTTGGGATATACGACGTAAAAAAAAACTATTTCTCTTTTTATTTATGCATTCTTGTACTCAAAGAAACAGAAGTCTGTCCAGCCTGTGTTCTCGGCGTAAAGGTGCTGCTGGCCGCGATACTCGAAACCGAGACGTTCGTAGATTTTGTGGGCGGGTGTGTTTGAGGCGAGGGCATCGAGGCGGATGGTCTGCATGCCTTTACTCTTTGCCATACGGATAGCCTCGCGAATCATCTCTGAACCGATGCCCTTGCCTTGTCTGTCAGGACTGACGGCAAGGATATGAATCACAGCCACTTCGTCATCGGCAACTTGCTGCGACCAGTCGATGGCGTGATAATCCTCACCCTGATACATCGTCACTGCCATTGCACCGACGATGACACCCCGCTCACGGTAAATATACATGCTACCCTCGTTGATATAGGCATTGATGCCTTCTTCCGTCGGGTGCTTGCCTTTTTGCCAGCGAGCGTATGTGCCCATCTCTGGCGTACGCTCCGTTACATCATCATAGAAAGCGATGATGGCATCAAAGTAGTTTTGTGTTGCTAATTCTAATCTCATTTCTATTACTCAATTACGAAACTTCTTGGATAGAAATCACTGTAGAAGCGACCGTCTGTGGCGGTGAACTTCAATACGCAGTAGTTGGGATCGGTGACGCCGCCAGGATAGTACTCTGTGTCGCCATTGTGCCAGATCATTTCTTTCGAGGTGGCATCGGTCAGCACCTCCATCGTACCTCTGAGCATCATGCCCTTGAAGCCTTTGGCATCACAGAAATAGATGCTTGCCTTGGGGTTGGCCTTGTATTGGGCTACGCGTATTGAGAATGTGTTGGTTGTAAAGTAGAAGGTTTTGATACCCTCACGCTTGCGTGGCTTCAACATGGCTTTGGTCCAAGGGAAACCTTCTTGATCTACTGACGAGATGTAAGCGATGGGCAGTTTGTCGGCCATCTTTGCAATGAGTTCTTTAACGCCTGCCAGAGCGGGGTTAACATTCGTGACTACATCGTTACTAATATCCAACGTTTTGCGCCAACGCTTCAACTGGGGGAAATACGTTTTCATCATACCGATATATTCTTCTTTGGTGATGGGTTTCTCCAACCCCTCGTTGACAGCACCTACAAACTGCGCACAATGTTCAATCATCTCTTCCATCGTACAGTCCTGCAGGAACTGTCCATCCCTGTAACAATACATACAATAATCTTCATTCTTACTGCCATCGGCATTCGTGCCGAGAACATCTTCGGTTAGCGGCATGCCGCAACTCTGACAAAATTTCTGATTCATAATATCTTTATTTGTTTAGTTCTAATCTTAATATTCTAATTGGTCTGTTCTCACCCTGATACTGATTAGCATCGATGCAGGTTTCACCTGTAGGGACGAAGCCACATTTCTCCATCACTCGGCCTGAAGCGGGGTTGTCAACGAAATGACCACTGATTAGCGATTTGATGTCCGTCGTTTGTCGGATATGGTCTAACATCAACTGTAGCGCCTCCGTACAGATACCTTGATTCCAATAGGGTTTCGCCACCCAATAGCCGATAAGCGGTTCACCTTCTCGGGCTGGCAAGTCGCATTCACACGATGGACCATAGCCCATGGCACCAATCGGCAAGCCTGTTTCTTTCAACTCAATAGCCCAAGTATTGGTTGCATCATTGAATACGGTGCGGATAATCTCCAGACTTTCCTCCACACTCTTATGTGGCGGCCAGCCTGCACGAGGCCCCACATCCGGATTAGAAGCCCATTTGAACAGTATCTCTGCATCCGATTCGCGCCAAGGGCGCAATATAATACGATTTGTTTCCATTGTTAATAATTCAGATATTCCTTAACACCTTTGCGATAAAGTTCTGCGGGATCGCTGATGCCGTCTTTCGAAAGGCTGTCGAATATCTGGCAGAAAGTCTTCACATCGGCCTCGCCTTGTCCGAAGGTAAGGTGCTTTTTATACTTTTGCAAGGTGTCAATAGCTGCCTTGGGAAGCGTATTTCCATATTTCGCTGCATATGTTGAGTCAGAGAATCCGAGTTCCGCCAGCGTGTAGAGATGCGTCACGTAATTCACCTCCGGACGAATCTCTATCAATAACTTTACCTCAGGTTGACTTATTGGCGTTAGTAACAGTTGACAGAATTTATCCAAGGCTTCTGCGAACACCGTAGGCTCTTCAAGGAAGACCATGTGTCCGCAGTCTGCACCAAGAACGACGACGTTGGGAAAATGGAGCGTCTTATAATGTTCTGGACCGACGGCATAGTCTTGCCTACCATAAAGATAAAGGACAGGAACCTTGATGGCAGAAGTCAATGGTCTGAAATCCTCCCCATATTCATCCATGAACAACGGTGTCTCACCTTTTCCATGCGAAATACAATCCTTATGGAACCGCCATGAACCGATAGAGTCGTTGGCCCATTTGTTGGGTGTGAAAAGCATCCAGCGATTATCATCGTTGAGCTGCGGGAACACCACCATCATCCGCTCTTTCAAAGGACGGCTTTCATCCTTTGCCACAGGACTCGCTGTGTCTCCAAGGATACTGAGGGCCCTTGGCAGCCAGCTATCTACGAAGCTTGTGTCTCTTGAT
Source organism: uncultured Prevotella sp. (assembly GCA_946405145.1). Lineage (GTDB taxonomy): Bacteria > Bacteroidota > Bacteroidia > Bacteroidales > Bacteroidaceae > Prevotella. Next base: position 3,219 of record CAMJGE010000001.1, read on the forward strand.
AGCGTGCAATTGATGAACATCATGCCGTCGATGACATTCGGATGAGCTTTCCAATACCCCATCATAAGGATACCGCCCCACGAATGCCCCATCAGCAGCCAATGGTCAATGCCGAGTGCCTGCCTCACTTCTTCCCAGTCTTGAATCTGACGGGCAAAGGAGAAATCATCGTTTTTAGGCGTTTCCGACTTGCATACGCCACGTTGGTCAAGATACACCATCGTAAAACGCTTCTCAAGGATATGCCCTGATACAGCCTCCATCCATGTACTTCCAGATCCAGGTCCGCCATGAAGATAAAGACACATCGGTCCTTCGCCCTTCACATGCACATAAAGTTTGATGCTATCAGAAGTCATCACATGGCAGACCGTATCCTGATAGGCATATACCGGTTGCGGTATAGTTCCAGAGATCAAAAATGCCAAGAGTAATAACACATGCCTCATTTTCCCCATCTTTTTATTCTTCATATCCTAATTGTCCTGGCAGGCGGAGTTTTTCCTTCTGCGGGAAGGTCGCTTCGTAAGCCTCAAAGGCCTCAGGGTTCTCGTCGGCCACGAAATAGCCCTTGGGTGGACAATAAGTTCCCTCACGATTGCCCCAATAGCCGGGAATCAGCTCCTGGGCAAGGAAATAAGGTACTTCAGACTCTCTCGGCTCGGCATGATAGTGAATCTTAAGCTTGCTGGCGAGGTCGAAGCCTGCGTGACGGTAGAACTCGATATTTCCCTCCATCTGCAGAAGACCGATGCCCATCGTGCGAGCCTTCTCCAACGCATACAGCAATAACTTCAGACCATAGCCTTTGCGCTTGTAGTCGGGTTGGATGCTAATGGGACCGAATGTCCATGAAGGGAAGTTGGTTCTATCATCAAGAATGATCTCAGCCTTCGAGAACATCACATGGCCGATGATCTTTCCATCTTCTTCCATCACAAGGTCAAGTTCTGGGATGAAGTCCGGATTCGTTCTGTACTGGTTGAGAACGTAATGCTCTGTGCATCCTGGGCGATAGACGTTCCAAAATGCCTCTCTCGTAAGGTTCTCTACCTCACGATAGTCTTTGGGGTTTTCTAAACGGATATTCATTGATCTGATTCGATTTTTACTATTTTGACGTTGCAAAATTACGAATTGTTGCAGGAACTACCAAATATCTGGGCTATTCTGCATGATTTTGTGATGAATGGCACTCTGCGATATGTACTATTTTGTTATGTCTGTTTCATCACTTAATCAAATGTTTCAAATTGTTCCTTGCATCTTCGTTATTACCAATCTCAGCAGCAAGTTTTGTACATGAATCTATTTCGGCGCATTCAGCACAAGATCCATACCCCTTACTGGTAACACATGGTTTGATTTCACATAGTTCATTACAGAAGAAGTATTTCACGCCATCGCCCCGGCATCCCGTACAGTTGATTTTATCAGGTGTAATGATGTCAGTATGAAACAACTCACACCATTTTCGAGATACCTCTTCACGCATGTTGTCATCATCTCTAACAGTGGCAATGCGAGCTTCACATTTCTCACAGTTAATGCCACAATATCCAATCATTTTATCCATATGAATTCCTTTATATCACAGCCTTTGCTTTCGTAATAGGCTAACATCTCTGGCAACTTTTTCAGATCATAGCTGGTGATACAGTCGGAGAGGACATGCACCGTGTATCCAGCTTTAGTCATATTGAAACACGTCGATTTCACACAAGCGGTAGCATCAGCACCAGCTACGTAAAACTCATTAATATCGTTCGCTGTGATGAAAGAAGAAAATGCCTCACTCGTGAGGGCATTGCTTTTCGTCTTCACGAAGATATTGTCTGACACGACCTTCAATTCAGGCACCAGTTCCTCGCCTTTGCTACCAGGCTTGAACGTTCGCGTGCCTGCTGTGGTGTTATTATGCTTGATATAGACAATGTGCAGGCGCTCAGCCACAGCCCATTCAATAGCAGCATTGATGTTGCCGATGATGTCCCGATAGTGCTTGGTGATGTCGTTCTGAATGTCGATAACGACAAGTGCTTTTGTTTGCATATCTTCATTTATTAAGTTTGACGCTGCAAAATCACGGCTTATTGTGGAAAACGCCAAAATTCTGGGATATTCTGCATCGATTTGTGACGAACGGCTCTACATTCTTGCCTTCTGTTTCGCGCCGGCACCAGAGCCGCGGTACTTCGAGCGGGCCTCGTTGAACTTCCAGACAAGGTCGATGAGGAACGTGCGGCGGGCGGGATTGGCTGTTGACAGTTCGCGGATACCATAGACGGTGGCGCTGGTCTTGTTGGTGTTCAGGACATCGACGCATCGGAGATCGAGGGTCAGTGTGCCTAGACGGCGCAGGTTGAAGTCGCGCTGAACGCCGAGCGAAAGGTTGAAACGCTGGGCGGTGATGCTGAAGTTGTTGTAGTCGCCCTTCGATGCCCACTGGGCATTGGCACTCAGGCGGAAACTGTGAGGCAGTTCGATGTCGTTGTTCCAGACAAGCGTGAAGTATGGATCGTTGAGGGTCTTCATCGAACCGTCAGCCGCCGGCGTCTTATAGTTCTGGAAGACGGTGAAGGCATACCATATGGGGTGCCAGCGACCGATAGTGGGGCGGGCAGAGAGGCTCAGTGAGAACTGGTTATAGTCGTCGGCACTGTTGATGGGACGTACGAGGCTGATGAGCGGATCCTCAGAACCAGGGAAAGGCTCGGTGGACATTGTCACGCTATTTTTCATTCGACCATAATCGACGGTGAGATTTGCCCACTGATAGGCTGCATTCAGCACCAGACTGTGGTTGTAGGTCGGCTTCAGATAAGGATTGCCGCTCTGATAGGTGTAACGATTGACGTAGATTGTCGAACTGGTGAGGCTTGAGTATGCCGGGCGCTGGATGTCGCGACGATACGACAGGCTCAGTTGCATTTTTCCGATGGGAGCGGAGATAGTGGCGGTGGGGAACCAGTCGCCGTAGTTGCGGCACACCTCGTCCTCTCTCACGCCGAAGTTGAAGTAGTCGTTGGTCAGGTGTTCATAGCGCAAACCAGCCTGAGCAAACACTTTACCGAACTGCCGGCCATACTCGACGAAGGCCGCTACCGACTTCTCGTTGATTTCCGTGTCGGTGGCTTTGACGGGTACATAGTCCGAAGCCTGGAAAGTATAGGCATCCGTGCGATGGTTGTAGCTGTACTCGCCACCAACGGAGAGGTTGCCTTTCAATATGGGATAACTGAAGATAAGTTTTGAGGCCCAGAAATTATTGGCGCTGTTGGTATTGCTCTCGATGGTACGGTCAACGGAAGCTGCACCGACAAGTGTTGTCTGCTCCGTCGTGCGGCCAGGTGTCTTGGTGTCGTCGAAGAGACCGTCGATGTTCAGGTCAATACCCAGCTGCCCCACCTTACCGTTGTAATAGGCGTTGAAGATGTGTTTCTTGACACTTTGATCCTGCCAGATGTAACTTGCGGAGTGCTCTGTCAGGATGCCGTTCTCGAACATATCAGTCAGGTAGTCACCCTTCGTTTCACCACTGGGCGTGCGGTCGAATTTGTAGTAGGCACCAAAGGTGTGGTTCTCGTTGACCATATAGTTCAACTGCAACTGCGGTGACCATGCGTGCCAGGGATGTCTGATCTCCTGGGTGGAGTGACCCGTTACTTGATCTGGCCCAACGTAGTAAAGCATGTCGTTGACCTGCAAGCCCTTCCAGTGATTATAGGTGCCAACCCAGAACGAGCCCGTCACGTCAAGCCCGCCCGTACGGTAGTTGGCGGTGAAATTGTCGTTCAGCGAACCACCGTATTGGTACATAAACTGCGTGCTGTTCTGGAAGCTCAGACCCTCGCCCTGTGCCTTTTTCAGTGTGATGCGCACGACGGCCTTCACTGAAGCGGCATAGCGGGCACCAGGGTTCTGAACCACATCGACATGCTGGATCTGATCAGAGCGCAGACGAGAGAGTTCCTTCATGTCCTGCACCCTCCGACCGTTGATATACACTTCGGCATCGCCTCGGCCCAACACCTTCACACCGCCGTCGCGCTCAGCTTCTAGCGAAGGAATCTTCGAGAGGGCATCATTTATGGTTCCGGCCTTCTCCAGTATTGTACCAGCAACGGTGGTACGCATGGCATCGCCCTTCACACGCGTCTTAGGCAGGCGTCCTTTTACAACCACGCCACTCAATTCATGAGTCTGGTTAAACCACATCGTTGTGTCTGTTGACAGACTATCATTCTGTTGAGCGGACGTCATCGTCGTCATCATCATTAATGCCATGAGGGCAGTAATCCTAAAAACAATCTTTTTCATATCCTTAAATCATTAAATACATTTGTTCATTTGACATAATATTACCTTATAAAGTTGCACTAATTCTTGACATCCACGCCACCCAGGAAATTGCTGGCAATAATGTGGATGGTTGGAGCTTTCGGATTGGTGGCATGTGTGACATGATTACCTACGCCACCGATGAAGCTTTGGCTTTTTACCTCAACATTGACTGTCGTGGGCACAATGAGTTCGATACCACCACAGAAGGTGTGGATGTCGATCTCCTCGTCTTCAGTGATTACCGCCTCACGCAGATCCATACGGATGCCACCGCAGAAAGCATCGAGCCGGGCACCGTGGAACGTTTCGCCATGATAGACATACTCGTCGCCGCCATAGTGTACTGAGCAGCAGATGCGTTTGCCATCCTCGCCGATGGGCAGGGGGCGCTGGAGCCATTGGGCCGGGTCTCTACGATAACTGTCTATAATAAAGTGTACGCCTACATATAATAATATGAAGATGGCGAGGTACAAAGCCAAAGGGCCTTCTGACATCGTTTCAAACCAACTCCAATGGAGGATACCCCACAACGTAGCGAGTTTCAGCAGGCTGGCTACAACAAGAAGAACGCCGATAACTGTTCTTGGTTTCATGTTCGTATTCATTTCTCAATGCCGTTAAATTAAACATTTCCGATGGCAAAGGTAGGGCGTATGACGTGAAGCGCCAAATATCTGGGATATTCTGCAGGAGTTTGTGACGAATGGATATGAATCTGGGATTTTTTTTGTTTCTTTTGTTCTTTTGTCTAAAATATTTTGTACTTTTGTCGGCAGTATGAACAAAAGTCATAAAGAAACCATCAGCATCCGTTTCATCAGCACTGCCTTCATGGTGCTGGCTATAGCCATCTTCAAGCCTTTCGGACTAGAAGTATGGCAATGGCAAGCATATATTCATCTGTTGTGTCTCTTTACATTAGGATTGGTCAGTTGTTTTATAACGGAAATCATTCTGCGATACATTTTACGCATGCCTCGCTCCTACGATAGGGGCGTCAGTTACATCATCAGCCGCAATCTTCGCTTTCAGCTCATCAATACGCCTTTGGTAGCACTATTAATCTGTCTGTATCGCCACTATGCGATGAGTAGTCTTGTAGAGAGTAATCAACTCTCGCCAAGCAACTATCTTGAGACGCTGGCAATTATTGCCTTCCTTTCATTTGCCATCGGACTCTATTGGCGCTTCAAGTTCCGCAGCAGGTATCTGGCAATGGAATTGGAAGAAACAAAACTGCTGAATGAGCAGTTAAAGAAGCTGCCTTCGATAAATGCGGCAGAAACGCAAAGCAGCCATCCTCTTCAAGAAGAACTGACACTCAGCGGAACGACCAACGAATCGGTGACGCTCCAGATTTCTCACCTATTATATTTAGAAGCCGTAGGCAATTATGTTAAGGTTTGCCACCTTCGCGAAGGACAGATACATACCGACATGCTACGCACCACTATGAAACAGATGGAGGAGACGCTCCTGCCCTACTCCATGATTGTGCGCTGCCATCGGGCTTTCTTGGTAAACCTAACCCAAGTAGAGCAGATTATCTCTCATTCTGGCTCCATCCAGTTGCTCATCAAGCACTGCCACGAGTCGCTCCCCGTATCTCGCAGTAATATGGCGCAAGTTAAAGCTGCGATTAATCGTCATTAAAACTCAAGCAATACAATCATGGTTAGAAAAGCTGCAAAAAAAGACATAAAAAGTATCATCGGGTTGTTGCACCAGGTGGATATGGTGCATCATGTCATACGTCCTGATCTGTTTAAACCCAACACCACCAAATACAACGAACAAGAACTTGAAGCCTTGCTCGACGATGACAGCAAGCCCATCTTCGTTTATGATGACGGGAAAGTGTTAGGGCATGCCTTCTGTCAGATTACGGAAGTGAAAGGCCACCATTTGCTTCAGGATGTCAAGACGCTCTATATTGATGATATCTGCGTTGACGAGTTGGCACGCGGCCAGCACGTAGGAAAAGCATTATATGAATATGTCTGCGACTACGCCAGGTCTATCGGCTGTTATAACATTACCCTCAATGTCTGGGAGGGAAACGATTCTGCCTCATGCTTCTACAAAAACATGGGTATGGAAGTTCAAAAGACAGGAATGGAAATAATTCTATAATCCCTAAACAAATACGATTATGAAGATTTTGATTTTACAAGCCTCGCCACGTGCGAATGGTAACACCGCTTGGATGGCGGAAGAGTACAAGAAGGCTGCTGAAGCAGCAGGTCATGAGGTGACACTGGTGAATGTGTCGAAGAAAAAGATTGCTGGCTGCCTGGCCTGCGAGTACTGTCACAACAAAGGCAATGGTGCCTGCATCCAGAAAGATGACATGCAGGAGCTGTACCCACTAATGGCAGAAGCCGAAGCACTGGTGTTGGCTGCACCCATCTACTATTTCACGCTTTGCGCCCAGATTCAGGCTCCCATTCAGCGCATGTACTGCGTGAATGCTCCTGCTAAGGTAAAGAAGATGGCCCTTCTGATGTCGTCCTATTCACCTGGTGTCTATGACGGAGCAATGGCAGAGTTCCGTGATATCTGCAACTATTGGAAGGTGGAGAACATGGGGGCTGTCACTGCCAAGATTGACGAACAGAAGACTGAGGAAACCAAGCAGAAAGTGGTTTCTCTTGCCAGCAAGCTGTAATGTGCAATAACTTGGCAGGATGCTTCAGATTACTTATGCCTTGTGGTTGTAGTACCTGATGAGCAGAGCGACTCCTGTGAAAGCTATGGCAAATTCAATGGCTACGATAAAGATGTACTGCATAATAGTAATGGTTTTATAAGTCAGGAGAAATGGGTTTATAAGTTAGGAGAAATGGCGCATATCCAATTCTCTAAAGTATTAGAGCGACCAGAGGTCGAGCGATAGAGATTACACGTCGGTACATCTGCATAAAGATAGTCGCCAACGATGTGCGCCCCATTCTCTCTGAGTTCACGGCAGAAAGCATCGGTATAGATGCCGTTATCGCTCCTATTGCCAAGAGCCACCATAACAGCGAGATTTTTGCCACTCAGACTGGTACCACGGAACATCTGACTGGCATACTGCCAATGAGGTGACAGATTGCCACCTTCCTGAAACTCGACGGCAAGAACAATACTCTGGCTGTTCTCAATCTGCCTGACATTCATACTCTGGACGCTGACGGTCTCAGCACCCAACTTGTCAGCTATCGCCTCAGCGATAGCCTGACAACTGTCGTACACAACGACGATTGATTCATGTTTCATAATCCCACAAAAATGATAATTGCGCCTCACACTCTTACATCGAGAGCTGTTTGGCATATTACCGAAAAAGGCTGGTCTTCAGACTTTCCTCCACTCCCAAGCGCCTTCTCACCCAAATGGGCAATGGCGTGATTTAGCGAGAACAAAGCCAAATGTATTCGAGCTTTGTCGAGCGTGAACGCTATCAAGCAAAGCTTAATGGCGCTTATGCTTAGGAGCCATAATGGAGTTCACTGCTGCGGGACAGTCGAGGATTCACACCCCAGTTCCCAATTAATCGCGGCTAAGCGAACCTTTACGGGCGACTCTTTTCAGAATCACAATGCAAAGGTACAATATATAAATGAAAAAGGAGAACTTTTGAGGCAAAAATTGCAAAATTTCTCAGTTATCTCATTATCCTTAGGTATTTCTCCTATTTAAAACAAAGAACGGGGGCCATAATGACAGCAACCAGTATGCCGCAGATGATTCCCTTATGTTTCATTCTATCATAAACTATCCTAAATTATGGCACAAAGATACGAAATAACGGGGAATTATGAGTAACTTTGCAAATGAATGGCGATATACTGAGTGTGCCACAACAAGTTCTCATATCGATTTATGTTGGTTTTATCACTTTTGTGTTTTTCCCTGATAGTAGTAAATAAGATAAAGAGTAGAAGGTTAATAAAAGAAGAAAATGAGCATTCAAAAGCCCGTTTTGCACAAGAAATCATTCCAGGAACTAACTGTGGATGAGCTATACGAACTCTTGAGGGTGCGTAGCGAGGTATTTGTGGTAGAGCAGAAATGCGTCTATCAGGATCTGGACGGCGACGACCAGAAGTCCATCCATCTGTGGCTGACAGTGGCAGAGAAGGTAGTTGCCTTGGCTCGTGTCTGTCCTGCCGGTACTCACATGAAGGAGATTTCCATTGGTAGGGTTATCACAACCAAACGAGGCAAAGGCTATGGTAAACAAATCATGCTTCATGCTATCGATGCAGCAAGAGAGGATTTTAGAGCAAAGCTTATAGACATCGAGGCACAGGAATATGCCAAAGGCTTCTATGAAAGTGTTGGCTTCAAACAGTCATCCGATAGCTTTATGCTCGATGGCATTCCCCACATCAAAATGACTTGGACAAATCTGACCTACGAATAACAAAACAAATCATTACTATCTCATTTTGCGTGTAAACAATCAATGGATTTTGACCTCAAAAGAGTAGGTCTTGTAGAAAAACAGACAACGTCACTCAAAATCAAAAATCCCCGTAAGTTTTTGACTCACAGGGATTTTGAGAGGGTGCCCAGTGGGACTCGAACCCACGACATTCAGAACCACAAGCAAGTTGTCGAATTGCCCAGAACCCCTGTGTCTATCGGTATTTCGGCACTTTTGCGTTTTGCTTTTGCGCCAATTTTGCGACGAATTTCCGCAGAGTTGTATTTAAACATAATTTCAAATTTGGAAACATCCTCTTCGCTTGAGAATGCCTATCCCCCTCCGTTTTTGAAGGAACGATTTTCTAATCTGATTGCAAAGATATAAAAAAAGTTGTAAATGCGTATAACTTTCTAAAACTTTTTGTATCTTTGCAGCCGAGATCATCAATTAAATGGATTATGGATCAAAACAAATTTAAACGCTACGACAGCCCTGAGCAGTATGCTGAAGCTTTCCAGCAGATGATAGATGCTCGTGAAAAATGGCGCGAACAAGTACGTGAGCAGGAGGCCCAGATCGCACAAGAAGGTTAACTACTATGCAGGAATTCTTATGCGTCACGATCATCCATTGCACGATATGATTCTCTCATACTACCAGGACTTCTTGAAACATGTGCCACAATTGTATACACCAAGAGATAAATAATCTTCTTACGTCTTTTTTAGAGGCAATTTCAGCACTTTAAGCAGATACAATATGCTCACAATTGATGAGTTGCAACAGGTTGAAATCGTCAGTTTATGTACCCATAAAAGAAGAGCTCTACGCGCCAACAATATTTAGAAGGAGAGCGACCTGTGTGGCTGGTATCTCCATATTGTTGGTAAAGTAGATAAATGTCTTGTTCTTTTCAGTTGCATATTATGTGAAGTGACGATAAATGGCAGGATATTTCTGTTTGGTAAAGTAATCTTGGTCAAACGTAGTAAACTCCCTGTTCATAAGGAATTTCGTCCATCGCGCATTGGTCATGCACCGCTTTTGGATTGCAAAGGTAGTCAATTCAAATCGTCACCGTCAAATTTTCGCTCTAAAACTCTATATTTAAGTAATCTACAAACATCTCCGCTAATTTTTGTGGACAATAGTGATTAATTATATACTATAGATTATTAGTTTGTCCAAAATGGGCAAAGTTTTGTCTGATTTGTTTTTTGTATATAGGGTAATTTGAACTAATTTTGCAGCCAATAACATTTTTTTAAACCAAAAAATATGAAGTTAAAACAGACGAAAACATTGATGCGCTCATGGTTGCTATTGTTCTTGTTGATGTTCTTTCCTGCAACTTTATTGGCCCAAAATGTCAAGAAGGTATCGGGAACGGTATTTGATGAGAATGGTGAAGCACTGATCGGTGCTACAATTACCGAGTTGGCTAGCGCAAAAGGAGTGATTACGGACTTTGATGGAAATTTCTCTCTAGATGTAACTAGTGGGGCAAAATCCATTCAGGTGTCGTATGTTGGTTACAAAACGAAGACCGTCAATATTCCTGTTGCAGGAAAACTGACCATTCGTATGGAACCCGATGAAACCATGTTGCAGGAGACGGTGGTCATCGGCTATGGTGTGCAACGTAAGAGTGACCTGACAGGTTCCGTCTCAAACGTGAGCAGTAAGGACTTCAATCAGGGAGTCATCAACTCGCCAGAACAGCTGATTAATGGTAAGGTGAGTGGTGTACAAATCGTGAATGGAGGCGGTTCGCCATCGGCAGGTAGCACTATCCGTATTCGTGGAGGTGCTTCGCTGAATGCCTCCAATGACCCGCTGATTGTACTTGACGGTGTTCCCATGGAAGTGGGTGGCAGTGTCAGTGGTAGCGGAAACTTCCTGAGTTTGATTAATCCGAACGACATTGAGAGCATGACCATCCTGAAGGATGCATCTTCTACTGCTATCTATGGTTCGCGCTAGTAAAGGATGCTTTGAAAATGGCATGCCAACAGTTGCTTTAGATGCATATAAATAATTATATTAGTTAGTAATTATTAGTTGACACTTAAGTAAATAGAATTATCGGTAAGGATTTCGCAAAAAACGAATTAAGGCTCGGATAAGGTACCGTGCCTTCCATTTTAAGAACTTTTAAAATTTGAAGTTATGCAACAAAATAAACAGATGGTTCAAGATGTACGTAACCAGTTCAAAACAAAATTCAGTGATGTAGAGGGTAACGTCTATGCAGCACCAGGTCGTATCAATCTGATTGGTGAGCATACCGACTACAACGGTGGCTACGTGTTTCCAGGTGCAGTAGATAAGGGGATGGTTGCAGAAATCAAGCCCAACGGTACTGACAAGGTGAGGGCTTTTGCCATTGACCTGAATGAAGATGTAGCGTTCAATATTAATGATGCGGAAGGTCCCAAGCAAAGTTGGGCACGCTATATCTTCGGCATCTGTCAGGAGATGAAGGCGCGTGGTGTCGAGGTGAAGGGATTCGATACGGCTTTCGCTGGTGACGTGCCCCTTGGTTCTGGCATGTCATCATCGGCAGCCCTTGAGAGTTGTTATGCTTTTGCGATGAACGACCTCTTTGGCGACAATAAGGTAGAAAAGGTGGAACAGGCTAAGGCTGGTCAGGCTACGGAGCACAAGTACATCGGCGTGAACTGCGGCATCATGGATCAGTTCGCTTCTGTCTTTGGGCGCAAGGGCTATCTGATTCGCCTGAACTGCCATACAATGGAATATGACTATTTTCCATTCGATCCACAAGGTTATCGACTGGTGTTGTTGAACTCTTGTGTGAAGCATGAATTAGCTTCTTCGGCTTATAACGACCGCCGTCGCAGTTGTGAGACCGTATTCGAACTCATTAAGAAGAATCATTCCGAAGTCGAGGCACTGAGCTATGCTACCTTAGATATGTTGGAGGAGGTGAGAAATCAAGTATCTGACGAAGACTACCATTGCGCTAAGTATGTGATTGAGGAACGTGAACGTGTATTGGCAGTTTCTGAGGCACTGACCAAAGGCGACTATGCAGTGGTAGGTGAGAAGATGTATCAGACCCATGTAGGTTTGAGCCAGGACTATAAGGTTTCGTGTCCAGAGCTTGACTATCTGAACGAGATTGCCCGTGAGTGCGGTGTTACAGGTTCTCGCATGATGGGCGGTGGTTTCGGTGGTTGTACCATCAACCTGGTAAAGGATAACCTCTATGATGCTTTTATCGCTACGGCAAAGGAGAAATATCAGGAAGCCTACGGCAAGGAGCCATTGGTGTATGATGTGGTCATTGGTGACGGTGCAAGAAAATTGTTATAAAATGAGAGAGTGTGTATTAATTTCAGGCGGTGCGGGCTATATCGGCTCGCACACTGCCGTCGAACTGATTGAGGCTGGCTATGATGTGGTGATTGTCGACAACCTGTCGAACTCGGAGATGGCTGCCGTGGAGGGTGTCCGTCAGATAACAGGTGTGGATGTGCCATTTGAACTGGTGAATACCTGTGATATAGAAGCACTGAAGAAGGTCTTTGACAAGTATAAGTTCAACTCGGTCATTCACTTCGCTGCCTACAAGGCTGTGGGCGAGTCGATGGAGAAGCCGCTGATGTACTACCAGAACAACCTGACCTCGTTTATGAACATCTGCCAGTTGATGGTAGTGTACAATCGTCCGAACATCCTGTTCTCATCATCGGCTACCGTCTATGGCGATGCAGAACATCTGCCCGTGACCGAGCAAACTGAGCGACAGCCTGCTACATCACCCTACGGCAATACGAAGCAGATGGCCGAGGACATTCTGCGCGACAGTTGCAGGGCTTATCCTGTACTTCACGGTGTTGCTCTGCGCTATTTCAATCCTGTAGGAGCCCATCCATCAGCATTGATTGGTGAACTGCCCCGTGGCGTACCCAACAATCTGCTGCCCTTTGTCACCCAGACAGCTGCTGGCATCCGTGAATGCCTGTCTGTATTTGGCAATGACTATGATACGCCAGACGGCACTTGTCTGCGCGACTATATCGACGTGGTGGATTTGGCCAAGGCTCATGTGGCTACCATCAACCGTATGACTCAGGGTAAGATGCGCCAGGACTACGAGATATTCAATGTCGGCACAGGCTGTCCTGTCTCCGTCTTGGAACTGGTGACGAAGTTCGAAAAGGTGAACAATCTGAAGTTGAACTACAAGATTGTAGGTCGTCGCCCTGGTGATGTTCCTGCCGTCTGGGACGATGTTAAGTTGGCTAACGAGGAACTGGGCTGGAAGGCAGAGCGCACACTCGAAGAGACACTTGCAGCCGCATGGAAATGGGAAAAAAGAGTACGTAACATTAAAGATTAGACAAAATATGAAACCGACATTATTTCTTTTAGCAGCAGGCATGGGCAGCCGTTATGGCGGCCTCAAGCAGCTCGATGGTCTGGGACCCAATGGTGAGACCATCATGGATTATAGTATCTACGATGCCATCCAGGCCGGATTCGGCAAGATCGTATGGGTGATCCGCAAGGATTTCGAGGAGCAGTTCCGCACGCAGATTCTCTCTAAGTACGAGGGCAAGGTGAAGTGCGAGCTCTGCTTCCAGGCACTCGACGCACTGCCAGCAGGATTCTCTGTTCCAGAAGGTCGTGTGAAACCCTGGGGAACAAACCACGCTGTACTGATGGGTAAGGAAGTGATTAAGGAGCCGTTTTGTGTTATCAACTGCGACGACTTCTACGGTCGTGATGCCTTTATGCAGATTGGCAAGTTCCTGAGCAACCTGCCTGAGGGAGCCAAGAACCAGTATGCGATGGTGGGCTTCCGCGTGTGCAATACGCTGTCGGAAAACGGCTCTGTGGCCCGTGGTGTTTGTGCCTATAACGACAAGCGACACCTGACGGATGTTGTGGAGCGTACAGAGATTCTTCGCATTGATGGTGTTATTTCTTATAAGGACGAGCAGGGCGAGTGGCAACCACTGGAGGAGAACGTTCCCGTCTCAATGAACATGTGGGGCTTCACACCCGACTACTTCGAGCATAGCGAGGCTTATTTCCGCGAGTTCCTCAGCGACCCCAAAAACATGGAGAACCTGAAAGCCGAGTTCTTTATCCCACTGATGGTCAACAAGCTCATTACCGAGGGTACAGCCACCTGTGAGGTCCTCGACACCACCAGCAAATGGTTCGGAGTTACCTATGCAGCTGATCGCGACGCTACTGTTGCTCGCATCCAGAAACTCGTTGACGACGGGGTATATCCTAACAAACTGTTTTGACATATGAAGAAAGGACTATTAGTTGCTTTTCTTACGGCAACGGTAACGGTTATCGCATCGGCTCAGGTAAGACAAGAGATAACGCTGACCGATGACTGGCAATTCTCTCAGGACAAGAAGACCTGGCAGAATGTGAGTATTCCACACGACTGGGCCATAGCTGGTCCCTTCGACAAGAAATGGGACCTTCAGGAGGTCGCTATTGAACAGAACGGAGAGACTGAGGCTACCGAGAAAAGTGGGCGTTCAGGTGCTTTGCCATGGATCGGAGATGGGCATTATCGCCGTATGCTGACTATACCATCTAGCTACGAGCATGCAGAATTGATTTTCGACGGGGCAATGGCAGAACCTGTTGTGTCCGTCAATGGACAGCAAGCGGGTTACTGGGCTTATGGATATAACGCCTTCCGAGTGGATATAACACCATTCGTCAAGAAAGGTGATAACCTGCTTGAAGTAGACCTTAAAAATGTAGAGGAGAGTAGCCGGTGGTACCCAGGAGCAGGAATCTACCGTCCTGTTACGCTTTTATTGACACAGCAAACACATCTCGACGATTGGAGCATTTATATACGAACTGTTAGCCAGAAAAATGGCAATGCTATCTTGGAGGTAGAAGGCAGGGTGTTAAAACCAGATCATAACGTATTTGCAAATGTGGCTTTAGTCTCTCCTGATGATCATTCTGCTGTTACAAACAGAGAAATTCATATCAATGATGATGGAAGTTTCCACACGACTCTCAATGTGGAAGATGCTAAATTGTGGACACCAGAGACTCCATATCTTTATAACCTGATAACCACTATTACTGACAGGAAAGGTAAGGTTGTCGATGAGAAGTGCATCAAAACGGGCATCCGCACCATACGGGTAACCCGTGAAAAGGGTTTCCAGCTGAATGGACAGACACGCAAACTGAAAGGTGTTTGCCTGCATCATGACTTGGGGCCTTTGGGTGCTGCTGTCAATAAGGCCGCACTTATCCGTCAGATAAAGATGATGAAGCAGATGGGCTGTGATGCTATTCGCACAGCGCACAATATGCCGAGTCAGTGGCAGATGGATATTTGTGACTCTTTGGGTATGATGGTGATGGCAGAAAGCTTCGATATGTGGATATATCCAAAGTGCAAGAACGGCTATGCACGCTTTTTCAGAGAATGGAGCGACAAGGACATAACCAACTTGGTGTTAGCCAATCGCAACCATCCGAGTATTGTCATGTGGTCTATAGGCAATGAGATTCCTGAACAATGGAGCGAGGAGGGTCGGCAAATAGCCGTCCGTCTGCAAGGCCTCTGCCATGCGCTGGACCCCTCCCGACCTGTTACCCAGGGTATGGACAGGGCCGATGCAGCTTTGAGCAGTGGCTTCGCCCAGACTATGGAAGTACCTGGATTCAACTACCGTGTTCATAAGTATCAGAATAATATCGAGAAACTTCCGCAAGGATTCCTCTTGGGTTCCGAGACGGCATCTACCGTCAGCAGTCGTGGCGTATATCAGTTCCCTGTTGTCGCTGAAGCCGTTGACACGGAATCGTCAGAACTCCGCAAGCACCATTACAACGGGCAGTGCTCCAGTTATGACGTGCAGTATTGTTCTTGGTCTAATTTGCCCGATGACGATTGGGTATGGCAGGATGACAAGGACTGGGTCATTGGCGAGTTTGTATGGACAGGATATGACTATCTTGGTGAGCCTTCGCCCTACGATGAGTACTGGCCGTCGCGCAGTTCGTACTTTGGTATATGCGATCTGGCCGGACTGCCTAAGGACAGATATTATCTGTATCGTTCAAAGTGGCAGAAGGAAGACCACACCATCCACTTGCTGCCTCACTGGACTTGGGGTAAACAACGCCGTGGACAGGTGACGCCTGTCTATTGCTATACCGATTATCCTACAGCCGAACTGTTTGTCAATGGCAAGAGTCAGGGTAAAATCAGTAAGAATCCGAAAGAGCGCCTTGACCGTTACCGCTTGCGGTGGAATGATGTCAAGTATGAGCCGGGCCAGCTGAAGGTAGTCGTCTATGATGAGCAGGGAAAGCAAGCAGGCGAACAGGTTGTCAGCACAGCAGGGAAACCATCCAAGTTGAAACTTGACGTGTGGACACAGCATGATGCCGAATGGCTGAAGGCAGATGGAGAAGACCTCGCTTTTATTACAGTCTCACTAACCGATGCAAAGGGAACTGTTATACCCGATGCCAACGACCGTCTGACCTTTGAGGTGTCTGGAGCAGGTCGTTTCGAGGCAGTCTGTAATGGCGATGCCACCAGTCTGGAATCGTTCACGAAACCTACCATGAGGTTGTTCAGCGGTCAGCTTGTGGTCGTTGTGCGTAGTGACAAGAAGGCTGGTAACCTCACACTAAAGGTAAGAGATTCGCAGCGGAAGATATTAAATACTGTTACATTGAAAACAATACAATGAAATCTATGAAAACAAAACTTGTTATGTTATTCATACTGATAATCGCTGAGCCTTGCTTTGCTCAGGAAAGAAACTTTAGGTTCAACCCTGGAAAGGTCTGGCTTGATGATGAACACAATGTCATTAACGCCCATGGCGGGGGAATGCTCTACCACGGCAGCACCTATTACTGGTATGGAGAATACAAACAGGGCAAGACCGTCTTGCCGGAGTGGGCAACATGGGAGTGTTACCGTACTGAAGTAACAGGTGTAAGTTGCTACTCCTCAAAAGACCTCCTTAATTGGCATTTCGAAGGAATTGTCCTCGGAGCTGAAAAAACTGACTCGCTTCATGACCTGCACACCTCAAAGGTTGTGGAACGTCCTAAAGTTATATATAATTCTAAAACTAAGAAGTTTGTCATGTGGATGCACATCGACAGTGCCGACTATTCCAAGGCCAGTGCAGGGGTGGCAGTATCAGACACTCCTACGGGGCCATTCACCTATTTGGATAGTTTTAGACCTAACGGAGAAATGAGCCGCGACCAGACACTTTTTGTCGATGACGACGGAAAAGCATATCAGATATGTTCGTCAGAAGACAATGCAACAATGTATATTCATTTATTGACTGACGACTATCTGAAGCCTACTAAGACCTTCACACGGAACTTCGAGAAGAAATATCGTGAGGCTCCTGCTGTATTCAAACATCATGGGAAATACTATCTGCTTACATCTGGCTGCTCTGGATGGGATCCCAATGTTGCTGATATAGCTGTTGCAGACTCTATGCTTGGAGAATGGAAATCACTGGGGAATCCATGTATAGGTGAAGAAGCAGACAAAACCTTCTATGGTCAAAGTACTTACGTTCAGCCTGTCATTGGTCGCCCAGACACATATGTTACCATGTTTGATCGATGGAAGAAGACAGATTTGCCAGATTCACGCTATATATGGCTTCCATTGACTTTTGAAGGCGACAAACCAAAAATCATTTGGCATAAAGACTGGGGTTTCTGATTTTTTTTGTATTTTTGCAGCATGAATGGCGTAAAACTATATTTAAACAGATGCATGATGGCATTATTTGTCCTCTTGTCGGCATCTGCATCAACGGCGTCTGACACCAAACAGATGCAGTTTGATAAGATAGTGCTGCCATACGATGCTAATGTCGTGGAGAGCGTTTGCAAGGACAGCCTGGGCATGATGTGGTTTGCTACAAGACGTGGTTTGTTCTCTTATGACGGCTACAATATCCGACGGCTATATGAAGGAAGTTATTATGCTGTTCTGATAGTTGATGAAGAGACCCTATGCCTTGGAGGAGATGCTGGTCTTAGGTGGCTAAACCTGAGGACAGAACAGTTTGTTACGCCATTTGGAGATGTTCCAGAAATTGGAGAGGTTCGTTCACTTAAATGTGATAATGGTGTTTTATATGTAGGAACGAAGTCAAATGGTTTGTTCTGTCTTGATTTAGATAAAAGAATATGGCAACGGTACACCCTTCCAAGCGGGAAGGATGATATTATCTATTCAATTGAACCTGTTAATGACAGGTTGTATGTTGCACATTATGGAGGACTTGCTTGTTTGGATAACAAAGGGGGTATATTTGATTTAGGGATAGATGATAATGTTTATGCATTGTGGTATGATCGACCAAATGGTAATCTGTGGATTGGTACGGAACATCATTTGCTTTGCCAGAATGTAAAGGACTCGACTACAAAGGTTGTGGCATCTGGTAGTACATTCAATCAGATAGTTCCTTCTCCTTCTGGCGACATCCTGTTAGCTTCTGAATTTGGCTTGAAGATACTCAATCCCCAATCAGGCATTATCCAGACTATCGGCCATGACGCTTCATCGCCACAGGGACTGCCCAGCAATACTATCCATCAAATTTATTGCGATGATGATATTATTTGGATTGCCACAGACAGGGGAGTTGCCATCACTCAGTCGGAAAGCGTTTTCGAGACAACGACCCTTCCTTCCATAACACATTCAAACGACGGAAATGTCTTTAGCCGGATTCTTGTTGATTCAAGCGGAGGACGATGGATGGGTGGTGACAACGGACTTCTGCACATTACTCAAAACACCACAAAGTGGTTTAAAGTAGGCAGTGGCCTAAAAAAGAGCATCATTAGATGTGTCTATGAAGATCGGGACAAGGATATTTGGATTGCAACAGATGCCAGCATAGCAAGGTATAACAGGCAGCGTGATGTCTTCGACTATTTCTCCTTGTCCGACCAGAAGGGCAGAAATGCTAATTGGGCCTACGACATCTATGAAGATAATAAGAACCGGTTATGGATAGCGACCTATATGGGTGGTCTATATGTCGTTGACAAGACTGCATTGTTGTCAGGTAATGGATCGTTCATCTTAAAAGATAACCAGTTTGATGATGTGGACAGTATCGTCAACACGATTTACAGATTCATTCCCGATAAAAGTGGCGTGTTGTGGGCAAATACCAGTAAAGGGTTGGCCTCCATCAATACTAATTCGGGTAAGGTTACTCTGAAAAAACGGATGTATATTGACAACATGATTCTTGTAAATGATGTTATTTGGATTGATGTACAGGGGAAACTTTACAAATACGACACTCAGACAGACAGGCTGGAAGAAACCGATTTCCAAGTAAAAGACGGCATGATTCAATCTTTTGTTCATGATAACAATAGAGTATGGATGTCTACCTCCCATGGGCTATTCTATATTGAAACAGCAGGTAATACCATACATTTCTACGTAAGACCGAATTACAATTTTACTGCAGGTTCTTATGTCCCCTCAGATAATACTATCTTATGGGGTGGAGAGGATTTCATATGTAAACAATTCCTTAATACAACGTCTTCTGGCGACAAACCTTCGAAGGTGTTCATTTCTTCCATCATGGTTGGCGGAATTCCAATAAGTGATTGTGTCCCCCGATTTGAAAATAATATTTCACTGGACGGCAGGGAGGACATTGCGCTTGATTTGTCCACTTTTGCATACAACCGAAAGGGTTCCGAAGTGTTTTGGTATAAAATAAATGAAGATGGGGAATGGCATTCTCTGCCAAATGGAACAAACCGTATTTTGTTATCGCATCTATCAGGAGGAAGTTATGAAATATATCTATCTACGGATTCAGACTTTAAAGAAGAATCTGTTAGCAAATATACTATAAAGGTTCCTTATCCGTGGTTTTTCAGATGGTGGGCTTGGGTAGTCTATACACTAATCGCCTTATCTGTTGTTTATTACTTGATAAACTACTACAAAAGACGTGAGAATGCGCTGTTTGAGCAACGTGAGCGCGAACGTGTAATGGCATTGACGCAAGAGAAAATGGATTTCTTTGTAAACATGTCACATGAACTGAAAACTCCATTGAGCTTGATAATTGCTCCCCTAAGCAAACTGCTTTCAGAAACCTCAAATGCGAAGTTAAGGGATAGCCTGAAGTCTATCCAGAACAATGCCTCACGGCTCAATGACCTGATTCATCACATCTTAGACTTCAAGCAACTTGAAGCTGAGGGTGAAACTCAGATTCTTAGTTCCTATATCGACTTGTGTAGCTTGATCTCAGGATGTATTAGCGAATTTGAGACATCGGCAAAGGAACGCAATATAAGCATGGTGTTTCAGCCTACAGAAACGTCTGTTTTGATGGATGTTGATGTGGTTAAGATACAGATGGTTATGCGTAATATCTTGTCAAATGCTCTGAAATATGCAGACGATGAGAAAGGAAAGATACTCGTTTCATTGGAAAAAAGAGCATCCGAAGTTCTTGTGTCGGTGCAAGATAATGGCCCTGGGGTGTCTGATAGTGATTTGCCAAAACTGTTCAACCGATATTATATGGGACAGAATTCCCGTGATGGATCGGGCATTGGCTTATCAGTAGTCAAGAAGTATGTGGAACTGCATGGTGGAGAAGTCAAGGCAGAGAATAACAATGGTCTGAAGGTGACTTTCTCAATACCTTTGAATGTTCTTACTTCTGTCGTGACGGAAAAAAACATTAAAGACGGTACTTCAGAAAAGCCGATAGTATTGATAGTCGACGATAACCACGAAATACTTGATTTCCTGACCACAGCTTTGGAAACCTCATATCAGTGCATCACTGCATTAAGTGGCGAACAAGCCTTGAAAACCGTCGAAGAACGCATTCCAGACATCATCATAACAGACCAGATGATGCCTGGAATCGATGGAACCGAGTTGTGTCACCGCATTCGTCATAATCACTCCACGGAGTTGATTCCCATTATTATGCTGACGGCAAAAGATGACTCCAATACCGAGTTGAAAAGCATACGTAGTGGTGCCGATGTATTTATGCCCAAGCCGTTTAACCTTCTCAAGCTACAGCTCCATATCGTTCAGCTGCTGACAAAAAGAAAAGCCATAGAACAGAACACAAGAATAGAAAGTATGCAGGCCGTCAAGGATGTCGCACCAGTATTATCCAACGACGAGGAACTGATGGAACGGATTATTAGCCTGATTAACTCAAACATGCATTCCGAAGAGTTTAACGTTACAAAGTTGTGTGACTTGCTTTGTATGGATCAGAAACAACTTTATCGTAAACTTAAACAGCTTACAGGTGAAACCCCCGTCAGTTTTATTCGCAAGCAGCGGTTACAAAGAGCTGCGGTTCTTTTGAAACAAGAGAGATTCACTGTTTCTGAAGTTATGTATCAAGTTGGTTTCAGTAGTGCTTCTTATTTTTCAAGGAGTTTTGCTAAGGAATTTGGAGTTTTACCCAAAGAGTATCTTTTTTCTGATAACATTGCTGTCCACTAATAATCGCTAAGCGTTCTTTGAAATGCTTCATGTATTTGTTCCCTTCGTATTTCATTGCAATTCGTCAAAAAAATCTCTGCGGCAAGAACTCTATGAACTGGGCGAATAGATATTTTCCGGTGTTCATCGAATGGCTAATTTGCTTCTGGATTGCAAAGGTAGTCAATTCAAATCGTCATCGTCAATTTTTCGCTCTAAAACTCTATATTTAAGTAACCTACAAACATCTCCGCTTATTTTTAGTGGACACGAGTGAAATATTTGTATCAATAAGCTTACGGAGGGTCTGAGTGTCGCAACATTCAGAATACACGTCTGAATGTCATGCTTGGTTATTGATAAGTCTTGAAAATCAGCAGTTTATATATCTTTTTGATAATGCGTGAGTCTTATTTTAGTAGTTCCACTTTTGGATATGATTACCATTTTTGGAAATAAAATTGGCGCAAAATGTTTTAGATAAAATATTCAAGTCGATTTCTTGGTATTTTGTAATGATGTAATTACTTAAGAATCAGATACTTGTAACTGGTTTCCATCTAAAGATTCTTAATTTGATTTTGCGCCAATTTTGCGCCAATTTTTCCTGTTTTAACACATAACTGTTGGAATTTAAGTTAAAATTAAGTTAAAATCTTAATTTAAGGATAAAAAGGAAAACCTTGTAAGTTGTTGACCTACAAGGTTTTGTGAGGGTGCCCGGTGGGACTCGAACCCACGACATTCAGAACCACAATCTGACGCTCTAACCAACTGAACTACGGGCACCATGTTGGTTTTGCGGGTGCAAAGGTACACAATTTATTCCGAACTGCCAAATGTTTGAGCCGAATTTTTGCAAAAAGGGCAAAAAAAATCCCCCTGTCAAAGTTGACAAGGAGATCTTTCTGGGTTATTAATATCATTACAACATAGCTTCTACATCCTTCTCAAAGTCTTTGGGCTCTGTGGT
Source organism: uncultured Prevotella sp. (assembly GCA_946405145.1). GTDB lineage: Bacteria > Bacteroidota > Bacteroidia > Bacteroidales > Bacteroidaceae > Prevotella. The sequence goes on from CAMJGE010000001.1 coordinate 25,491, forward strand.
AGGTGCGTAGCGTTTAATAGTATCACCATCCTTCGAAATCAGAAATTTCGTAAAGTTCCACTTGATGTCGCTATCCTTCTCAACACTATTGCTGATAGTCTTGAAGAGAGCCTTGGCAGCTTTGGCTTTCAACCCTCTATACTCCTCTGTGGGAGCCTGTGCCTTCAGATATTCAAAGATTGGTTCTGCATCAGAACCATTCACATCCGTCTTCTTCATAATTTGGAAAGTTACGCCGTAGTTCAACTGGCAGAACTCCTCAATCTGGGCATCGTTGCCTGGATCTTGCTCCTTGAACTGGTTGCATGGAAATCCAATAATCACCAGACCCTTGTCCTTGTACTTCTGGTTCAACTCCTCCAGTCCTGCAAACTGAGGGGTGAATCCGCACTTGCTGGCTGTATTAACAATCAGCAGCACCTTACCTTCATACTGTGAGAAATCAATCTCCTTACCTTTGCTCGTGAGAGCCTTGAAATCATAAATCTTACTCATACCTTTATTATATTTATCTATTACTTATATCGTTTGCGATGCAAAGGTAAGAATAATTATTTATATCGCAAGCGATTTAATAAAATCTTTAAGAATGATTAACAATATATCGTTGACGATATATATAGCATAACCAGCCATTTAAATCTTAAACTATGTTTATTTATCATATTAAAGTCACTTAGTTAATGAAAGATTTAATATATTTGCAAAGCATATTTAACTATAATAGACACTGATTAAACCGAAACGACATAAATAAACAAAAACCAACCAATATGAAAATGAAACAAACATTATTAGCCGCTGCTATGGTGCTGATAGCACTGACAGCTTGTAAGAACAATGTGAAAGATTCGGCAGAAATAATCGACCTGCCTCGTGCTGAAACTCCTGAAAGTGTAGACAAAGCTATGAATGCTTTCTTCGATCAGGCAAAACATGACTCGATGGACATACACAGCGTGATGATTGTCCGCGATGGCAACGTCATTTATAGTCGTTGGCAAAGCGAGGGTGTAGATACGGTGCCTCATGTGCTACACTCTGTCAGCAAGACTTTCACCGCTACTGCCGTTGGTCTTGCCATTGCTGACGGTAAAATGTCACTAACGGATAAGGTAATTGAATTCTTTCCTGACAAGCTCCCTGCTGAGGTGAGTGATAATCTAAAGAGAATGACTGTACGTGACCTGCTGACAATGTCTTGCGGACACGATGTTGAGCCGACAGGTCAACGTGAAGAAGGAGTTGACTGGGTTCAGGCGTTCTTGGCACATCCTGTCGTGCATGAGCCTGGCACCTTCTATCTGTATAACAGCCTTGGTACGTATATGCTCTCAGCTATTGTGCAGAAGGTGACTGGCGAGAAGGTGGTTGACTATCTGACTCCCCGCTTATTCGATCCACTCCATATCGACAAGCCCAAATGGGAAGAGAGCCCACAGGGTATAAACACTGGTGGCTGGGGACTTTACTTGAAGACTGAGGATCTGGCTAAGATGGGGCAACTGCTTCTTCAGAACGGAGAATGGAACGGTAAGCAAATCATCCCAGCAGAATGGGTTGCAGAGATGTCTAAGAAACAGGTAGAAAGTATCAATCCTGGCACACGCATGGAGGAAGCCGAAGCAAAGGGAATGACTAAAGAAAACAGCGATTGGATGCAAGGCTACGGCTATCAGATGTGGCGGTGCCGTCCTGGTTGTTTCCGTGCCGATGGAGCCAGAGGACAGTATATTATTGTAGTTCCCGATAAAAACGCCGTCATTGCTATCACTTCAGATGTGGAAGATTTACAGGGCGAACTCAATCTGGTATGGAATCATATTCTACCAGCACTATAGCAGTCTGATCCTATAATATAATGAATAAAAGAGAGCGTAACCCTCTATCATGAGAGTTACGCTCTGATTGTATAATCAAGCTACTTTGATTACTCCTCAACAGCAGCCTGGGCGGCGGCGAGGCGTGCAATGGGCACACGGAACGGAGAACAGCTTGCGTAGTTCATGCCGATCTTAGCACAGAACTTAACTGAGCTGGGCTCACCACCATGCTCACCACAGATACCGCAACGCAGATCAGGACGTACCTCACGACCTTCCTTCACAGCGAACTTGATGAGACGACCAACGCCCTTCTGGTCGAGAACCTGGAATGGATCAACCTTCAGGATCTTCTTGTCGAGATATACAGGCAGGAACGAAGCGATATCGTCGCGGCTGTAACCGAAGGTCATCTGAGTCAGGTCGTTGGTACCGAATGAGAAGTACTGAGCCTCTGTAGCAATGCGATCAGCAGTCAGGGCAGCACGAGGAATCTCAATCATCGTACCGATCTCGAACTCCACCTCAGTGCCATACTCCTGGAACACTTCCTTAGCGGCATACTGGATAACCTCCTTTTGCTGCTTCAGCTCATAGAGCGTACCGATCAGAGGAACCATGATCTCAGGCATCGGGTTCTTACCTTCCTTCTTCAGCTCGCAGGCAGCTCCGAGGATTGCCTTGGTCTGCATAGCGGTGATTTCGGGGAAGGTGATACCCAGACGGCAACCACGATGACCCAGCATTGGGTTATTCTCTGCCAATGAGTTGACGCGCTTCTGGATTTCCTCTACGCTAACGCCCATCTCCTTGGCCATGGTCTCCTGACCAGCCAGATCGTGGGGAACGAACTCATGCAAAGGAGGATCGAGCAGACGGATGTTCACAGGCAGACCATCCATTGCCTCAAGGATACCCTTGAAGTCAGCCTTCTGATAAGGCAACAGCTTAGCAAGAGCCTTCTCACGTCCGGCAACGCTGTCAGCGAGAATCATCTCACGCATAGCAACAATCTTCTTGTCCTCGAAGAACATGTGCTCTGTACGTGTCAGACCGATACCCTTAGCACCAAACTCGCGAGCCAGCTGTGCATCGCGAGGAGTATCAGCATTGGTACGAACTTGCAGCTTGGTGTACTTGTCGCAGAGGTCCATCAACTCCTTGAAGTCACCAGAGAGCTCAGCAGCCTTAGTGGGCACCTCGCCAGCATAAACCTGACCAGTGGTACCGTTCAGAGAGATAAAGTCGCCCTCCTTATATACTACGCCGTCAATCTCGACAGTCTTGTCCTTATAGCTAACGTTCAGTGAACCTACACCCGATACGCAGCACTTACCCATACCACGAGCCACAACGGCAGCGTGAGAGGTCATACCACCACGAGCAGTCAGGATACCCTCAGCAGAAGCCATACCAGCGAGGTCCTCAGGAGAAGTCTCGATACGTACGAGTACTACCTTGTGACCATCTTTGTGCCAAGCCTCAGCATCGTCAGCGTGGAATACAATCTGACCACAAGCTGCACCTGGAGATGCGGGCAGACCCTGAGCAATCACCTTAGCCTGTGAAAGGGCCTTCTTGTCGAATACAGGGTGCAGCAGTTCGTCGAGCTTCTGGGGCTCGCAGCGCATGATGGCGGTCTTCTCGTCGATCATACCTTCATGCAGCAGATCGATGGCAATCTTCACCATAGCAGCACCTGTACGCTTACCGTTACGGGTCTGCAGGAACCACAGTTTACCTTCCTGTACAGTGAATTCCATATCCTGCATATCGTGATAGTGGTGCTCCAACTTATCCTGGATACTATTCAGCTCAGCATAAATTTCAGGCATTGCCTCCTCCATAGAAGGATACTTGGCTACGCGCTCCTCCTCAGAGATACCAGCACGCTCAGCCCAGCGCTGAGAACCGATCTTCGTGATCTGCTGTGGGGTACGGATACCAGCTACAACGTCCTCACCCTGTGCATTAACAAGATACTCACCGTTGAACAGGTTCTCACCATTAGCGGCATCACGGCTGAAGCATACACCAGTAGCAGAGGTATCACCCATGTTACCGAATACCATAGCCATCACTGAAACGGCTGTACCCCACTCGTCGGGGATACCTTCCATCTTACGATAGAGGATAGCGCGCTCGTTCATCCAAGAACGGAACACAGCGCAGATAGCGCCCCAGAGCTGCTCAATAGGATCGTTGGGGAAATCCTTACCAGTGCGCTCCTTGATAGCAGCCTTGAACAGTTGAACCAGTTTCTTCAGATCCTCTACAGAGAGATCTTTATCAAGCACAACGCCACTCTCCTTCTTTACCTTCTCGATAATCTCCTCGAACGGATCGATATCGGTCTTATTAACAGGCTTCATCTCAAGCACCACATCACCGTACATCTGCACGAAACGGCGATATGAGTCATATACGAAGTGAGGATTGTTGGTCTTCTTAGCCATACCCTCAGCTACCTCGTCGTTCAGACCAAGGTTCAGAATGGTATCCATCATACCAGGCATAGAAGCACGAGCACCAGAACGTACAGATACCAAAAGAGGATTCTGAGCATCACCAAACTTGCAGTTCATCAGGTTCTCGATGTGCTTCACAGCTGCCATCACGTCGTCGTTCAGCAACTCCATAATCTTCTGCTGACCTACCTGATAATACTCGTTACAGCAGTCTGTTGTGATTGTAAAACCTGGAGGAACAGGAACACCGATGTGGTTCATCTCAGCAAGGTTCGCACCCTTACCACCAAGTTCCTCACGCATTTTTGCATTACCTTCGGCCTTACCATTACCGAAGAGATAGACTCTTTTTTGACTCATAAGTAATTTATTATTTGAATTGTTTATAAATTGTTTTTTATTTAATTCCGCAAAATTAATGAAAATCATCGAAAATTCAAAGAAAAAAGTCGAAAAATTGAGATTTCTACATATTTTTTGTAATTTTGCAACCTAAAATAGCATTATGGGAAGAAATAAGAAACCATTACCGCTCCTTGAGGGCGTAACAATAGAAGCTGTTGCAGCAGAGGGTAAATGTCTATTCCATTGGCAAGAGCTGGTGGTGTTTGTACCATTCTGTGTGCCTGGTGATGTGTGCGACGTACAGATCCGACGTAAGAAGCACTCCTTTGCCGAAGGTGAGGTTGTGAGATTTATACAATATAGTAAGGTACGCGCGATTCCTTTCTGTCAGCACTTTGGTGTGTGTGGAGGCTGCAAATGGCAGAATCTGCCTTATGAGGAGCAGCTCAAGTTCAAGCAACAGCAGGTAAAAGATCAGTTGACCCGCATCGGTAAAATAGAATTGCCGGAGTTCAACCCGATACTGGGCAGTGTCAAGACGCAGGCCTACCGCAACAAGCTCGACTTCGGTTGTGCTAACAAGCGCTATCTCACTAAGGAGCAGATTCAGACACTGCCCAAAGATGAAAGTCAGAGTCTGAAGGATGTACCTGCTATCGGTTTCCACATCACTGGTGCCTTCGATAAGATTCTGCCTATCGAGAAGTGCTGGCTAATGGATGATCTGCATAACCAAATCCGCAATGAGGTGCGCGATTATGCCATTAAACATGGACTGTCGTTCTTCGACCTCCGTGAGCAGAAGGGATTGCTTCGAGACGTCATCATCCGCAACTCTGCCACAGGCGAATGGATGGTGATTTTCCAGTTCCACTACGATGAGACAGGTGGTGAGAAAGAGGCCTTACCACTACTTCAATATATTGCAGATAAATTTCTGAGTATCACTTCTTTATTATACATTAATAATCAGAAGTGCAACGATACTTTCGGTGATCAAGACATCATGGTTTTCAAGGGTAAGGATCATATCTTTGAGACGATGGAGGACTTAAAGTTCAAGGTGGGACCCAAGAGCTTTTATCAGACGAATACGGAGCAGGCTTACCATCTGTATAGCGTGGCCCGCGACTTTGCCTTCTCATCTCTCCCCCCTAACCAATTACCTCTCATCTACGATCTCTATACCGGTACTGGTACCATTGCCAACTTTGTGGCGAAGAAGGCTAGTAAGGTGATTGGTATCGAATATGTGCCAGAGGCTATCGAGGATGCTAAGATTAACTCTGAGATCAACGGCATTCAAAACACTCTGTTCTTTGCTGGTGATATGAAGGACATTCTGACCGATGAGTTTATAGCCGAACATGGACAACCTGATGTCATCATCACCGACCCTCCACGCGCAGGTATGCATCCAGATGTAGTGAAGACTATTCTGAGAGCAGCTCCTCAGCGCATCGTGTACGTAAGCTGCAATCCAGCTACTCAGGCACGTGACTTACAGGATCTCGATGACCAGTATCGCGTAGTAGCTGTTCAACCAGTAGATATGTTTCCTCATACTCCCCATGTAGAGAACGTTGTATTACTTGAAAACAGGAATAAATAGGTGCAAAATGAAAATATTAAGGAAAAAATTTGGAAAAACTGAATTTTTTCCTTATATTTGTGCCCATAACTCCTAAAACAATAGTATTATGCTAAAGAAATCATTGTTATTGGTTGCGCTGATGCTGGGATTCACCAGCACCATTTCTGCTGATGAACAGGAAGTACAGAACACGCAACAAGAAAAAGAAAAGAAAACCATTGAACTTCCACAGTGGGTGAAGAACATCAAGTTCAGTGGTTACGGTATGCTCCAGTATATCGGTGAGGACAAGGAAGGTAATCACACCAATACCTTCAATCTGCGTTTGGCACGTCTCATCCTCGACGGTAAGATTGGCGATTTTGATTGGCGTGTTCAGATTCAGGGTACTAACGCCACTGGTCCCGGTCAGCCAACCGTTCAGCTGGTTGACCTCTATGCAGAGTGGCGCAGATTCCCAGAATTTAAGATTCGCGCTGGTGAGTTTAAGCGTGCTTTCACCTTTGAGAATCCCACCCACCCTATTACTCAAGGTTGGCGCGGTTATGCTGATGCAATCAACAAACTCTCTGGATTTGGCGATCGTACAGGTGAACGTTCATCAGGTGGTCGTGATATCGGTATCCAATTCTCAGGTGATCTCTTCCCAAATGCCAACGGGCGTCGTATATTACATTATCAGATTGGCGCATACAATGGTGAAGGTGTAAACACCAAAGACCAGGATAACCGTAAAGATATCATCGGCGGTATATGGGTAATGCCTATCAAAGGCCTACGTATCGGTGCTTTCGGGTGGACTGGTTCACGCGGTCAGATGCTCGATCCAAACCTGCTCGACCCTGTTACCGGGCTGCCTAAGACACGTAGTGTAGAGAAAAACCGTTATGCTCTCTCTATCGAGTACGACCTGAATGAATACACCTTCCGTTCTGAGTATATACACAGTCAGGGTTGGGGTGCTGCATCTCCTGGCAACAATGTTCGCGAAATCGACTACTCCAAGGGTGATAAGGCCGATGGTTGGTACGTATTTGGCATCGTGCCTCTGATTAAAGGCAAGCTCTTTGCAAAAGCTCGTTATCAGACCTATAGAAATCAGAAAGAATGGGCTACGTCTGTCAATCAAGTGGAATGCGGTCTCAACTACCGTTTCTCCAAGAATATAGAGGTTCATGCTGAATACTCTCACGTGAATGACCGCAACCTCCCAGACGGCAAGCACAACTACAATCTGGTAGATGTTGAGCTCGACTTCAGATTCTGATTTAGAACCCACAGGGAGAATAGCGTACTGACAATTATCAGTACACCTCCCAACAGCCAATAGACCACTTCATCGGCCGTTATGGTGAGTATGAAAGCTGACAATCCTATCAATAGATGGATAGCACCATACTTCATAACGGTCGATGATTGTTTATACTGATATCGCCAATGGGCATAGCCGTTGATGATGAGGAACTCTGCCAGATGGGCCAACGTGATGGCCAGACCTGTGCCCCAAATCCCCCAGTAACGATAGCCGACTATGACAAACAGCACTAGCGCCACAAAATAAGAAGACTCCAGTACTAAATAAGTCAGTGACAAACCACGTGCCAAAGTGATATAGGCCACAGGCAGCGTCACTGCCTTAAAGAACATTGCTAATGCCGCTACCTGCGCCATTGCGACGATAGGCTGGAACTGGCTGCTAAGTAGCAAGGGTATAAGTACTGGAAGCAAAATGATGAGTGCTGTAAGCAAAGGAGCTATTGTAAGTATCGACACCTCCGTCTGCCTGTTCACCATCACATTAGTGGCTTCAACATCCTGATTCACAGCCGAAAGGCGTGGATAATAGTCACTCTCCATAGCCGCAAAAACCAATCCCGCATAGGTGATGGTAATCGTATAACCCGCATTATAGAGACCAACGGTGTCAAGGGAGCCAGAGACATTCAGAAACGAACGGATGAACATCTCTGCCCCACTCCCCACAATACCTGCCAACGTAAAGGCAATACCCAAGCGAATCATGCCAGTCCCCTGCCCCAGCAAAAATGCCCCCCAACGAACAGGATAGAGCCGCAGAGAATGGTATGACGTAAGCAGTAAAGTGGCAAACGCCATCAGATTTATGACTGGTACAATGCCTGTCTCACCATAAAAATAGTATATTGGGATGGAAATAAGTAGTGCCATCACTGCACAAAGCAGTTGAATCCATGCCAGTCGTCCCAACTGCCTAGTGGCTTTCAGAATAGCTGTCTCCCCACCTGTGAGTGCCATCATGGCAACGGCAGGGCCCAACAGCATCAAGTGCAACGTATGATTGCTGGAATCGAAAGTAGTATAACTGATGACTGGTCCCAATACCAGTGCTACCAGCAGCCCCAACAATGCAGTAAACAGGCTCCATCCCCTAACGGTCTGTATCGATGATTCTAAAAAAGTCTTGTTATCCGTATCGTGCTCTTCTGACAACTGTCGTACCGCACTCACAGCAACACCAAGATTGGTGGCTTGTGAGAGGAACTGAGTTGTTGACTGGAAAAGTGAAGCCAATCCCATACCTGAGGGACCCAACAGAAGCGCCATCATCTTGGTGCGCAGCAATCCCATCACCAACTGGAATCCCTGCGCCCCTCCGAAGATACCCGTGTATTTCAGAATATGCCGATAGTTTTGATCTTGCCCTATGGCCATATTGATAGTTTTCAAATGCAAAAGTACGGAATATATTACGAATTTCCAAATAATTTTGTAATTTTGCAGGCAGTATGGAGAACAAGCAACAAGAAACAACCCCATTGGTGAGCTTTATCATCACCAACTATAACCTGCCTGTAAAGTTGCTGAGTGAATGTATCGACAGCGTGCTGGCTCTCTCATTGTCCCCCAATGAGCGAGAGATTATCGTAGTAGATGACGGCTCCGACGTCAGTCTATTAAACGATCTCATGACTTATGGTGATAGTATTATCTATGTGCGCCAGAAGCATGCAGGATTAAGCATTGCCCGAAATACAGGCATCCAGATAGCCAAAGGTAAGTACCTGCAATTTATTGATGGCGATGACAGTTTAATAAAGCTATCTTATGATTATTGCCTTGACCTCATCCGTCGCCATCAGAATGCCGACATGGTTTTATTCGATTTCTCAAAGCATAATCTAAAATCACCAATCCCCTCAACAAAAGAAGTCTCTCCCTTAAGTGGGAGCGATTATATGCGCCACTATAACATTCATGGTATGGCTTGCGGCTATCTGTTCAAGCGAACTATCTTGGGTGATCTCAGATTCACACCAGGCATCTATCATGAGGACGAGGAGTTCACGCCTCAACTACTGATACGCGCAGAGATAATATATCCTACTCAAGTTAAAGCCTACTATTACAATCAACGTGCTACCTCAATTACCACCAACCAAAATGGCAAACATTTAGTGAAACGATCTCATGATATATTGCAGGTTATCAAGCATTTACAATATATAGCTGACAGAATGTCACACAACGATCAATTGGCAATGGAACGCCGAGTGGCTCAGCTTACGATGGACTATCTCTACAACATGATGATGCTGTCCCCCTCCACAGAGCGACTTGAAGAAACGGTACAGAAATTGCGTGCAGAAGGTCTGTTTCCTCTCCCCGATCGTGATTACACAACTAAATACACATGGTTCCGCAAACTGACTAACAGTAAGCTGGGACGTAGGATTCTGATGAGCACATTGCCACTGACCAAAAGGGAAAGATGATGGAAGAGATGATATCAGTCGTTGTGATTACCTATAATCAGGAGAAGACTATTGCACGTACGCTGGACTCCATCCTGATGCAGAAATGCCATCTACCTATAGAAATAGTGATTGGCGAAGACTGCTCACAGGATCACACCCGTCACATCTGTCAGACATATGCCACCAGATACCCTAATGTCATCAGACTGTTTTGTAACCAGCATAACAAAGGGATTGTAGATAACTATTTCGATTGTCTGTTGCAATGCAGAGGTCGATATATAGCCGATTGTGCAGGCGATGATTTCTGGATAGACCCAGAGAAACTGGAGAAGGAGCTCAGGGTGATGGAAGAAAACAAAAACGTGACAATGGTTATTACCAACTGGCAATATTATGACGAACAATCACGCAACACTACTCCCAGCCGGCAACAGCATCTTGCGCCCATCACCCCAGGTCGCAAATTGCTGAAAGCTATAATCACCCAACAGTACATGAGCGTCTTTCATCTTTGCACGTCACTCTACAGAGCCGATGTATTCAGAAAAGCCTATGAGGAAGACATCAATCTCTTCCGCCACAAGACATATGTAAGCGAAGATATGCAGATAGCCTTCACGATGGCAGAACATGGCGACATAGCTTATCTGCCTGATGTTACGCTTAATTATAGCTGTGAAGGCGTATCAAACATCACTGATGATATCAAACTCTTTGATTTTGTGTATAAGACGACTCTGCAGATCCGACATATGGCTTATAAAGCAAACATTGACATTCAAGACTTCATGGCTGGACGTATTTTCGTATTGGGAATGCATGCGTTCCGATCACATCAGCAAGAGCTCTTTCAGAAAACAAAAGCCTACAAATATGAATGGCAAGTACCTGAAACAAGGAAAAATACTATACTCTTTTTTGTTATGCAACACGAATGGTTATGGTGTTTAGGACTGATGCTTCGCAAATGCGTAGTCAACATGAAGCGATTATATCACTAAACAGATTCTCCAATTTCTTTCCTATCACTTCAGGAGATGAGAAAAGGCTGATGGCTTCAGAAATGGCTTTACCGTCATAAGTCTGTTTCATCACTTGCTGCATCGCTACAGTCAGAGCCTCCACATCATCTGTTGGCACAATGGTGCATCCGCCTTCAATTCTTAAGTTCTGCGGTATGCAATTGGTAGAGATAACAGGGATACCCGTTGATAACGCTTCGAGCAACACTAAAGGCTGCACTTCACTCCTACTGGCCAATACCAATGCATCGCTCTCGTAGAGTAAATCACGAACTGCCACTTTGCTTATCAGACCATAAGAAATCATCCCTTCAGACAACAAAGTTCGGAACTTGGCTGTGTCAGTACCTCTGCCTGCAATTTTAAGTTCTACATTCGCCCCACTGCAGCGTAGCTGTTCAAATGCAGGTATCAGCACATCATACCCCTTGCGATAGGAATAGTCAGCCACACAGCAGAATTGGAATGGCCTACCTTTTCGAGAAGGGCGCGACTGACAGTGAAAGAAATCGGTATCAATCACATTTGAAAGATACTGCCATCGATAATCCTTACCAAAATAACAGGCCTGTTCATCAACCAGTTCCTCAGATACAGGTAGCACCATCGCCGCCTGTTTGTATGCCTGCCTTAAAAAGGGAATCTGCCAGGCATCACTAGGTGCCTTTCCAAACTCTTCCTCCAGACTCATCAGCGACAGATGCTCTGTGATCACATAAGGCAAGCCATATGCCTTACTGAGCTGCATTGCAACATAACCAGCCCATTTTGCACAGTGAGCATGCAGAATATCTGGTTTTCCATATTTCTTGATATAATCGCAGAACATCGATTCCACGATACTTACCCAGCGCATCACGTTATGATGCACCATCTTCGGCAAGCCACGTTGAAACGACTGATAGATAGTTACATCATCACGCTGATGCTCGTAACGATGATAAGGCAGTAATAGATAATCTTTCAGTCCGATGGTAACTCCTAACTGCACACAACTCAGGATACGCACCTCATGCCCTAAAGCCTTCAAAGCCTTAGCTTGCTCCAAACAGAATTCGCCGCCATTGGGAGTAAAGAAAGAAGGGATCTCGAGTATATGCATTGTTTTAGGCACTCTTAAAAAAATAGCCGGATACCTATGAGATACCCGGCTCCATTTTTCTTTTGTCGAAGCTTTATGCCTCAGCTGGAGCAGCTTCCTCTGTAGCGGGAGCCTCTGCAGCAGCTTCCTCAGCAGCCTTTGCAGCCTCTGCCTCTGCCTTAGCGGCAGCCTCAGCAGCTTTCTTGTCAGCCACCTTCTTAGCAATAGCCTCGTTAACAGCCTTCTCTGCCTTCAGTGCGTTAGCAGCAGCTTCCTTCTTAGCCTTAGCCTCAGCCTCAGCGATCTTGGTCAGACCATTCTGCTTATCAGCCTTCCAAGCGTCGAACTTCTTCTGACATGCAGCCTCATCGAAAGCGCCCTTCTTAACGCCACCCTTCAGGTGCTTCATCAGGTAAACGCCCTCACGGCTGAGGATGTTACGTACTGTGTCTGTGGGCTGAGCACCTGTCTCTACCCAGTACAGTGCACGCTCGAAATTCAAATCTACTGTGGCAGGATTGGTGTTAGGATTGTAAGTACCAATCTTCTCAGTAAATCTACCATCACGTGGTGCACGAGCGTCAGCGATCACGATGCTGTAGAAAGCATAACCTTTACGACCACCGCGCTGCAATCTGATTTTTGTTGCCATTTTGTTGTAATTTTGTTGTTATAAATTGAATTTCAATGCCATTATCTCGTAATAGCGGCTGCAAAGGTACTACTTTTTAAGCGATCACACACATAGCACGTACCATATTTTATTGTTTTTTAACAACTGAGATACCTGCCTGAAGACCTGGGATGCGTTTTGACATCTTAATCAGACGTTTATTGGCCTTTGTATCCTTCATCGCACCTAGTGCCTTCAGGCCTGTCAGCAACTTATCCACATCTATCAACATCATCATCGCGTCTTTCTCATGATGGAGGGTGACTTCTGCTGTCACTATACAATCCATGCCCATAATAAGTTTATCACCATTCAGAAGCCACAGGCCTCTTTTCGCATGACCGGCAATGACACGATCGAAGTGACTGTCCTTGTAGAACGTAAAGTGGGTATTCTCAGATGTAATGTTACTCTTGTCGATATAGTCCTGCAACAGTTTCTCCAACTGGTTTGCCACAGCGTTTTCTGCAAACTTCAACAGCACATTACCCTTTGTGGCATAGATGGCAGGTTCCTTATAGGCCCAAGTGCCAATCAGCGTATCGGCATGCTCCTTTTTCGTCTTAAACGATTCCGATATTTTCGAATAAGCATCCTTCACGTTACCCGACTTCACACCAGCCTTCACACTGTCAGCTGTTTCCCTGACCGTCTGAGCTTGTGTGCTACCAGCCATCAGCATCATCAGGGCAAGACCCAATATTCTCATTGATTTCATAAGCTATAATTATAGAATTCTGTGGCAAAGATACAAAAAAATACCCAATGAACTTACGACTTTTCCTAAAAATTTGTAACTTTGTGCACAAATTTAAATGTAGAATCATTCATGCAAAGCCTCTCCGTACTCATAGCGGCCTATAATTGTAACTGTCTGCCTTTGGTAGAGCAGTTATTGCCGATGTTGCAGAACAATCTTGAGGCTTACGAGGTGATTGTGTCCGACGATGCAACTGCTGATCCTGAAATCACGAAAGCCAATGAAGCCATCAACCAGTTGCCTGGCTGTCGTTATATTCTGAAACCGAAGAACGCTGGCAGTGCTGCCAATCGCAACTATCTGGGAGCTATCAGCCAATATCCTTTGTTACTGTTTCTTGACTGTGACATCTCTGTCACCAACGAGCAGTTTATAAAGCAATACCTCGCTACCCCCATAGATGGTGTTGTAAATGGTGGTATCAGCATCGTCAACGATGAGTGCTTAAAACATAATCTTCGATATTGCTACGAGCATGCAGAAGCTTCAGCCCATACGGCAGAAAGGCGTCAGACTAACAGATACCAGCATTTCCGCTCTACCAATTTTATGATTACTCGTGTTGCCTTTGAGCGTTGCTCTTTCGATGAAAGGTTTACCCGCAGCGGCTATGAAGATGTTCTTTATGGCAAACTGTTAAAGCAGAAGCACATCAACGTGATGCATATCGACAATCCCGTTCTGATGACCAAATTCGAAAGCAATCCTGATTACGTGTCGAAGATTGAGCGCAGTCTGCGCACACTCCATACCTTCCAGAATGATTTGCGAGGATATTCCCGAATGCTTACCTTCGTATCAGGCATTCATCTTTCTATTATAAAGGATCTGATTCGGCTCTGGCATCGGCTCTTTGGAAAAGCAGAGAGACGGAACCTTTGCGGATCCCGTCCCTCACTATTGGTTTTCAAACTATATCGTTTGGGCTATTATCTCAGCCTTCAATAATTATCTTATTCAGCCATATCGCTGGGGATGACTGAGAAGGTCAGCTTCTCATAACCCTCGAAGTCGTCAAACTGCACCTGGAAGTTGGCATACTGATAGTAGTTACCACCAGTGTTATGTGTATCCTTGATAGAGTTGCTCTGAGCAAGGGCATTCAGGATCTTGTTATATACCACCTTATCGTTGCTTTCATCAGCGATCTGGATAGCCATAGAGGTCACATAACCGTTCTCCACCTTATAGGTATAGTCACCACAAGCATAAAGTTGGAAATCCTCAGTCTCAAGGATCGTTTCCAGCTCACCTACCTTCTCTTTCAGTTCCTCAAAGGTGAGATTGACATGATTAATAGGCTCGCGATTCTCGTCGAGCTTAATATAAGTGGTGTCAACTTCACTGGTGACATTGGTTTCTTCAGCGTTCATCGTCATTGTACCTGCAAACATCAGCATACATGCAAGTGCCATTTTCATCATCTTTTTCATCTCTTTCATCTTTAAATTCGTTATCTCAAAACCTGATTTGTTTTCAAATCATCTCTTTTTCGGATGCAAAGATAACAATTTATAACTAACCGACCAACACTTTTTGGAAAAAAATTCATAAAATAACCATCTATGGCATTCTTTTTGATAAAAGTCAACCACAGATGGTAACAAATTGCAATCTTAGAGTAGTTTTTCGATGCTATTTTGATTGCAAGGGACGAATAGCGAAGGTGAAATCGTAATCCTGATAAGACACCATATACTCCTTTCGAGGCCAAGCCCCCCAGGAGTTCACACAACCTAATCCCATCTGACGCTGTTGGATGAGCACCTGAGTGAACGGACTCGGTTCAAGATCACCACTATGGCGCCCCCAAACCTTATCCTTGGTGACACCATCGTCGAGATCTGCCACACTATAATTCAGGGCACTGACCTCTATCGGCTGGCTTGCATAGAACTCAAGGCCCCTACCCTGTTCGTCCTTCACACGGAACCAGCGAACATCGGTGTGGTTACCACTCTCCTGAGGACGCACATAGGGGAAATACTCATCGGCAACGCTATTATGATAGACTCCGATAAACTCAGAACTGTTGCGGTCAATATAGTTCTCTATCGGTCCACGTCCGTAATACTCCACCTGCGCAAACTCCATAGGCATCTGCAACTGCATACCATAACGGAACATTGGCGACACATCAGCCCCCTTTTCCGTTGAGAGCTGCTCACGAACCAGCACCTGTCCGTCAGCTTTCAGCGTATAAGTCATCGTCAGCGTAGCCTTCACGGCAGGCATCTCGAAGGTTGCCACCGCACCGTCAGCTTTCACCTCCAAATTTTGCAGCTTCATCTCTGGCTCATGCCATACGGCAAAGCGCTGCTGCAACCATGCACCGTAGTCGTTATCTGTTGGAGCACGCCAGAATATCGGTGTCACCGACTCACGGTCTATAAGCATCGGCGTGCCGTTCACGTCGAGATAGTCAATCCAACCACTCTGTTTGCCAATGGTAAGTGCCGTACCTGCAGTCTCGAAGCGCACATAGCTGACGGTCTCTTCTACTTTCAGACTCGCCTTGGCTGAAGCTGTATCAAGGGTTGGAAACTGATAGGCTTTGAGTGAGAACTGCTGACGCGCCAGTACCTGCCCTTTGTCGATAAGAGGCTGAGCCTCACGGCTACGGAACTCGAAGTTCACAAACGATTCTGCATCGGGATGATGCTCCAACACGCGGGCAATCGTAGCCTTCAACTCTGCATCGGCAATTACCTTTCGCTGTTGAGGCGCAATACCGCTGATATCGATGGTACCACTATGCCGACGGATGGTCCATACGAGCTCCAGATCGTCGAGGGTCTTGAAGAAATTCTCATTGTAGATTTCCAACTCGCCATTTTCCAGATTCTTAGGTGTGATCCAAGCATTCTGATAATAGTAGCCCACCTCATGAGCATGAGGGTTCAGCCGGCGGTCTGGTGCAATGATACCATTGCAGTTGAAGTTATGATCGCTGGCAGGATAGCGGCCATAGTCACCTCCATAGGTAAAAATCTCCTTACCTGTCAGCTTGCTCTTGTCGCGCAAGCCCTGATCCACGAAGTCCCAGATGTAGCCACCCTGATACTTCGGATATTTACGGATGAGCTCCCAATACTCCTTGAAACCACCCATCGAGTTACCCATCGCATGAGCGTACTCACACTGGATAAGCGGACGCGGATTATCGCCCTGTGCATACTTCTCACAGTCCTCATAGTCGAAATACATCGGACAGAAGATATCGGTCTTCCCGTTCTGATGCGCCTGCTCATACTGCACAGGGCGTGTCTTATCATAGGCCTTCACCCAGTCGTAGGCTTTCTCGAAGTTTGGTCCATAGCCAGCCTCATTACCCAGACTCCACACAATGATACTCGGATGGTTCCTGAAACTGATCATATTACCCTCCTGACGCTCAAGGTGCATCCGCTCGAAAACAGGATTCTTGGCAAGTGTCTTCTCGCCATAGCCCATACCGTGACTCTCCAGGTTCGACTCTGCCGTGAGGTAGATACCATACTGGTCACAGAGGTCGTACCAACGGGGATCGTCAGGATAGTGACAGGTGCGTACCGCGTTGATATTCAACTGCTTCATAATCTTGATATCCTGAATCATACGCTCCACACTCACAATGTAACCACCGTCAGGATCGAGCTCATGGCGATCGGCACCTTTGATAAGGATAGGCTGTCCGTTCACGAGCAGCTGACCGTCTTTGATTTCAATATGGCGAAAACCAACCTGCTTGCGCACAGCCTCCAGCACCTCGCCGCCTTTCTTCAGCTGAAGCTCTAATATATATAAATAAGGTGTCTCTGCCGTCCAAGGCTTTACGGTAGGAACCGTTGCCGTGAGTCCTTCAGCCACCTGTTTGCCCTCAGCATCCAACAGTCGGGCTTCAAGTGTGGTTCCATTGCCGTTCACCACCTTGGCATCCACCTGAAGCAGACCATTGCCGTTCTGATAGTCCTGCCCGATGGTGATATCCTGCAGATGTGTCTTCGGCGTGGCATAGAGATACACCTCACGGGCGATACCCGTAAAGCGCCAGAAGTCCTGATCCTCAAGATACGAGCCGTCGCACCAGCGCATCACCTGCATGGCGATGAGGTTCTTGCCCGGTTTCAGATATTTGGTAATGTTAAACTCTGCTGCCACCTTCGAATCCTCCGAATAGCCCACATATTTTCCGTTCACCCAGAGCGAGAGGTTACTTGTGGCAGAGCCCACATGGAAGAACACCTCCATCCCTTTCCAGTCGGCTGGTAAATCAAACGTGCGACGATAAGAACCCGTATAGTTGTTTGTCTCGCCGATATAAGGGGGATTGCTCTCAAAGGTCGTACACCAGGCATAGCCGATATTCTTATAGATCTTGTCACCGTAGCCATTCAGTTCGAAAAGTCCAGGTACAGGGAAGTCCACCCACCTCGAGTCGTCATACTTCAGACTGAAGAAATTCTTCGGCGCATCCTGATGATTTTTCACGAAACAGAATTTCCACATACCCTCCATCGACTGGTAGCGAGTAGAGGCCGCTTTGTCACCATGTGCCTTTTCGATACTCTCGAAGGCGAAGAAGTCAGCCCTGCGTGGTTCACGGTTCTGCTGGTTCACGTTAGGATTCTGCCACACAGGTGTCATGTCGGCAGCATACACAGTCCATGCAGCCAGACATGCCATTGATAGAATAAGTTTTTTCATCATTTATAATTTAGTTTTTACTCGTAATCGTCAATCACCGCATTCATAAAGTCCATCATGGGTTTGGCTGCCATGAATATCTCCTCCATCTCATCGAGCCAGCCGTCGCCTTCGAAGAAACTGTCGGGCACCGCATGCCACGCACAATAGTCCTTCAGGCGCAGATAGCGCACGTAAGGCCAGTCACGAGGGAAACCCGAAGGACAGGTCTTCAGTTTCTCCAGTCCGAAGCCCTGCGGTTTGTCCCAGCTCTCATTCATCGAGGTAGAGCCCGAGTCGGCAAAATACTTCAGAAACGCCTCGCTCTCCACACACTTGAGCCACGCCTCCGTGTTACCCATCATCTCATTACGGCACGAGGTGAGGATATTCGTAGGAAGCCAATAGTTACCTACAGCCACCAGACAGTGTCCTGGTTCCAGATGCAGGTAATAACCGCCTCGCAATGCTTTCTTACCTTTCGCACAGATATAGGCACCTAGATGGTTCTTATAGGGCGATTTGTCAGGCGAGAAGCGTGTATCGCGGTTGAAGCGATAGGTACAGTCCTTCACCTGCAGATGCGCCACCTCAGGATCAAACGACACAATCCGCTCCAGCGCCTGAGCCACCCCCTGTTCAAAGTCGGCTCTTATGGCATCGTATTCAGCCTTATGCTCCAGATACCAAGCTCGGTTATTATTTGCGGCTATCTGCCTCAGATATTTAAGTATTCTCTTTGCGTTCATTGCTTTTACTTTTTAGACTGCAAATTTACAAAAAAATACCCAAAATCCAAACTTTTTTCCTTTTTTTCATTCTTAGTATGGCTTCGACGTTAAAATGTTGTATCTTTGCAGACGTATTTGAAAATAGTGATATGAGGAAGACAGAAAGATACGAACGGATTTTGGCGCACTTCAAGGCACAGATGCCAGAGGTGACCACCGAACTGGAGTTTGGCAGCGTGTTTCAGTTGCTGGTGGCAGTGATCTTGAGTGCGCAATGTACTGACAAGCGCATCAACCAGGTGACACCAGAGTTGTTCAGACATTACCCTGATGCAAAGACGATGGCACAGGCAGAACCCGAAGAGGTATTGGAATACATCAGCAGCGTCTCCTACCCTAACGCCAAGGCAGATCATCTGGTGAAGATGGCGAGGGCACTTGTAGATAATCATGATGGTGAGGTGCCCTCAGACATGAATGCCCTACTCGACTTACCAGGTGTGGGACGGAAGACGGCGAATGTGATTCAGAGTGTGGCTTTTGGCAAATCTACTTTAGCCGTTGACACCCATGTGTATCGGGTGGCTCACAGACTCGGACTTGTCAGCAAGCGTGACAACACGCCTTTCAAAGTTGAACAGGAGCTGGTGAAGCACATACCTGCAGAAGACATCCCCAATGCGCACCACTGGCTTCTGCTGCACGGACGCTACGTCTGCACTTCCAGAAAGCCGCATTGCGAGAAGTGCGAGATAGAAAAATATTGTGCAAAACAAATAGAGGGCTCGAAATTAGACCACTAATTTGCTTTTTAAACAAACTTTACAAACCAGCCTCTGAGAATCGCGCAAAATTCACCAATCCAGACTTGGGGCTCAAATACGCGAATTTTGAGCCATTTTGTAAACCTTTGACTATCTGAGGCTTACAAAATCAGCACTTCTTCAGACAAGAAAAAACAACCCGAAAAGTAGCTTTTTACACCTCAAAAAGTTACTTTTTACTATTAATTCTGGCACTTTTTACCTTTAAATCTAGCACTTTTTCCCATTAATGGGAACAATTTTTCAATAACTCTGCAGTAAGTTTTCCATAACCTAACAGCATGTTCCCTTGCAGGGAACGCCCCTTTTGCTTACTTCTCGCCAATACCTTCTCCTAGAACGCCCCATTCCGAAGTGTTAAATTTAGGCATAATTCCTTTACATCAAAGGGCGCAAAGGTGCCAGCCCCCTTTGCGCCCAATGCATAATCTTCCTCCTTATTTGATTAAACCATTATTCTTCAAATGCTGACATATCGTCTTCACCATCCACTCCTTCATAATACTTCCAGGATGTGGCCGATGAAATCTCTTTTGAACCCATAACAATTGTTCTTTGGGTGTAAAAGTACTATTTTTAGTACTAACTTCCAAATCTTTTGAGTACTTTTTTGTTTATGGGTACTAAAAGCACATTGCTTCTGGATTGCTTTTCAGAAAAAGATCATAGACCATTCCCCTCTATGCTATGTTTGGCAAAAATACATTTGGGTTTGGCTTATCATCCTAGTTTTTATAAATCAAGAGCAAGGCGTAATCCGAGGGAGTCCAATCGGGTGTCGGGCTTATATTTAATCCGTTCCAACACATTGCAGAATCTCGCCTCGCTCCCCCAATGGCCACCACGAACTACAGGAAGAGAGTCCATTGAAGGTCTCGTTGGATTCATCCGACTATCGCTGTTATAACCACTCCAAGTCTTATACAACTCATAGACATTTCCGATGATGTTATAATTGTCATTCCAATAACACCACTCACAGACATTACCACTCATATCATATAATCCTAGTTCATTTGCCTGTTTTGTTTTGACAATGTGAGATTGCCATTTTTTCTTCTTTTTACTATTATCATAATACCAGGACACTTTATCTACATTGTTGCTACCACTGTATATATAACCATGACTCTCGTTACCACCACGAGCAGCAAATTCCCATTCTGCTTCTGTAGGCAGTCGGAACTTTCGACCAGTCATCTGGTTAAGCTTTTTAATAAATAACTGACAATCATCCCAACTGACTTTCTCAACGGGTCTGTTATTGCCCTTAAAGTTTGAAGGATTATTACCCATTACAGTCTCCCATAGCGCCTGGGTTACCTCTGTCTCTCCTATATAATATGTTGAGAGTTTCACTTGCTCACTGGTTGCTCCCATCTGGAAAGTTCCACCATCTACCTGAACCATTGTGAATGAAACGGTTCCCACAGTAAACTCCAGATTGCCAGTCGGCTTTTCTAGATTTACTGTGAGTATGGATGTCTCGTCCTCATTAACTGTCAAGGTTGAGTTATAATCACTATAACCTTGCTTGCTGATACGGACCTGGTGCTGTCCGACAAGCAAATCAGATATCATCAGCGGTGTCTGTCCAACTTTCTTTCCATCAATAAAGATATCCGCCATTCCTGGTGAACTGTTGATGTCTGCTTCTCCATAAATCGGGGTCGGGCTTTGGAGTTTCACAATTTGAGGCTCTGATGTTACAATAAAGTCTTGTGTGGTAGTAGTGCTGCGATGCCCTTGTTTCTTAGCTTCAAGTTCATAAGTACCTGCGCCAAGATTACCGCTCCAAGAGCCTACACCTTTCCTTTCGCCATTTACCCATATTTCGGCATTGTTATCCACATTAATAGTAACCTTAGCGAAATTAGGCTTTAGGGATATATTTACCACCTTCTTATTATTGGGATCATCAACGGTAACCGACCCCGCTTCTAACAAATAGTCTGGAGCCTGGACACGATAATTATAGGTACCAAACTTCATCATCTTTGAAGCGACACCACCTTCTGTTTTGAGTAATTCTCCATTTAACTCTACAACAGCATCAGGTGGTGTAAGTTGGAAAACAACATATTGTGATGTTCGAGCTTGTTTCACAACAGTCTGCACTTCCCCCGCAATAAGGATCATTTCGTAAGTACGAGCAGCTTCAATAGGGACATTCAGATAATAGTCTCTCAGCATTCCTAATTGAGGATGTGAGATTGTTATCTTCTTTAGACCTCGGGGCACATATACCCAAATCTCAGATGGTTTCTGAACCGTTTTCACGATACCTAATGCTCCGCCATCGAAAGTGAATCCAGTTTGAGTTGTCACCACTTTGATAAGTGCTGCTGTCTCACCATTTTGATCTTGCTCCATTGTGCCAGCTGTGTTAGCTGTTAGGTCTGTATCGAGTAGCTTGAAACTGCTAACTGAAATTGATTGAGCTAATACTGTCAGTCTAAAGATTAAAAACAAAAAAAGTATAGATTTCCTCATGTCTTTTAATGATTAATGCTTTTTACTAATTTTCCAGCCTTGAATTTACCCTCTAATATTTCACCGTTACTCTTAGTCAATTTCCCATTACCATTATAGTTATCTTTTTCCCATTGCCCCACATAAATATCGCCATTGGAAAACTTAAATGTACCAAATCCAGATCGCATATTATCCTTCCATTCTCCATCGTATGTTGAGCCATCCCCCCAATCAAAGAATCCATTTCCATTCCTTTTGTCGTTTTGCCAATCACCTTTATAATAAGCTCCAGTAGAATATGTATATACCCCTTTGCCAGAACGTTTGTCCATTACCCAATCTCCGTCATACTTATCTCCGTTGAAATAATACATCACTCCATGCCCCTGCTGGTAATCATGTAGCCATGAACCTTCGTACCTATTGTTATTAGCGAAATAATATGTGCCATTACCGTGTTGTTGATCCTGATACCATTCGCCCTCATAGCGTTCTCCATCAAAGAATTTGTATATTCCATATCCTTGTCTTTTTCCATTAATAAAATAGCCTTCATACATATTTCCATTTTTGTAGATGGCACGCCCATAACCATCGGGTTTTTCAGATTTTAAATCTCCATAGTAATCTGCACCATCATGGGTTTTCTTCCCTGTATAATCTAATTCCTTTTTGCCAATTTCTAGAACATGATTTTTATCAAATTCATTATGTTCCTCTTTTCTTGAATTATCAACATATTCTGTTGATTCTTCTTTCTGGTTTCTTGTGGATAATACCAATTCATAAGTCCGAGCTGCTTCTATAGGTATATTTAAGTAATAATCTCTTATCAATCCGAATTGTGGGTGAGCTATAGTAATCTTCTTTAGACCTCTTGGCACATATACCCAAATTTCTGAAGGCTTTTGCTTTGTTTTCACAATTCCCAAAGATCCACCATCAAAAGTGAATCCAGTTTGAGTAGTTACCACTTTGATAAGTGCTGCAGCCTCGCCGTTCTGATCTTGCTCCATTGTACCAGCTGTGTTGGCTGTTAGATCTGTATCAAGCAGCTTGAAACTGCTGATAGAAAGATTTTGACCAAATACTGTTATATTGAAGAAAAACAGCAAAAGTATAATTGATTTTCTCATGTTCTAAATATCTATAACTTGTTCGTTCTCTGTAATTTCAATCCTCTTCTTGAATTTGTATTTAGTCTTTTCACCCCACACATTACGATCTGCTTCAAATAAGTGAGATCCTGAATATAAAAATAACTTAATTTTAGTTCCTTTATTTACTACACCTTTTGATTTGCCATCAATATACAAATTTATATCATGTTTTTTTGATGTTACAATAACAACAAATCCTTCAGGTTCAATTTGTTCTTCTAATACAATGTTTTTTGATAAAATTTTATCTTCATCAATGGTTATTTTTGCGTAATAATTCTTGTGATTTTTAAGTTTTATGCTTATATTATGAGTACCGGCTAGAATTTGAGGTAAATATAATGGCGTTTTATCATAAGACTTCCCATCAATAAGGATATCTGCCATAGATGGAGTACTAGTGATATTTAAGCTACCGTAAATGGGTGTAGGAGAATTTAGGTGAAAGTTTTGCTTGACTTGGTCTTTAGTGATTTCTACGTTTTGTGAGGTACCCCTATGACCCTCTTTCTTTGCTTCAAATTTGTAAGACCCAAGTTCTAATTTTCCTTTCCACAATCCATTTGCTTTTTTTTCTTCATTTATATAGATTTCTGCATCATTATCAACAGAGATAGTCACTTCAGAATAATTGGCTGTCAAAAGTGGTTTAACTTGTGTCGCCTCATTATCCTTCACTGTTACAATTTGAGAAAATGGATTATATAGTTCCTTGACGATTTTTATATTATGTTCTCCACTTGATAGTTCTTTAGACTTCATGGGGATAGTCCCAGCCAATGTATTATCAATAAATACCTGTGCCCCATTATATTCTTCATTGTCAGGAATTTCAATCCAACCAAATGCTGGTTTAAGATTAACTTCAAGCATTTTCTTGTTATTCGGGTCATCAATAGTAACCTTCCCTGCTGTTGTATGATAATCTTTCGCTTGTACGCGATATTCGTAGGTCCCAAGCTTTACGAATTTTTGTGCATAGCCATTGGTAGTAGGTAAAACCTCATTATCAAACTCCACTATAGCATTAGCGGGTGAAACATGTATAACAATATATTGGCTATTAGCCTTCTCCTTTACGATGGTTCGCACTTCTCCGCTAATCAATACCATTTCATATGTCCTAGCAGCCTCAATAGCACAAGGGAAATAGTAATCACGAAGTACACCTAATTGTGGGTGCTTAACAGAGATTTTCTTTGATCCCCTTGGTATATATACCCAAACCTCTCCTGGGGTTTGCTTTGTTTTTACAATCCCCAAAGATCCACCATCAAAAGTAAAACCTGTCTGAGTTGTTACAACTTTGATTAGTGCTGCTGTCTCACCATTTTGATCCAACTCCATTGTACCAGCTGTATTGGCTGTTAAATCAGTATCAAGCAGTTTGAAACTACTGACAGAGATGGTTTGAGCTAAACAATGGAGCGAAAATAAACAAATAAGAAAAGAAATAACTCTCCTAATGATATTCATATGTATAAAATTATATAAAAAGTTCTTATTTCACATTATCAATAGCAAGGCGTAAACCTATATTATTTCTTTTTGTATCAGGTCTTGCATATTCTCGATTGACAATCGTACAAACATTATCAAGTAAATTCCATCCTCCACCTCTAAAAACGCGAAGAACGCCTTTTTTAGGTCCTTTAGGGTTCTTTACTGATTTAGTAGAATAATGCTCAAACAGATCTTGACACCATTCTTGCACGTTACCAGACATGTCATAAACTCCTAATTCATTAGAGTTCTTAAATTTCACATCACACGTAGATCTTTCTGTTGTATAAACAAACCATGCAACTTCTTTAATATTATTACTACCACTATATATATATCCCTTACTTCTATTACCTCCTTGAGCAGCAAACTCCCATTCTGCTTCTGTAGGCAGTCGGAACTTTCGACCAGTCTTCTGATTCAACCTCTTTATAAACTCCTGACAATCATTCCAACTAACCTGCTCTACAGGTCTGTTAATGCCTTTAAAATTTGATGGATTATTGCCCATAACAGCCTCCCATAGACCCTGTGTTACCTCAGTCTCTCCTATAAAATATGGTGAGAGCGTCACTTGATGAACAGGGTTCTCATTATTTTCAACACTCCCTTGTTTATTGGTGTCTCCCATCTGGAACGTACCACCATCTACCTGAATCATTGTAAACGAGACAGTACCCACAGTAAATTCCAGATTGCCAGTTGGCTTTTCTAGTTTTGTTGTGAGTATGGAGGTCTCACCTTCTTTGACTATCAAGGTAGAGTTATAGTCACTATAGCCCTGCTTACTGATACGAACCTGATGCTGTCCAACAAGTAAATCGGATACCATCTGTGGCGTCAATCCAACTTTCTTTCCATCAATGTAAATATCTGCCATTGCAGGTGAACTACTAATATCTGCTTCACCGAGAATAGGAGTAGGTGGCTGAAGCTTCACTATTTGAGGCTCTGAAGTAGCAATAAAATCATGTGTGATAGTGGTACTACGATGTCCTTGTTTCATAGCTTCAAGTTCGTAAGTGCCAGCTCCTAAATTCCCTGTCCATGTCCCATTTCCTTTTTTCTCTCCATTAACCCATATTTCTGCCTTGTTATCCACATTAATAGTAACCTTAGCGAAATTAGGTTTTAGCGAAATGTTAACTACTTTCTTGTTGTTGGGATCATCGACTGTCACAGAGCCAGCTTCTAACAAATAGTCTGGGGCCTGTATACGATAGTTATAGGTGCCAAACTTCATCATTTTAGAAGCAACGCCACCTTCTGTTTTTAGCAATTCACCATTTAGTTCTACTACAGCATCAGGTGGTGTAAGTTGGAAAACAACATATTGTGATGTTCGAGCTTGTTTCACAACAGTCTGCACTTCCCCCGCAATAAGGATCATTTCGTAAGTACGAGCAGCTTCAATAGGGACATTCAGATAATAGTCTCTCAGCATTCCTAATTGAGGATGTGAGATTGTTATCTTCTTTAGACCTCGGGGCACATATACCCAAATCTCAGATGGTTTCTGAACCGTTTTCACGATACCTAATGCTCCGCCATCGAAAGTGAATCCAGTTTGAGTTGTCACCACTTTGATAAGTGCTGCTGTCTCACCATTTTGATCTTGCTCCATTGTGCCAGCTGTGTTAGCTGTTAAATCAGTATCTAGTAGCTTAAAACTGCTTACTGATATTGATTGAGAGTTACAGACTGTACAAATAAAAAGAATTAGGACTATGGATAACAACTTTCTTTTCATAATTGCAATTAATTTCTAATATAGATATCTTTATCTTTAAAGGATACAAAAAAACTACTATTTGAGGAACTAAAAGTAACCTTTTTAATTATCTCGTTTTGCCCCTTACACCTAAATTTTAGAGTGTGTTCTCCTGATCTAAATTTTATAGTTGTGGGATTTCTATTAATAGAATTAGAACAAATTTCATCATCAATAAATAAGTAAGTATTAGGCATATCACTAGAGAAAGTAATTTTGAGTTCCCAAGGTTCTAATATAACATTAACTTCTTCTACTGGATCTTTAAAGTCTATAACATCCCTATATGCAACAAGACCTTCATAAGGCTTAGGCCTAACTTCAATCTTGTGCTTTCCTACTAAAATTGTTCTTCTTCCAGAAGCTTTTCCCATTAAAACATCATCAATATAAAGATCTGCATCTGGTCTATTACATTTTATGTCGAAATAGATGCATTCATTTAACTCTGCATTAATTTCACAAATCTTACCTTTTTCTATAGTAATGTCAGATACGAAATCTCCATAGCCTTCATGGGAAATCCTCAAATTGTGTTTCCCAATGAGTAAATCAGAGAGATACAGTGGGGTTTGGCCATATAGTTTTTTGTCGATATAAACATCAGAAACAGAAGGATTACTAGTAATATTAATCTCTCCATATATTGGAGATGGTGTTTGCAAATTTATAATTTGTTGATCGGGTGAGGCTACGATTTCTCTCGAAATATAGGTATTAGAGTATCCTTCTTTTTTAGCTTCAAATTCATAAAGGCCAGCTCCTAAATCTCCTGTCCATGAGCCAATTCCTTTTAATTCCCCATTAATCCAAATTTCTGCGTCATTATCCACGTTGATTATTAAATGCGCAAAATTTGGTTTAAGATTTATCGTTACGATTTTTTTGTTTTGGGGATCATCTATTGTTACAGACCCGGCTTCTAATAGATAATTTGGCGCTTGAACACGATAGTTATATGTCCCCAAGTTTTTCAATTTTTCAGCTGTACCATTATGGGTCTCTAGGAGTTCGCCGTCTAATTCAACAACTGCATTTTCTGGAGAAAGTTGGAACACGACATATTGCGAAGTGCGAGATTTCTTCACCACTGTCTGAACCTCTCCTGTAATAAGAATCATCTCATAAGTCTTCGCGGGTTCTATTGCTACAGGGAAATAATAATCACGGAGTACCCCAAGTTGTGGGTGCTTAATAGAGATTTTCT
This sequence comes from uncultured Prevotella sp., assembly GCA_946405145.1. Taxonomy (GTDB): domain Bacteria; phylum Bacteroidota; class Bacteroidia; order Bacteroidales; family Bacteroidaceae; genus Prevotella. Next base: position 53,330 of record CAMJGE010000001.1, read on the forward strand.
TTGCACCTCTTGGTATATATACCCATACTTCACCTGGGGTTTGCTTTGTTTTTACAATCCCCAAAGATCCACCATCGAAAGTGAATCCAGTTTGAGTTGTCACCACTTTAATGAGTGCAGCAGTCTCACCATTTTGATCCAACTCCATTGTACCAGCTGTATTGGCTGTTAAATCAGTATCTAGTAGCTTAAAACTGCTGATAGAAATATTCTGGCCGAATGTGTTTGCAATGAAGATAAATGCGAATATGACAAAACTAATTCTTTTCATTTTTATCTAAAGTGAAACTTAAAGTATTCCAATCTGGGTTTAGTGCAAAACAGAAATTTTGAAACTCCTCTGCTAATACTATGTAATCATGTTCATAATTGGGGTTGACGTTAATATTCATCAACGTCCTTTCTAACTTTCGAGTACTTTTATTTTTTTGGGGATATCTTCTTATGTAATTAAGTAGGAGCATACAATCAACTTTAATTTGACGTTCATAATATGAATTATGATCGTCAGATAAATCAGTTTTAAGATTCCGCTTTTTAAGTAATTCAAAAGATTCTTCTATTTTATAATAAAGTCCAATTATTATTTTAAAATCATCATCAGCTCTTCTTTCTGTTGACGTTAATTCGTATATTAGGTACGATACGGCAATTGTGCCTATTGCTGATATTGGCGCAAATACTCCTGATAAATAATTGCCAAACTCAGCATTGAACAATAAACCATTTTCAAAATGGTAATTATAGAGCATCGTTATTATGTAAATCACAAATACGATAGCCAGAAGGCATATGACACAATTCTTTTTCATTTAATTACAAAAACTCTGTATTCAAGCCAAATCAATATCCTTTATTTCTTAAGAACTTTCGCAACTCGTTAGCGCTACAACCAAAAGTTTTCTGACAAGTGTTGTCATCAAGTCTTGATGTATCTGCTTTACCATTCACATAATTAAGATAAATATAGCCGTCAAGTTCTGGTGTACCCAAAACAAGCTTTCCGTCCTGCTCTTCAAAAATAATATCTCTCATACCTCTTATTTAATTAAATCAACTTCTGGTTTCGTATCTCTGTAAGCTGGCATACACATACCTATTGAAGCTCCGATGTATGTGGGGTCGCATATTACGTATTGTTTGCCTTGATACATATAATAATCTGCATTCAGCTTCTGAGAGAAGTTTACCGCAGTACATTCGTGCATAGGATAATGTACCAAATGTACATCGTTGCCTAATAAGTTGGTGACTAAAAAATGATAGAAGATGGCTCTATCTTCACAGTCACATTTAGGATAATATAGTGTTTCTTCAACAAAGAAAGGCTTCTCGTAGCCGAATTGCTCATCATCAGTAGCATAATCAAATGACTGAATAAACTGAAGAATAAAATTAGCTGCTTCAAGTTCTGACATGCCAGATATAAAGCTTTTCATTTGATTCAATATCTGATTCCTTGCTTTATTATCGCCTTGAGAGACAGCATATGCAGGAATAGGCATTTGTGGGAATGCTGCCATTACTTTAATTAAATTCTCATTAACCTCACCAGAAAGAGTTTTTCCAGAGAATGTATGGCTAAATCTTTTTGCTTTATACGGAATAGCTAAAGGCTTTGTGATAACTAAATTTACGTAATCACCCGCATCATCAGGAACCTTTGGTGTAAAATAATCCGCATTTTCATCTAAATACCCTTCTCCCCAAACGTAATATGGGGTATCATGTATTAAGATATAATTATGTGCAAAAACACGCTGCTTAAAAGGAATGAGATAAAAAAGGCCATTACCAATAAACGATATTCTTACGTCAAATCCGAATTGTGCCATCATATACCAACATATAAAGTTTCGAGTGTTGGCACTAGCATTTGGCTTTATTTTCTTGACATAGCTTTGTATCAAGAGGCATAAACACCAGTCATTAAACTTTGCTCCAGTAGCAATATTTGCCATCTGTGGGAGAACCTTGTCATTAACCTTTGAATTATTTAGTACATCGAAAAATGCCAAAACACTTTCTTTGTCTAAGCCACATAAGTCACCCTGAATCTTTGCATCAGGCAACTGCATTCCCATTCCGCACCACTCAAACGTGACTAAATCTGAAGGGTTAGGAGTAACAGGTTTCGGCTTATTGGGCTTGTCGCTACTTATGGGCTCTGAAGGTTTAACCTCTTCTGGCACAACTTCCTTAGGTTTGGGCGTTGGCTCATCCTTTTTCTTCTTAGGTTGAACTTTGGGTTTGGGAAGGGGATACGCTTTCTCCCCTTTAAAAGCCTTATATCTATCCCATACACCATTTAAGAACTTGGCATAATCATCCATGATAGATTTTCTGAACCCCATATATCCTGAGAGCATCTTTTCACGGTATGATTGAAAATCGTCCTTCTTATCTTGTGCAAAGCCTGATATGAAGGGGATAAAAACTAATATAGAAATAATGATTGCCTTTCTCATACTCTCATACTTAAAAATCCGAAAGTCCATAAACTCCAAAATTAGGATCCTTCTCTGGCTGCCATGTACGTACCTTGATAATAGGCTTATCAGGATTGTTCACATCAACCATCAAGAAAAGATATCCCGTGTCACCATATGTACTAGAATAGTAATCCTGCTTTATCTGAATACCATAGGTCTCACCTCCCTTTCCTGCTTTAATCACATCGTTATTGGCAAAACGAATGTTTATGTATTCATTACCAGCAAAGCAATGTTCCAAATTACGGAGGTATTCGTTCTTTGTTTGTCTGTTATACTTGATAATTTTGGAATCAATGTATTGGGAACGTTCTGTAACGTTTTTCGGCCTGTTTGCCACTCGTCCAGTTATGATTACAGCATTGTCATCAAAAACGTTGCGAATGAAATCAAGATCCTTCAAAGCATAGGCGGTCTTATATTCTTCAAGGAAGTTGGCAAGGATAAGACGTGCGTCCATATTCCAAACGCCTTTCATCATAATGTCATTGTAGGCTTCTTTCCCCAATCCAAATAGTACCTCATCAATTTTTTGCTGACTATTGAATGTGAAGACTACATTTTCAACAAACTTCCTGTTATTGTTCTTAAAGCCAAATGACATAGTTAAACCTCGGCAAATCACTTTGTCTCCGAGACTATTAAACTGAATGTCAGAGTTTTCAATTAGCGTTGCACGTCCATAATGGATAAGTTTTTGGAACTGATCCCAACCCTTTTGCGTGAAAAATTTCTGCAAGCTCCCATTTGACTTTTGAGAAATGGCTTTTGATATAGAATTCAGGATTGTGACATGCTTGCTGTAGTCTTCTATAGCACTACTAGCGTTTGTTGCAGATCTAAATTCCTTAACTTCTGTTACTGGTTGATGATTTTCTTGGGGTACTGCTGTTACATTGATATATGCATTCCTAAAAGATACACCTCCTGTCAGAGCCATCACATTTTCTATTTCCCTATCGATATGACTTTCACCCGCAAATTCATATTCACATTTAATTCTTAGATTATCCGCAATCTGGCCTGGGCGCAAATCTATAACACCCTGTCCATCTTTGGCACTATAGATGTTGCTCCAATCCATTCCGTCAAAATAGGTATAATCAAAGCTGTTAATAGGTTTGCCTTTATATTTGAATGATAGTATTACCTCGTTATTCAACTTATTAATGGGGGTAATACTGATATCAGAGAAAATATCATTCATTTTTTCAGGAATCCATGTTGACAGCAATCGTTCTTTACCATCAGGATCTTTGAACTTTACTTCATTCGAATACTGGAGGCTTTTTAGCAAGCATAAGGACCAATAGTAATATCTAAGAGCATCATCAATTTTACCCTTTTGTTCTGCTCGTCCTGCACTTTCAACCATATCAAACATTTTTGCTTTTCGTCCCTCGAAAATGCGGGCTATCTCGGCAACTTTTACATAACGAAGCACATGAGCATCTGGCTCATTCTCTATTACTATACGTTGTGTATTTGTTAGTGTAGCTTGAGAGTAAGTATTGATGATAGATCGATAGACAGAGACAGCATCAAGTTTCCCATTTTTATTAGTTTCCTCTTCTGCGCTTGTGAACGAACTGCGTACATTTACAGATATTTTGCTAATAAGATCTTGTAAGGCTGCATCATCGGCTTGCTTTAATGTAGTGCCCCATCCTTCACCTGACAGATAATTTTTATCTGCCTTTATCTCCGATACACTTTGCGGAAAAGCACAAATGCTGGTTATCAATAAGGTAAATGATAGAATTTTTCTTCTCATTTTAGATATCTATACCTTTAGCTTGTTGAGGTTTTTCTTGTGGAGCCTCAGAAGGATCCACCTTTTCATTGATATATTTGGATATGATTTCAGCATACTTTTGAGCTGCCACAGATTCCTTAGCGGCGTTCTCAAATGCTTTGACTCTCGCATTCAAAGCTGAATCTTCATCGAATATAAAGAAAGACTGCATTTCATAAGAACCATCTTTGTTTTGTCTGATAACGCTAAAACTCTCCTTTATTTCTCCTCTTATTTCCTTTTCTACAGCTCTTTCGTAAGCAGCATAGAAATGGTCAAATTCTACTGTTAGGTTGTCTGCATCGGCTCCCATATCACTAACAACACGACCTTTAACCTGAGAACCTGCCTGAGAGGAATAAATAACACATGCATTATTCATCGCAATTTGTCTTCCAATATTTTTGGATTTGAAAGCACTCGCAATTCCAACAATTTCATAAACATTATCTCCACCTTTGTTAAGCTTGTCATAGTGGTTAAGCAAGGCAACTTCAAGACTTCTTGAACTGCCGAATATCTCCCATCCGCCTTTCTTGAATTCCTTCATCTTTGTCTTATACTCTTTCTGCAAAGCCTTGTTCAAAAGGTCACTTTGAGAAAATACAACAGTTGGTAATGTAAGTGCCAACGTTAACAATAGGATAAACTTCTTCATATCTCCTTTTTTTACCCAAGCAAACTCCCAAGACTTGGCAGACTAATATCAAAAGGTGCAACTATAAATACGAAGAAGCGTGGGAATCTACCTGTTACTCGTCCCACCTGTTGAGGCTCTGGCATCGCCCTGATTGTTGAACGAGCAACGCCGAAGCCCACGCTGATATGTATATAAGCGGCATCCATTGCATTTGGACTAATAATAGCCAAGCAATACAAATGTCGGATATTACATACCCATGAGCGTCTTTGCTGCAATGTTCTTGACAATCAGTTTGAAACTGCCAGATTCCAACAGGTCAAGTACAAAGCGTCAAGTACGCTTTTCCTATATATAGGTCATCATTCGTCAATTCACTTAATAGTGGATCTCTGTCTGATAACAGGGGCAAAGATAAGAAATAATTCTGAAACTTAAAAGAAAATGGCAGGGAAAAGTGAAAAAAGAAAAGAAATATTTGGAAGTTAAGGGGAAACATCGTATCTTTGCAGCGTGAAAGGAACCTATTTAAGACAAGAGCCCCATTTGGTTTGGCAAGCGACTTGTTAAAATAGAAGCACTTTTAAAACTCCGTCTAAGACAAGAGCCCCATTTGGTTTGGCAAGCGACTTGTTAAGGCGGAGTTCCTTTTACTAAGCTGTCTTTTCGTGCATCAAAAGTATATTCATCTATAATGGCATACGGCTTATAGATACCACCGACTCTCATTCTTCGCATACAAAGAATTGTTTTGCATCCCAAGTCCCGACTGAAATAGGTGAAATATGCACTTTCGAAATGTTTACCATCAACTGTAGGTCTCCATCCTACATATTCTGCTTTTTCCAAATAGCCTTTGATGTCAATCGCTAACGCATTCTTGATAGCATTAAATTTGTTGTTTCTTGTGTTTTTGTTAGCTATTACTCTCAAATCAGAGTTTGTTATTTCTACGTTCATTGTGATACCATTCGTAATAATAAAGGTAATCGGATTACCTTTTAACTCCTTAGCTTTGGCCATCACAAGAGCCCTCAAGCGTCTGCTTTCAACAAAATAATCTTCTAAATTTCTGTTGCTCATAGTCCTAAATTTAAATTCTGCCTGCAAAGATAAGGAAAGTTTCTGAAACTTAAAAGAAAATGGCAGAGAATTTTAGATTAGATTTCTAAGTAAACAAATTAATGCAGGAAAACTTACGTATTTTTTCGAGAGGGAAAAGCACTGAGAAAAAAAATCAGCCTATTTCTTAGGCTGATGCTTATGATGATTATCGTCTTTATTCTTACTCCAGTTCTTAAAGGCGCGACGATGGAAGCGGTCTTCTGCCTTGATGACATCATAGACCTTTGAGGCTGGTAGCACACAGAAGAACTTGTTGTGATAGGTCTGCTGAATATTCTTCAGCTCCAACTCATAGACATCACGCTGCTGCACCACCTTCTTGCAATCACACTCATCAACGGGTTTGATTTTGCACTCCTTTTTTATCTGCTGGTGGATCGTGCGCTGTTTCTTGTGCATCTCACGGAGCAATGGGAAGAACTTGGCTGCTTCCTCGGGGGTGAGACATGCCTCCTTGGTGATAAACTGTTCCATCTCCGCCTGGAACTTCTCAGGGGAGAACTTCTGAGGCTCATCAGCAAATGCCGAAACACTCAAAAGGAAAACAACACTCAGGGTAAACAACAGTCTCTTCATAGCTTTCATCATTTTATTCATCTGACAAACAAGCATAAATATCCGAATTGTCGAGCATAACATAATCAGCAGCCTCATCGAAAGCCACATCGGTTGATACATTGACGGTTTTAGCCTGCAAAGGCTGCTTATCGGGAGAGAAGGCAAACCAGGCCATAGCACCCAGCATGAACAGGCACACCACTGCTGCGGCATAACGCAACGGGCGCAACCAGAGACGCTTGGCTTGCGGCTGGCGTTCAGGCAGCGAAGCCATCATCTGATCGGCAAAGGTATCGAAATAACCTTCAGGAACCACAAACGGATTTCTGCGACCTACCTTCTCTTCTATGTACTTCTCTTCATTCATCGTATATATGACGTAACAATATTCAAAAAGTTTAATCACGCGACTTAAAAAATTCAGCTATCTTCTTCACCGCAATATGATAGGAGGCCTTGAGGGAGCCCTCTGAGGTGTTGAGCACTTGTGACATCTCACTATATTTCATCTCATCGAAATAGCGCAGTTGGAAGACGGTTCGCTGTACATCCGGCAAGGTAGCAACTGCCTGTTGAAGCATCGCCTCCACCTCAGAACCGTCGAAATAAGGATCGGCCTGAAGTGCATTGACTAAGGAGAGATCATCCTCGGTACTGACGGTAGTATGGTTGTTGCGGCGCAAATGGTCCAAACTCTCGTTGATGGCAATACGTGAGAGCCAAGTGATAATCTTCGACTCGCCCTGAAAGCTGTCGATATGGTTCCAGGCTTTCATAAAAGTGTTCTGCATCACATCATTGGCATCTTCGTGAGTAAGCACGATACGTCGGATCTGCCAATAGAGCTGTTCACTATATTGGCGCACAATGACTCCGAAAGCGGCACGTTGCGTCTTCGGATCTTTTAATTGAGCATAGAGTTCGCGTTCATCTGTCATCAGCGTACCGCAATCTTACGGACTACCGATCCTACCTTTACGATATAGCAGCCTTTGGGAATACTTAGTTCAATCTTCTGTGCCGGACTATCAATCTGCTGTTCAAGCACGCGTCGCCCTGTTAGCGATACGACCTCAAGCACTTTACCCTCGCCACCATTGACATAAAGGAATCCTTGTGAATAGGTAATGGTGATTTCGCCCTCTGGAAAAGTAGCCAGACCTGCCTCATGCATCGTGGCTGCACTGACTGATGCCGGCGCAGTGAAACAGAGGGTCAAGATGGTCATTAATAAGGGTAGAAATCTAACCATACGCATTCATTTATGTGCTGCAAATATAGGGATTATGCCTGAATGTTCCAAATTTTTTCGACAAAAAATGGCTTTTTAGCTCTTTCAGATGTCGAAAACTTCCATTTCATTCGTCAAAAACGACTGAGGGAACACTTCCTTGGCCTCGTTGAGCAGTACTGTCTCATCCTCATAACGGGAGCTGTAATGACCTAATAACAGGCGCCCTACTCCAGCATCACGGGCCACCGTAGCTGCCTGACGGGCTGTAGAGTGGAAATACTTCTCAGACTGCGGCAGATGATCATCGCCATAGGTACTCTCATGATAGAGGGTATTCACGCCACGAAGCTGCTCATGCAACTGGGGCATATAGCGGGTATCACTGATATAGGCATAACTACGGGGCGGATCGGCAGGAACAACGAGTTTGCTGTTAGGGATGACCTCACCATCAGGCATAGTCCAGTCGGCGCCATTCTTGATGTTACCCACCTGACTGACTGGTATCTGGTAACACTCCATCATCTCACGACGGATATGCGGCAAGGTGGGTTTCTCGCTGATGAGATAACCACAACAGGGTAACCGATGCTCTAATGGGATATTTTCAACAATGATACTGCGATCCTCGTACACTACACTACGGACGGTGGTATCCACAGGATGGAACACCACTTCGAAGCCTAAGTCATGGGTGAAGAACTGAATCTGTCGTTCGAGTTCTGGTCCCAAGGCTTCTGGTGCATGAACATGCAGACGGGCTGTGCGTCCCAGCAGTCCGAAGGTGGAGATCATGCCGATAAGACCGAAGCAGTGGTCGCCATGCAAATGGGTGATAAACACATGACTAAGCTTCGTAAAACGCACCCTGCATTTACGCAGTTGCATCTGGGTACCTTCAGCACAATCAAGCATCAACACTTTGTCACGCACCTCCACCACTTGTGACGATGCGTAATGTCGAAGGGTGGGAAGTGCACTTCCACAGCCTAAGATATGAACTTTGAACGGTTCCACCAGTAAGAGGGATTAAATCTTATTGAACTCGTCGCTAGTATCCTCCAGCTCCAATCCGTGAAGATCTACTTTCGGCTTTTCCTTCCAACGGTTATACTCGAAAGTCTCGGTCTCATCTCGGGGCTTGCCAATGGTACGGTAAGCTAAGGTATCAGGACCAAGCATCAGGATCTCATAGCGGTTGGTCTCTTGTTCATCACCGCCGCCTTCACGTACCAGCAGGATTTCCAGTTCGCCATTGACAATCTTCCAAGTACGATATACAATCACACTCTGCTCGATACTCTCAGCAATACCACCTTCTTTGATGCGGATACCAACCTCAGCACTGCCATCGATGGGGTCAGGCATCACCCAGTCGCCCATCAGTGCATTCAAGTTGATGACCTGAAGGGCCGTACGGCCTGTACTATCGGGAACAACAGCTAAACGATCAGAAGAATCAAAACCTCCAAACACCTTGCCAGTCTCACGGGCACGGGCGACATTCAACTTCAACGTGTCACCACTATCAGTAATCATCTCCAATGTGTTCATTGCTGAGTTTGATGTACAGATTCCATATACAGTACGGTCGCGTGATGAGAGATCTTCCACTGTTGTTGAATCCTCATCATCAGCATACTGCTGATTATTGTTACCGCCACAGCTACCAAAAAGCAACACGCTAGCCATAAACACTCCAAAAAATACGCTTTTATTCATACCTTAATATATTTTATGATTGATTCTACTCCTGTTGTTTCGCTTCATTCCAAAGCTGATCCATCTCTTCGAGGGTCATGTCCTTGAGAGGTTTCCCTATCTTGATACTGTGAGCCTCAATATAATTGAAACGATTGATAAACTTACGATTGGTCTTCTCTAAGGCATTGTCGGGGTTCAGCTTATAGAGGCGTGCCGCATTGATGACACTGAAAAGGAAATCGCCCAATTCGGCAGTGGAGCGCTCCTTATCCTCTTTATTCAGTTCAACCTCAAGTTCACCGAGTTCCTCACGCACCTTCTTCCACACATCCTGACGGTCCTCCCAGTCGAAGCCGACATTACGAGCCTTATCCTGAATGCGATAGGCTTTGATGAGTGATGGCAGAGCCTCTGGCACACCAGAGAGGACACTCTCATTACCATCCTTCTCCTTGAGCTTAATCTGCTCCCAGTTTTCTAGTACCTGGGTAACACTAGTAATACTAGTTGGACTAGGCTGACTAGAAGAACTAGCAGAACTAGGCACATACGGCAGGGGCTTGGGATCCTCAGCATCAATCTGCGAAGGATGATACACATGCGGATGGCGGGTGATCATCTTACGCGTCAGGGCATTACAGACATCAGCCATATCAAACTGCTCCTTCTCTTCTGCAATCTTCGCATAGAAACAGATATGAAGCAGCACATCACCCAACTCCTTACAGATATCGGGTATGTCGTTCTTAATCAGGGCATCGCAGAGCTCATAGGTCTCTTCGATGGTATTGGGTCGCAGGCTTTCATTGGTCTGTTTCTTATCCCAGGGACAATTGGCTCTCAATGCATCCAAGACATCAAGAAATCGACCAAAAGCTTGCATTTTTTCCTCTTTTGTGTGCATAAATTATTAATTAATGTGGCAAAGATACAAAATAATTGAGAATTGGGAATCGAGATTTGGGATTTTTTTTATAATTTTGCACCGATTTTAGAGAATAAACATCATATATATATGGAATTAGCAAGTAAATACGACCCAAAAGAGGTCGAAGGTAAGTGGTATCAGTACTGGCTGGACCACAAACTATTCTCAAGTAAACCAGACGGACGCGAGCCTTATACCATCGTGATTCCGCCGCCAAACGTGACTGGTGTGTTGCACATGGGTCACATGCTGAATAATACGATTCAGGACATTCTGGTGCGCCGTGCTCGTATGGAGGGTAAAAACGCACTATGGGTACCTGGTACCGACCACGCCTCTATCGCTACTGAGGCAAAAGTTGTAAAGAAACTCGCAGAACAGGGCATCAAGAAGCGCGACCTGACACGTGAGCAGTTTCTGAAGCATGCATGGGACTGGACAGATGAGCACGGTGGTATCATCTTGAAGCAGTTGCGCCGACTGGGTGCCAGCTGTGACTGGGACCGCACAGCCTTCACGATGGACGAGAAGCGTTCAGAGAGTGTGATTAAGGTGTTTGTCGATCTTTATAACAAGGGACTCATCTATCGTGGCCTGCGTATGGTCAACTGGGATCCCAAAGCACTCACAGCCCTTTCTACCGAGGAGGTGATTTACAAAGAAGAGCAGAGTCATCTATTCCATCTAAAATATTATGTCGCAGATCTGAAGGCTCTCGATAATGAAGAGACTCTGAAGACTGAAGGCAATATCATCCACAAGGACGAAAAGGGCTACTATGCCGTAGTGGCTACCACCCGCCCAGAGACCATCATGGGTGATACCGCCATGTGTATCAACCCCAAGGATCCAAAGAACCAGTGGCTAAAGGGTCGCAAAGTGATCGTGCCACTGGTCGGTCGCGTGATTCCTGTCATCGAAGATCGTTATGTAGATATCGAGTTTGGTACGGGTTGTCTGAAGGTGACACCCGCTCACGATACCAACGACTACATGTTGGGTAAGACCCATAACCTCGAGACCATCGACATTTTCAATGCCGACGGTACCATCTCAGAGCAGAGTCCCCTCTACGTGGGTATGGACCGTATGGACTGTCGCAAGCAGATAGCCAAAGATCTGCAAGAAGCAGGTCTGATGGAGAAGATTGAGGACTACGTCAACAAGGTTGGTTACTCTGAGCGTAACCCTGACACTGCCATCGAGCCCCGTCTCTCACTGCAGTGGTTCCTGAAGATGAAGCATTTTGCTGACATCGCCCTACCCCCAGTGATGAACGATGAACTGAAATTCTATCCAGCCAAATACAAGAACACGTATAAGAACTGGTTGGAGAATATCCAGGACTGGTGTATCTCACGCCAGTTGTGGTGGGGACACCGCATTCCTGCCTATTATTATAATGAGGATGATGATTTCGTGGTAGCCGAAACTCGTGAAAAAGCTCTTAAATTGGCTCAGGAGAAAGATCCGAAGGTGACTGATGCCGATCTGCATCAGGACGAGGATGCCCTCGACACTTGGTTCTCTTCATGGCTCTGGCCTATCTCACTCTTCGACGGTATCAACAATCCTGGCAACGAGGAGATTAACTACTACTACCCCACTTCCGACTTGGTAACAGGTCCGGATATCATCTTCTTCTGGGTAGCTCGTATGATTATGGCTGGCTATGAGTATATTGGCAAGATGCCTTTCAAGAATGTTTATTTCACTGGTATCGTTCGCGACAAACTGGGTCGTAAGATGTCGAAATCATTAGGTAACTCTCCCGATCCTATCGAACTGATTGAAAAGTTTGGTGCCGATGGTGTGCGTATGGGTATGATGCTCTCTGCACCAGCTGGTAACGATATTCTCTTCGATGAGGCACTTTGCGAACAGGGACGTAACTTCAATAATAAGATCTGGAATGCTTTCCGCTTGGTAAAGGGCTGGAAGGTCGCTGATATCGAACAGCCTGAGTCTGGCAAGATTGCTACTGCATGGTTTGAAGCTAAGTTGCGCCAAACCAATGCTGAGGTGGATGATCTCTTTAAGAAGTATCGTCTCTCTGAGGCACTGATGGCTGTCTACAAGCTCTTCTGGGACGAGTTCTCAAGCTGGTATCTGGAGATGGTGAAACCCGCTTATATCAATGGTGAGGCACAACCTATCGACAAAGCTACCTACGATAAGACCCTTGAGTTCTTCGAGATTCTGCTTAAGATGCTGCACCCCTTCATGCCATTTATCACTGAGGAACTCTGGCAGCACCTATATGACCGCAAGGATGGCGAGAGCATCATGAGTGACAGCTTGAAACTTGCTACTCCCACAGAGGCTGATGAGAAGCTTGCTGCTCAGATTGAGAGTGTGAAGCTGATAGTTTCTGGTGTGCGTATGGTTCGCAGTTCAAAGAACATCGCCCCCAAAGAACAACTCGACCTTCAGGCTGTTGGCAGCAACAACTATGAGGCTTTCAACACCATTATTGCCAAGATGGCTAACCTCAGTGCCATTAACGTGGTGGCTGAGAAGGATGCCACTGCTTCAGCCTTCATGGTAGGTACCGACGAGTTTGCCGTACCTCTGGGTAACATGATTGATGTGGAGGCAGAAATTCAGAAGATGGAGGCTCAGTTGCAACACCTTGAAGGCTTCCTGGCGGGTGTGAAGAAGAAGCTCTCCAACGAGCGTTTCGTAGCCAATGCTCCTGAGGCTGTCGTAGCCCTTGAGCGTAAGAAGCAGAGCGATTCAGAAGAGAAGATTGCAGCACTGAAAGAAAGTATCGCTGCACTGAAAGGATAATTTCTGAAAACTATTATCAATAATAAAGCCTCGCAATTCGCGAGGCTTTATTATTATCTTATCGGATTCTATCCATCGAGCGGACTAACTTTTCATCAGCATTGATAGCGCGACGTGCCATCAGATAGAAGATGAAAGCTATAGCTGGGAAGACTGCTGGCCATGTAGGACGGAAATCAACAGTACCCCAAGACTTATCGGCTACTGTCTGACTGACGACAAAGTAGCAAACATACCATCCAAGAACCAACAAGGCATTAAACAGACAGAAAAGCGCCTGTAACTTGCGGTTGCGATAGAGAAAGATAGTATAGGTGGCAATCACCGTTGTTGGCAGCAGCACAGCGAATAGCGGCCACGTGTCGAAATGGTGTTTGCCCAACGGATCGGTAAACCACAGGTTATACACCCGTGCAACCTCAAGACCTGCAGCCTTAAAGGAACCTATCTGCATACAAAGACAAATGACGGTCATCACGATGGCCGCCAAGAGGAAAAGTGTCTGTTTACGCTGAATCATGACACCTAAATATTAATTCTCTTCAGAAGAGATGTCACGAGTAGGGTCACGCCAATAGACCTTATTTTCAATAAACTCCTGAGTAGCGAGGAGGGTGGGCTTCGGCAGCTTCTCATAATAACGTGAGATCTCTATCTGCTCGCGGTTCTCAAACACCTCTTCAAGACTATCATTGTAAGAGGCGAACTCTGCCAACTTCTTGCTCAGGTCTTCCTTAATCTGAACACTGATCTGATTAGCGCGCTTTGCGATAATTGCGACACTCTCGTAGATGTTGCCCGTATCATCGCAAAGATCCATAATGTTACGGGTTACGGTATTAACCGGTGCTTTTGATTTCTTATAATCCATACTTTTATTTTGAACTTTTATATTTTACATATTAATCTTTCACGACCTTCTTACACTTGGCGATATATTTCTCTGCAAGACTCACATTCTTCGACTCTGGGAACTCGTTGATGAAACCATAGCATTCATCCTCAGCATCACGATAACGCTCAACACGTCTCTGCTGCGTACTATTCTCTGCCAACTGGAACTTACTCTTCATAATAAGCAACATAAACTCCTCACGCAGATTGCAGTAGGGATAGGTCTTCAAAGCATTCTGAGATGTGATGATACAAGCTGAGTAATTACTCTCATCATTAGAGTTGATATTGCCGAAATAGCCACCCAGATTGTAATAGAGTTCTGCTGCCAGATACTCTTTACGAATCAGTTTATCGTATAACTCATATAGCCTGTCTTGAGCACGAGAACGTAACTTGGAATCAGGGTATAGATCCATAAACTGCTGATAAGCCGTGATGGAACCATTCGTAGGAGACTGGTCGAGACGTGGTTCTGGAGAACTCTCATAGAGTGCTTCACCTACGTAAAAAGCTGCTTGTTCTGCAAAAATACCACGCGGATAACTGGTTCCGTACTTCTTGAATGTCTCTGAAGCAGCCTGATAATCTTGGTTGTTATACTGAGCCATGGCCAACATATACAAGCACTCTTGAGCTTCTTCGGAGCCCTTCTTAATGGTTACCAGTTCCTCAAGCAATGATACTGCCTGCTGGAACTTACCATTAGCAAAACACTCTTTGGCTTGTTCGTATTTGGCTTCATTGTCGCCATACTTATAAACGGCATTGAACTCCGACTTACAACTAGTCAGCAGGAGCGCCATACATGAGAGGATAATGATACTTTTCTTCATATCGGGGTGCAAAGTTACATATTTTTTGGTACGTATAGCGCGTAAAGCACACTTTTTTTGAAAAAATTAATAATAAAAGGCATATTCTACGTCAATTTTACTATCTTTGCAACTTGTTATGGGAAATTTCATACTTACATCAGACTATAAGCCAACAGGCGACCAGCCTGAAGCCATCAGAGAACTGACAGACGGTATCGAGCGTGGCGACAAGGCACAGGTATTGTTGGGCGTAACTGGTTCAGGCAAGACTTTCACGATGGCGAATGTCATTGCCAACTGCAATCGCCCTACCCTTATTTTGAGCCATAATAAGACGCTGGCTCATCAATTGTATGTGGAAATGAAAGAGTTCTTTCCCCAGAATGCCGTTGAGTATTATGTCAGTTATTACGACTACTACCAACCAGAGGCATATCTGCCCACCACGGATACCTATATCGAAAAAGATCTCTCTATCAATGAGGAAATAGATCGCCTGAGACTATCTGCAGTATCTAATTTATTATCAGGGAGAAAAGACGTTGTTGTTGTAGCTTCTGTTTCATGTATTTATGGTATGGGAAGTCCTGTGGCTCTACAAGAGAATGTTATTGAATTGCATGTAGGTCAGAAGTTAGACCGTAACGCTTTGTTAAGGAAATTAGTGCAGTCTCTCTATGTCAGGAATGACCTTGATCTTCAGCGTGGCAACTTTAGAGTAAAGGGTGATACGGTGGATATTGCGATGGCTTATAGTGAGGTTGTGCTTCGTGTTACTTTCTGGGATGATGAGATAGATGCCCTTGAAGAAGTAGATGCAGTCACCTTCGATCGTCTGGCTCGTTTTGAAGAATACAAGCTCTATCCTGCCAATCTTTTCATGACCTCACAGGAGCAGACCAACATCGCGATTCATCAGATACAAGACGACCTTATGCAGCAGATAGCTTTCTTCCAAGATGCAGGCGACCCTATAAAGGCGCAGCGCATCAAGGAACGGGTAGAATATGACATGGAAATGATCAAGGAGTTAGGGCACTGTTCGGGCATAGAGAACTACAGCCGCTATTTTGATGGACGAAAGGCAGGAGAACGCCCTTATTGTCTGCTTGACTTCTTCCCCGACGACTACATCCTTTTTATAGATGAGAGCCATGTATCTGTACCTCAGCTGAGTGCCATGTATGGAGGCGACCGCAGCCGTAAGCGCAACCTGGTGGAATATGGGTTCCGACTGCCAGCAGCCTTCGACAACCGTCCGCTCAGATTCGAGGAGTTTCAGGAGATGGTGAATCAGGTGATCTACGTCAGCGCCACACCTGCCGACTTCGAATTGGCAGAGGCAGAGGGTGTGGTGGTGGAACAGGTGATCCGTCCTACAGGATTATTGGATCCCGATATTGAGGTACGCCCTAGTCAGAACCAAATTGACGACTTGATGGATGAAATCCTGACACGTAGTCATCGGAACGAACGTGTGCTGGTAACAACTTTGACGAAGCGTATGGCAGAAGAGCTGACCGCCTATCTCTTAGATCATGGCGTTCACACGAACTATATCCATAGTGAGGTCAAGACTTTGGAGCGCGTTCAGATCCTCAACGATCTGCGACAAGGTGTCTATGACGTGCTGGTGGGTGTGAACCTCCTGCGTGAGGGACTCGATCTGCCCGAAGTATCATTAGTAGCCATTCTCGATGCTGACAAGGAGGGGTTCTTACGCAACCATCGCAGTCTAACACAGACGGCAGGGCGTGCTGCCAGAAACGTGAACGGCAAGGTGATTATGTATGCTGATAGCATTACAGCCTCTATGCAACTGACTATTGACGAGACCCGTAGGCGCAGGGAGAAGCAGATACGGTACAATGAGACCCACGGTATCACCCCCAAACAGATTGTCAAGAACATCAGTGCTGGTACCCTCCAAAAGGAAGAGCGAGCCGATATCAAAGAGCTGAGACGAGCCATGCAGGTGCCTGAAGCACAGATAGATATGGCAGCCGATCCAATTGTGGAGCGTATGACAAGACCACAACTTGAGAAGAGTATTGCAGAGACCACCCGTCTGATGAAGGAGGCAGCCAAGAATCTCGAGTTCTTGCAAGCCGCCCAATATCGTGATGAAATCATCAGGCTACAGAAAGAACTGGAACTGAAAACGTGAAAAATAACAAAATACGTGTTAATTCCACGTGTTATGTGCCTTATTTTTAATTATTCTTCGTAATTTTGCCCAAAATTTATAATTTTGTTGATATGAAAAGAATACTGATAGCAATTCTGGCTTTGATGCCTCTATTGGCAATAGCCCAGGACAACACATGGGAAAGAATAGAACAAGAACCTGTGGAACCAACCAACCCTGACGCAAAATATCTGGCTAAGGATGCCGTGCCTGTCGTTGACGGAAAAGTTTGTTGGACGACAACCATCTCTGCCCCAGGCAAGTCAGCACAACAGATCTTCACCATTCTGCATAAGCAACTGGATAAGATGATTAAAGAACCTAACCAGTTGGAAGGCAGTTCTATTGTGGTGGATGATTCTGTAAAGTACGAATTAGGAACTGTTTTCCATGAGTGGTTGGTATTCAGGAGCGCTGCGCTCTCACTCGATCGCACCAAGTTCAACTTTGTAGTTGAGGTGAAGTGTTTCGACGAAAAGGCCGAGGTGGCTATAAACCGAATTTCTTATGATTATGAAATTGGTCGTGAAAAGGTACATTATAGTGAAGAATGGATTACGGATAAGAATGCCGTAAACAAGAAGCGCACCAAGCTCTATCCTATTTCCAGCAAGTTCCGCAGAAAGACCATCGACCGTAAGGACTTTATATTTAAGAAGTTTAACGATTTACTCAACGAGAAGAAATGAGCAAAGACAAAATCCGCAACATACTGAACATCATCTTTATGATTGGTGCAGTTGTGGGCGTGATACTATACCTCTCAAAGAATGAGGAGCGACATTATCTCGGTCTGTATATTATCTTGATTTCCATGTGCTTCAAGATCGCAGAGTCATCAATGAGAATGATTAAATGAAAACAAGACTTACATCACTTCTTTTGGTACTGCTGGCGCTTACTGGTGCCAGAGCTCAAGATCTCTATAATCAGATTGATGCATCTGGCAACATCACGCAACGACGGGACAACCAGAATTTCAATAAGCACAATAACGACACAACTCGTAACAAGGAAGTTCCAAAGGGACTTTATACATGGACTGTCGACCGCAAGTTTGGTGACATGATTCCTGTTCAGCCTGACACTGTACATCACCTCTTTCAGAACACCACATTCAATACTGGTATGTATGGCGAATTCAACTCTACAGGTAGTAACTATACTTCACGTCTGAGCCGTATCTTCATCAATCGTGCAGAGACAGACAATTTTATCTTCACACAGCCTTATAGCTACGTGGAGAAGCGACCAGAATTGTTCCATTTTATGAACACACTGTCGCCTTATACCAGTATTGCTTACGACAACTGTGGTGACAAGACCAATGGTGAAGATCATATCAGCGCCAAATTTGGTGTGAATGCAGGCAAGCGTCTGAACGTTGGTTTCGACCTCGATTATGCCTATGCTCGCGGCTATTTCAGTAATCAGAGTAATTCTCATTTCAACGGTTCACTCTTCTCCTCTTATACAGGTGATCAATACAACATGCATTTCTTCTTCAACGCAGGTCACCATAAAATAACTGAGAATGGCGGTATCGGCGATGATAATCATATCACCCACCCGGAATCGTTTCAAGACAATCTGGCTGAAAACGAAATTCCGACCATCCTTGAAAAGAACTGGAACCGAAATGATCATCAGAACATCTTTCTCACACACCGATATAACATTGGTTTCTATCGTAAGGTAAAGATGACGGAGGCTGAGTTGAAGGCTCGTGCCTTTGCGGAAGCATCCAAGAAAGACAAAGAGCGAAGGGAAGCTGAAAAGAAGAAAGGCAACAAGGAGGAAGAGCAGTCATCAAGAAAGAAAGGTAGAGAGCAGAAACAGTTCACTGGTCGCCCTGAAGGTGCACGGATCATGGGTGCAGAGCCCAAACGTGACTCATTAATGACAGATTCTATCAGCAGACGCATTAAGATTGAAGACCAAGCCAAACTCGACAGTCTGAATCGTGCCCAAGCTATTCAAGACTCCATTGATGCTACGATGAAACGTGAATACGTGCCTGTGACCAGCATTATCCACACCTTAGAATGGAACAACTATAACCACCGCTATCAGGCCTACAAAACACCAGACAATTATTATCTGAACAGGTATTATCAGAAAGGACTTGAGTATGGCAATGACACCATCTACGATCAGGTGAAGCACATGCAGGTAAAGAACACTCTCGGACTCAGTCTGCTCGAAGGTTTCAATAAATATATGAAGGCAGGTCTGAAAGGCTTCATAACCTTTGATTACAACAATTACCAGATGCCTGATTCCACTGCTGAAGGTGTACTTTATAGTAATAAATGGACAGAGAGCAATGTGAGTTTCGGTGGTCAGATCAGTAAGACACAGGGCAAGACACTCCACTTCAACCTCCGTGCTGAGACATGGGTTGGAGGTGCTTTGGCTGGTCAGTTGAAGTTCGATTTCAATACTGATGTCAACTTCAAACTCTTTGGCGATACAGTTCAGTTGGCTGCTAATGCTTATTTCCATCGCATCGAACCTGTATTCCTGCAGAGACATTATCACGCCATGCACATCTGGTGGGACGATGATGATAAATCAAAGGAGACACGTACTCACATCGAAGGACGCTTCAGCTATAAGAAGACCAACACCATGTTGCGTATTGCCGTCGATGAGATACAGAACTACACCTACTACGGCATGAGTTATGACGCTACCACCGATAGCCGTACGAACATGACGGCTGGTGTCTATCAGGAGTCTGGCAACATCAATGTCTTCACTGCTCAACTGCATCAGAACTTCCGTGTTGGTATCCTGAATTGGGAGAATGTACTCACCTATCAGAATAGTAGTAACAAGGATGTACTACCATTACCTGCTCTTAACATTTTCACCAATCTCTATTTGAAGTTCCGTATAGCCAAGGTGTTGAATGTGGAATTAGGTGCCGACGCCATCTATTTCACTAAATACTACGCCCCCGACTACTGTCCGGCTATCAACCAGTTTGCAATTCAGCAGAATGAGGCCAGTCGTATAGAATTGGGTGGCTATCCTTTCATCGATGTCTATGCAAACTTGAAGCTGAAGAAAGTGCGATTCTTTGTGATGATGAGTCATGTGAACAGCGGCTCAGGCAATCGCATGAGCTTCCTCGCCCCCCACTACCCCACCAATAGCAATGTGCTACACCTCGGTGTCTCGTGGCCTTTCTTCAACTAAGCGACTATAGCAGAAGTAAACCCAGACTCACACAGAGTCCGTAGATAAAGATATTACGCGCTGTTTCTCCCAAGCAGAGATTCAGCGCTTTTCCTTGATAGATATGCTTCATCTTCAGATAGGTGAAGATATGCAGAACCAGGTAGATGATGGGTAAGAGAGTGGCCAATGGATGTCCGTGCTGCCAGAAGGAAATACCAAGAATGACAGCACCGATACCGACTCCCAAATAGAGCTGCAAGCCCGCTTCAGCACCTAATTTTACTATAATAGTGTTCTTACCAGCCAAACGGTCATTGTCTCTATCGCGGAAATTATTCACTATCAACAGAGCGTCAATGACTAACCCACAAGCTATTGAAGCCAGGAATACTTGCCAGTTGACCGTGTGCAGCTGCACATAATACGTACAGCTCACAGGGATAAGTCCGAAAAACACCAACACCAACAGGTCACCCATACCCTGATATGAGAAAAAGGTCGTATAAAGGAAAGCGAACACCACACAGATGATACCTACACCAATCATCTCAAGACCACCATAATAGGCCAACGGGAGTCCGACAACACAGGCTATGCAAGTAGTCAGGGCGATAGCACGTTTCATGGCATCCAGCTTCACCCACCCCTGAGCACAAGCCCTACGGGGCCCAAGACGCGTTTCTGCATCGTCAGTACCATTTACAAAATCAAAGAAATCATTGATGAAGTTCGCGTCAATCTGCATGGTAAATGCAAAGAGCAAACAGAGGAGTGCTGCTTTCCAGTTGAAATCGGCATTGAAATAAGAGTCTGCATCACAATAGGCTAATGCCACCCCTATCATAACAGGCACTGCAGCTCCAGAGAGTGTCTTCGGACGGGCTGCCAGCAACCAGGCTTTTAATGAATTCGTCTTGATATTCGTCTCTTCCATCACTATTTTCTCCTATTTTTCTTGCAAAAGTAAATAGAATTTCGTAATTTTGCAAAAATTTGTGCAACTTTTTATGATTAGCAACACCCCCAGTCTGGATTTAGTAGAGTTCATCGAGACTCAGATCTTACCTCGCTATGCAGCATTTGACCGTGCCCACAACATGGAACATGTAACTCGTGTCATCCGCAGTTCCCTTGAACTTTCTCGTCTCACAGGAGCCGATATCAATATGGTCTATACCATCGCGGCCTATCACGATCTGGGTATGAGTGGCCATCGCGCTGACCATCATATCCGAGGAGGTAAAATCCTGATGGCCGATGCCAGACTTAAGAAATGGTTCTCACCAGAACAGATGAAGATTATGAAAGAAGCCGTAGAGGATCATCGTGCATCAGCCAGTCATGCTCCACGCAGCATCTATGGCAAGATTGTAGCAGAGGCTGATCGTGACCTAGACTGCGAAACTGTATTGCGCCGCACGATACAGTTCGGTCTCAGCAACTACCCGCAGTATGACAAGGAAGGGCACTGGAAGCGTTTCCAGGAACATATGCACAGCAAATATTCCAAAGACGGCTACATACGACTGTGGATTCCCAACTCACCTAACGGCACTAAACTGACAGAGCTAAGAACCATCATTGAGGCTCCAGCCAAACTGCATGAAGCCTTCAACCGCCTTTATGATGAAGAGATAGCTGCTACTACGTGAAATACAAAAAGTAGATAGCAGCCAGCGCTACCACCATAGCCAACAGCACCACTGTTTTGATCATGCACGATGCCACCTTCTTCACTACGAGGAAGGCCACAATCAGTGCTACCAGCACAAATATGTAATAACCAATGTTTCCCATAAACCTTATTTGAACATTTTTCTAAATTCTGTGGGTACAGGTGTCTCAAACTCCATGGGCTCGCCCGTTACTGGATGATGGAAGCACAACAGCCACGCATGCAGACAGAGACGATGCAGCGGATCGTCGCCATTGCCGTATTTGGGATCACCACAAACAGGATGCCCCATATCAGCGGAGTGCACACGAATCTGATTCTTGCGCCCCGTCTCCAACTTAAACTCTACCAGCGAGTGCTCCGTAGTACGCGCCATCACATGATAATGGGTTACGGCATACTTACCGCCATTATCTACAGGCGAAGAGTAAGTAACGTAGGCTTTATTATCCTTCAGCCAGTTGGCGACAGTACCTTCATCATTCTCCATCTCACCAGAACAGACTGCCACATAGCGACGATCATATACGATGTCGTGCCAATTGTGCTCCAGTATCTGTTCAGTCTCCATATCCTTGGCATAGACCATCAAACCACTGGTATCACGATCCAGACGATGCACCACATGGGCAGTACATTTCTGGCGCGACTTCTTGAAGTAGTCATCGAGTACCGATTTGACATTCAGACTGGAGTGACCTGCTGCCATCGAGAGGATGCCAACAGCTTTCTCAACCACGATGAGCCACTTGTCTTCATACACAATCTTCACGTAACGGCTCTTAAAGCCCTGCTGATTACGCTTGGTCTTCGATACCGCCACCTTCATGCCACGCTCCAGAGGGAAGTCAAACTGCGAGACTGTCTTGCCGTTTACCTTGATTCCCCTTCCTTGTAGTGTCGCCTTAATCTTTGTACGACTCTGCTGAACGTTTGCTAACAACCATTCCAGCAGTGGCATAGACTCCTCTACGGTGTAGTGCTCGTAGTCGCCTTCGCGGTTAAATCCTGCATTATATCTCATATCGAGTGCTCAGATAGTGCATTTTTTAATAGAACTTAAAGTAGCGGCGCGCATTGTTGTAGCTGATATCCTCCACCATGCGTCCCAGGATCTCCATATCGCATGGCAGCAGTCCCTTCTCTACATCATTGCCGAGAAGGTTGCAGAGGATGCGGCGGAAGTACTCATGACGCGGATAAGAGAGGAACGAACGGCTATCAGTAAGCATACCCACAAAGCGGCTCAGAAGACCCAATACAGAAAGGGCGTTCATCTGACGCGTCATACCATCCATCTGATCATTGAACCACCAACCGGAACCAAACTGGATCTTTCCGGGCTCTCCCCCCTGGAAGTTACCCAGCATTGTGGCAATCATCTCGTTGGCACAGGGGTTCAATGTATATAATATGGTACGTGTAAGCTTACCTTTCGAATTCAACTTGTCGAGGAAATGCGACAAGGCCTTAGCAGTGTTAAACTCACCGATAGAGTCGAAGCCTGTATCTGCACCCACACGGTTATACATAGCCGTATTGTTGTCGCGGATAGTACCATAGTGGTACTGCTGTGTCCAGCCGGCATCGGCATCCATCTCTCCCATGACAGTCAGGAAACAGTTCTTAAACTGACGAATCTCCAGATTTGACAACTGCTGACCTCTCATGGCCTTCTCAAAGATAGTCTCAATCTGAGAATCGGTATATTCCTCATCATAGAACTCCTCAAGACCATGATCTGAGAGCTTAGAGCCCTGAGCCTCGAAGAACTCATGACGCTTCTGGAGGGCGTCGACCATATCAGCAAACTTCGTAATAGTCACGCCGCTCACCTCACTAAGTTGCTCCACATACTTAGAGAAACCTGGTTTCTCAATGTTCATAGCTTTGTCAGGGCGCCATGCAGGAAGCATGATGGGATCGTCGGCAGCCT
The DNA here is from genome assembly GCA_946405145.1 of uncultured Prevotella sp. GTDB lineage: Bacteria > Bacteroidota > Bacteroidia > Bacteroidales > Bacteroidaceae > Prevotella. Next base: position 77,293 of record CAMJGE010000001.1, read on the forward strand.
TGTGCTTGGCATATTCAATATGGTTGTGCAGATCATCCACGGGATCGTCTGTCGTACAGACACACTCCACATTGTAATGCTTCATCAGACCACGGGCTGAGAACTCGGGCTGCTTCAGCTTCTCGTTACACTCGTCAAAGATCTCACGAGCCGTCTTGGGACTCAGCTGTTTTGTAATGCCGAAAGCAGTCTTCAATTCCAAGTGTGTCCAGTGATACAGAGGGTTACGGAAGGTGTAAGGCACAGTCTCCGCCCACTTCTCAAACTTCTCCCAGTCGCTGGTTTCCTTGCCTGTGATGTACTTCTCTTCCACACCATTCGTACGCATGGCACGCCATTTATAGTGATCACCACCGAGCCACAGCTCAGTGATGCTCTTAAAACGATGGTCGTTAGCCACCATCTCAGGAATCAGATGACAGTGATAATCGATGATAGGCATCTTAGCCGCATAGTTGTGATACAAGTCCTGAGCTATCTGGGTCTCCAGAACGAAGTTATCGTCATTGAACTGCTTCATAATTATTTTGTTTTAATTTTTGCGCAAAGTTAACGTTTTTTTCCGAGAAAAGCACTATCTTTGCAGAAAATATTCACGTAAACGTTTTATTTCCCATGTCAAGCAAAGTTCTACTCATCTATACAGGCGGTACCATCGGTATGAACCGCAATCCTCAGACAGGTGCCCTCGAGCCTTTCGATTTCGAGCATCTGCTCCTGCATGTGCCAGAACTCGAACAGTTCGATACAGAAATCTTTACTTATCAGTTCACACCCGCTATCGATTCCAGCGACATGACACCTGCACGATGGACAGACATCAGTCATTGCATCGCTGATCACTATGACGACTATGACGGTTTTGTGGTGCTTCATGGCACCGATACGATGGCCTATACCGCCTCTGCCCTCTCCTATATGCTCGAAAACCTCACCAAACCTGTTATCTTCACAGGTTCCCAACTCCCTATCGGGCAGTTGCGCACTGACGGAAAGGAGAACCTCATCACTGCCGTTGAGATTGCTGCTGCTAAAGATGCAGAAGGGCGAGCCTTGGTGCCAGAGGTGGGCATCTATTTTGGTGGCCATCTGCTGCGTGGTAATCGTACTACCAAACAGAGTGCCGAGGAGTTCAATGCCTTCGAGTCGTTCAACTACCCGCATCTCGTTGAGGCTGGTGTGAATATCACCTATCATCGTGAGCGCATCTTGAAACCCGAATTCTCGAAACCGATGACACCCCATTTTCGTCTCGACAACAATGTGATTATCTTCTCCCTCTTCCCAGGTATCCGCGAGGATCTGATCCGTCATATCATCCACACGCCCAACCTCAAAGCTATTGTGATGCGCACATTCGGTTCTGGCAACGCCCCACAGAGTCCCTGGCTGCTCAAAGCCTTGAAAGAAGGTACGCGCAACGGCAAGGTCATCGTCAATATCAGTCAGTGCATGCAGGGAGCTGTAGAGATGAGCCGCTACGACTGTGGCTATCATCTTCAGGAAGCAGGCGTCATCAGCGGCTACGACCAGACCGTAGAGAGTGCCGTTACCAAACTGATGTTCCTTCAGAGCCATTACCCCAACGATCCCGAAAACGTTCGTCGCCTGATGAGCCAGAGCCTCCGAGGGGAGATTACTTTATAAATAAAGTGGCAAAAACTGAAAAAACCATAAAAAACTGTGGATTAAAAAAATAAATTGTATCTTTGCAGCATCATCAATTTTCAAACTAAGAAAAAATACAATTATGAAAGAACTGAAAGGAACAAAGACAGAGAAGAATCTGCAAGAGGCTTTTGCAGGTGAGAGTCAGGCACGTAACAAGTATAGCTACTGGGCTTCAAAGGCCAAGAAAGACGGTTATGTACAGATCGCAGCTATCTTTGAGGAGACGGCCAACAACGAGAAGGAGCACGCCAAGATGTGGTTCAAGCTCCTGGAGGGTGGTGCCATCAAGAGTACTCCAGAGAACCTGGAGGCTGCCGCTAACGGTGAGAACTTCGAGTGGACAGACATGTATGCCCGTATGGCTCAAGAGGCTCGCGAAGAGGGTTTCGACGAGATTGCAGAGAAGTTCGAGGGTGTGGCAAAGATTGAGAAGGAGCACGAGGCACGTTATCGTAAGTTGCTCGACAACATCAAGAAGGAGCGTGTCTTCTCGAAGGATGGTGACGTGATCTGGCAGTGCGCCAACTGCGGTCATATTGTAATTGGCAAGAAGGCCCCAGAGGAGTGCCCCGTTTGCAACCACCCACAGGCTTACTTCCAGGTAAAAGCCGAGAACTATTAAGCCTGACAGGTAAAAACACTAAGACAACAGTATTTGAACAATGCGCTCTGCAGTGCGACCATCCCAACGGTCAGGCAGGGCGCATTTTTTCCATTCTCCACGAACCATCTTTGTCACAGCTTCACGGAGTTTCTCAGCATTCTCGCCAACAAGTACGTTGGAGCCAACACTCACGGTCTCCTGATGCTCTGTGTAATCATTCAGCGTGATACAAGGCACACCATTGAAGGTGGCTTCCTCAGAGACATTGCCAGAATCGGTAATAACACCCTTAGCATGAGCCGTGAGCCAACCAAACTCCAGATAACCAAGAGGTTCGATGATCTGAACAGGAGTTCCCAGTTTCAGAACGGCATCACGAGCCAATCCACGCAAAGGGGCAATAATCGGCGTACCGTTGGCAGCCTCCACCATAGACTGAAGCATCAGGGCAAGATTGTCTGTTTCAGCTATCAATGCCTTGCGATTAAGGGTAAACACAATATAGGATCCTTCCTGAATATCAGGCAAAGATGCAGGGCGACAGAAACGACTATAATTAAATCGGAGTGTATCCATCAGGATATTGCCCACCATATAAGTTTGGGAATTCTCAGACTGTTCACGAGTAGCGATACCCGTACTGCGCACACCTGCAGTAAAGAGATAGTCGCTGAGGGCATCGATAACAAGGCGATTGATCTCTTTCGGCATGTTGATATTGAAGGAGCGGGTGCCTGCAACGAGATGCGCCAAGCGGATGCCACGCTTCTTTGTAACAATGGCGGCAGCCATCGTAGAAGCAAGATCATCAACCACAATCACCACCTCTACAGGATGTTCATCAAGGAAACGATCAAAAGCAGCCATCACCTGACTGGTGATCTCATTCAGACTGATAGAGCTCACACCAAGATAATACTGCGGACGAGGCATCTGCAGATCCTCAAAAAGCGAGGGCTCGAGTGTTGGGTCATCCTCGCAACCAGCATAAACCAGCAGGCAACGAGCCTCAGGGTTCTTTCCTATGGCACGCACCAATGGTGATACTTTCACAAAATTAGGACGGGCTCCAGCTAAGATACAAACTGTCTTTTCCATACAATTTCCTTATTTTTTCTGCAAAATTAGACAATTTCCACGTAATTCTTCACTGTTTGAGGGAAAATATTTATAATTGCTGCCCATATTTGCCATTTTATTTGTATCTTTGCACCCACAATACATGGGTCGTGCCGCATAGATCGGGATACTCTACATTAAATAATTCATTGAGACCGTTTCCCTTGCCAATGGCGGGCCACAGTCCATCCCTCTGAGGGAGAGCAGTAATGCCGGTGGATTACAACAGCAGGGAGCACTCATATCGTGTGAAACAGGAGTTTTCACCAAATCATCGGCACGTACCCTTTTTTTCATTTATTATTAAGCATTAGGATATGTTTTCTGGCATTATTGAAGAGTTTGCTACCGTTGTAGCCATAAAAAAAGATCGCGAGAATATAGATTTCACCTTGAAGTGTTCTTTCGTTGATGAACTGAGCATTGACCAAAGTGTGGCTCATAATGGTGTCTGCCTCACTGTTGTAGGAATCAAGGACGGCACCTATACCGTAACAGCTATGAAGGAGACATTGGATCGTACGAATCTGGGACTCTTGAAGGTTGGTGACAAGGTAAACGTGGAACGTTCGATGCTGATGAATGGTCGCTTGGATGGACATATCGTACAGGGGCATGTGGATGAGACTGCCACCTGTATCGCTATGGCGGATGCTGACGGTAGCACTTATTTCACATTTGAATATCCGGAGAACAGAGAGATGGCAAAGAAAGGCTATTTCACAGTAGATAAGGGCAGTGTCACTGTAAACGGTGTATCCCTTACTGTCTGCAATCCCACCTCAAACACTTTCCAGGTAGCGATTATCCCCTACACTTTTGAACACACAAACTTCTGCGATATCCAAATAGGGACAGTCGTCAATTTAGAGTTTGACATACTCGGCAAGTATATCGCCAGATTGCAAAGCCTTTAAACAGACAATATTTCTGATGGAGCGGAGACAAAGGTCTCTGCTCCATTTTTTATCAGGAAGTCACGATCGCGGAACCCCCAGAGTACACTGATACAAGGCAGCCCACTATTGCGGGCAGTCTGGATATCTACATCACTATCACCTACATAAACGGCATTGTCTTTTCCTACCCCTAACTGACGAAGCGCTTCGAAAACAGTATCTGGAGCCGGTTTCTTTCGGATACCTTCTGCCTCATGTTCACCGATTGCCACATCGATGGTATCTGCAAAGAAATAGTGGCAGAGTTCTTGAGTGGCAGCATAGAACTTATTGCTGACCACCGCCAGACGACAATCTTTGGCTTTGAGAGCAGCAAGCATTTCAGGAATTCCATCATAGGGACGTGTCGTATCAAGGGAATGAGCCATATAATGCTGGCGAAAAACAGAGAAAGCCTCATCGAAGCGGGGATTGGAAGCACCATCAGGAACAGCCCGCTCCATCAGTAGCCGAACACCATTACCTACAAAACGTCGGACATCCTTAATGGAGTGTTCTGGCATACCACAACTACGCAAAGCGTAATTCACTGAAGCAGCCAAATCACCCAACGTGTCCAGCAAAGTCCCATCTAGATCGAATATATAAGTTGAATACACTTTTCCCGTTATCTTTTACTGCGCGTGATCATTGTGCGCACCTTATTATTAAACCTATTAGCCTCCATCAGTTCTTCGATGGTGATATGCATGCGATATTTCCAATGGTTATAGGGATCACTCGGCACATTGATACGCTCTTCACGCAGATGCTTGGAACGCAGTTCACCATCCATAGACAACCAATCTTGCAGGGACAAAAGACAAAGCATGGAAGGACAATACAGATGTCGGGCAATAATCTCCTCTGCCAGATGGACGGGCAGATGCTCTGGTGCCCTACCCTGCTTTTGAAGCATCGTAGCATAATAACGCTGAGTGCGCTCAGGACTTTCTTCCCACCATAGGCGCAATGGCGACATGTCGTGTGTAGAGAAAGTTGCCACACTGCGATAGGGATTGCCATCAAGATGAGCAAATTCGAAGCCATTTTGTTTCGGCATAGACTGAATCTCCAAAGTCAAGATACGCAGATGATCCAAAACATGAGGCACACAATCGGGCAACATACCCAGATCCTCAGCACAACAGAGCATCTGCGTCTGACAGACAGTAGCCTTAAGACGATGAACAGCATTCTGTCCCCAGAAGAAGTTATGACGCTGATAGAAGAAATTGTTATATAGTCGCATATAGGCATCTTTCTCCTCTGTCGTCAAGGCCTCATAGACAGGTTCCTGCCAAGCACCTATACGGGGATGATACATCTCTGGCTGGTGCGGATCTTCAACGAAGAGCACATTACTAATCAGACGATAAAGACCGTCACGAATCCACAGGCTGTTTTCGTCATTGCGTCCCTCAAAGTAGCTCTGCACCTTCCGTTGGGTGTCATATTCAGCACGAAGATCATAGAGTCCATAAGCACGAGAGACCAGATAGTTATCACGCACAAACTGGGCATGAACACCAAACAATCGTTCCAAGACACGATTATTGATAAAAGGACGGGTAAAGAGGTCACGACGGAAAGGAAGACCAAAATACTCTATTTCGTTCACAGCGAAAGGCAAGGCTGGTGAGAAGTGTCCCATGATACCGAAAACAGCATCCTGTGGTATTTCCCAAATACGGAAAAATCCCAGGACATGATCAATGCGGAAAGCATCGAAATACTGTTCCATCCATCTCATACGCTGCCGGAACCATTCTGAAAGGGTCAGTTTCCTGCTTTTAACATCTTTCTCTTCATGCCAGTTATAGGTTGGGAACCCCCAATTCTGTCCATTTGGCGAGAAGGCATCAGGTGGTGCTCCCGTTGAGCAATCCATGTTGAACAACTCTGGATGAGTAGCCGTTTCCACGCTATTCCTATTGACACCAATAGGCACATCGCCCTTCAATACAATACCTTTGGAACGGGCATAGTTGGCAGCTGCCAACAACTGGACATGCAATTGATATTGGATATAGTAAATCAATTCTGCCTCATCCTGCTCTGCCACCCATTTGGCATAGGGCACCAACCAGGACTCATTTTGCCGAAACCAGATTTTAAACTCCTTAGTGTCAAGTGTCTGCCGTCCACGCTCTGAGAAAAGCTCACGGACATAGGCTGATTTGACACGGTCCACCAACTCATAGTCAGTATAAGGCAAAGCATTAAGTTCCTGTTGCTGACGATGATATGCCGTCATACTGGACTTACTCTTCAAAGTGCCTAAAGCCTCGATGTCGAGATAATGGGGATGAAGCGCAAAGACAGAGACAATATTATAAGGATAAGAATCACTCCAGTTGTGCGAGGAGGTCGTATCATTGACTGGCAGCAGTTGGATCATCTTCATGCCAGTAACCTCTGCCCAATCCACAAAACGTCGAAGATCTCCAAAGTCACCTACGCCATAAGAATGTGTGCTTCGCAAGGAGAATACTGGCACCACCACACCCGCAGCCCGCCAGGTATGCTCCTTCACACGGAGACTTTCACCATAAAGCACCATCACAGAACCGTCCCTGAGTTGGGAATCGGGTGTGGACAAACCGACATTCAGTTCCACCTTACGGTTGTCGCCTTCCTCCCAGGCTACCAGTTCATTGGTCTCATCGTTAATTATCACATATTTGTATTCTAATGGCAGCAAGACGGAATCAACATTAGCAGAGAGCATCCACTCACATTTCCCAATATACTCCATACGGAGATAACGCGTAGGATTCCAGGCGCCTAGTGACGGATGACTGCCGATGATAGCCACTGACTGTCCTTGAATAAGTTGAGGAGCTGACACTCGGAACAGAAGTGTTTTCCTATATAAAGGCATACGTATGGGTTGCACCACTTCCTGTGGTTCCATGTGATTGGTGACACGACAGGCACGGGAATAAAGATGGTACTGAAGAGGAATGTCCCGCCACAAATCAGGGAAGATATAGCTCTTAGAAGAATCAAAAGGATAAGAACGAGGCACTTGTGTCCACTCCCGACGGATAATCTGTCCGTCCCCATCTTCTACCTGATAGAAATAGGTAAAAGAGGCTATGGGATGCTGACTGGATGCAAGGGCTGTTGTCTCCAAAGTCCAGTACGAGCCGTCATCAGTGGTCATCAGCAGATTATTGCGCTTGACAGTACCGTCAGCACTGATGAAATGAATGACCACATGAAGGTTTTCCCCCCATTGGGTACCATATTGTATGGAGAATCTTAGTTTCATATTTCAGCAATTTGATGCAAAGGTAGAAAATTTTTTCGAGTAACCGAAGAAAATAAGCACAAAAAGTTGTAACTTTGCACACGATTTTAAGATCATTAGTAAGTTATATGAAAAAGGTGCCTTCGAAATCCTACTTAGCAGGGGCTGTTTTGTGCCTGCTTTGCCTTTTGGGACTCATATATTATTGCTTCTTCGCAAGTTTCTCAACTTACGAGGAAACGCAGTACATCTATATTGACCAAAACGACACTGCAGACTCCGTTCGTGAGAAGCTTAAACCTTATGGCAAAGCTGGTTCACTCTTTGCCTTCAGCACTCTGGCACGATTATCAGGCTATGACGATCACATCAGAACGGGTAAATATGCCATTCCTGCCAATGAGAATGTCCTGACGATATTCAGGCACATTAAAAACGGCCGTCAGGAACCCGTTAGAATTACCATTCCAGAAAGTCGTACGATGGACAGGCTTGCCGGGTATCTCTCAAGAAAGCTTATGCTCGACAGTACCGTTGTAGCCATTCTGTTGCGCGACTCCTCGTTCTGTGCGCAACAAGGTTACGATACAGCTACCATTGCCTGTCTGTTTGTACCCAACACCTACGAGGTTTATTGGGATGTAACATTGGAACATTTTATGCAGCGCATGAAAAAAGAGCATGACCGCTTTTGGGAAGGAGAGCGCACCAATAAGGCACAAGCTCTGGGACTAACGCCCAATGAGGTGTGTACAATAGCAAGCATCATTGATGAGGAGACAGCCAATAATGCTGAAAAGCCGATGATTGCCGGAATGTATCTGAACCGTCTGAAAGCAGGTATGCCGTTGCAGGCGGATCCGACTGTGAAGTTTGCCTTACAGGACTTTGCCCTGAAACGCATCTACCACGACATGCTTGAGTTCAGCAGCCCGTATAATACCTATAAGAATACCGGACTTCCCCCAGGCCCCATTAAGGTTGCTTCGATTGCCGGCATCGATGCGGTGCTGAACAGAGTCGATCATCCTTATCTATATATGTGCGCCAAGGAAGACTTTTCAGGCACGCACAATTTTGCCAGGACCTATCAGGAGCATCTGAAGAATGCCGCCCGATATGCAAAGGCACTTAACGAACATGGAATTAAATAAAGGTAAAAAAGTAAAAAAGTAAAATATGGAAGAAATTATTAAGAACGAAAGCGAGGAGAAAAAGAGCGTTAGCTTCATTGAGCAGAAGGTAAAGGATGATCTGGCAGCTGGAAAGAACGGTGGCAGACTACAGACCCGTTTTCCACCAGAGCCCAACGGTTATCTGCATATCGGCCATGCAAAGGCCATTGCCATTGACTTCGGACTCGCTAAGAAATATGGTGGTGTATGCAACCTCCGTTTCGACGACACGAACCCCATTAAGGAAGACACAGAATATATTGAGAGCATCGAAAACGACATTAAGTGGCTGGGATTCCAGTGGGCAAATGTCTATTATGCCAGCGACTATTTCCAGGAACTCTGGGATTTTGCCGTATGGCTCATCAAGCAAGGTCGGGCTTATGTGGATGAGCAGAGCTCTGAGGTGATTGCCCAGCAGAAAGGTACGACGACCAGCCCAGGTACTAACAGTCCCTTCCGTGAGCGTCCTGTTGAGGAGAACCTGAAGCTCTTCGACTTCATGAACAGTGGAAAGTGTGAACCTGGTACACTCGTACTCCGTGCAAAGATCGACATGGCACATCCCAATATGCTCTTCCGCGACCCTCTGATCTATCGCGTTCTGAATATTCCCCATATCCGTACCGGCAACAAATGGAATGCCTACCCCATGTACGATTTCACACATGGTCAAAGTGATTATCTGGAGGGGGTTACCCACTCTTGGTGCACCCTAGAGTTTGTAGAGCATCGTCCCCTTTATGATCTGTTCGTAACATGGATGAAAGAATGGAAGGGCGAGACTGACAATATTGAGGACAACCGTCCTCGTCAGACAGAGTTCAATAAGCTGAACCTGAACTACACACTGATGTCTAAGCGCAACTTGCTGGCATTGGTGAATGAGAAACTGGTGAACGGTTGGGACGATCCCCGAATGCCGACGATTTGCGGTTTCCGCCGTCGCGGCTATAGTCCGGAAAGTATTATTAAGTTTATTGATAAGATTGGATACACAAAGATTGACGCCCTCAACGACATGGCACTGTTGGAAAGTGCCGTACGTGATGATCTGAATAGCCGTTCTATTCGTGTCAGTGCTGTTCTGAATCCAGTCAAAGTGGTACTTACTAACTACCCGGAAAATCAGATTGAGCATCTGACAGCCATCAATAATCCTGAGAATGAAGCAGATGGTACTCACGAAGTAGAGTTCAGCCGTGAGCTTTGGATTGAGTGTGATGACTTTATGAAGGAGGCTGATAAGAAATTCATGCGCCTGGCGCCTGGCAAGGAGGTGCGCCTGAAGAATGCCTATATCATCAAGTGCGACGAAACACATCCCTGTGATGAAGATGAGAATGGCAATGTAACCACCATCTACTGCACCTATGATCCAGAATCACGTAGTGGTCTGCCTGGTTCCAACCGCAAGATTAAGGGTAAGACACTTCACTGGGTAAGTTGTCATGATGCAGTGAAAGCAGAAGTCCGTCTCTACGACCGTCTGTGGAAGGTAGAGAACCCCCGTGACACCTTGGCAGATATCCGAGAGCAGCAGAACTGTGATGCTGTAACAGCGATGAAGCAGATGATCAATCCTGATTCACTCACCATCCTGAGTAACTGCTACATTGAGCCATACGCTGCCTCCATGAAGCCGCTTACCTACCTACAGTTCCAGCGTATTGGTTATTTTACCCCTGACACCGATTCGGCAACAGATCATCCTATATTCAATAAGACTGTTGGTCTAAAGGATACTTGGGCGAAAGCAAACAAAGCATGACAGAAGACAAAGAATATTTCGAGAGTAAACGCTTTCAAAAAATACTAAAGGAGTATGAAGAGTCAGCCAAATCAGGGCAAGCCATCTATATGGATGCAGATGATTTGGCCGACATCGCAGATTATTACCAATTGAATAAGCGCGCCGAAGAAGCGGAAACAGCCATCAGGCTGGCTTTAGAATACAATCCAGAGGCAGTAGGTCCCCTACTCTATAGAGCTCATGAAGCACTCAACCAGAACGACTTCGATACGACCCAATCATACATCGATCGTCTGGAAGCTATTGACCGTCTGGAAGCACTCTTTCTCAAAGGAGAGCTACTGATTTGCCAAAAAAAGATAGATGAAGCGGACGAACTGTTCAGAGAGAATTATAAAGAGATGATGCCTGATGAACAAATGGATTATGTCTATGATGTCGCAAGCATCTTTAATGATTATGAAATCTACGACAAATCATTTGAATGGATGACTCGTTCACAAGGTGACGACTCTGACGATTTCAAAGAACTGATGGGACGCACCTTATGTGGACTAGGGAAATACAAAGATAGTGAGCGTATCTTCAATGAGCTGATAGATCACGATCCCTATTCTGGCTCATACTGGAATGCGTTGGCCACCGTTCAATTTATGAACGAGGACTATAACGCAGCTATTACCAGTAGCGAATATGCTATAGCTATTAACCCAAAAGATGCGGACAGCATATCGTCAAAAGCTCATGGTCTCTTTAATCTGGGGAATTATGAGTCAGCTCTCTCCTCCTTTAAGGAATACACAGAACTGATGCCTCATGATGATTTCAGCTATTTACATCAAGGTACATGTCTGATTAACCTTGGACGGTATGAAGAAGCCATTGCCGTCCTCGAAAAAGCAGAGCAAGAGGCAGATAAGAATTCTGCCCATCTGTCAAGCATTTATCAGGAACTGGCTTATGCCTATAGCGAACTGAAGAAAATTGACAAGGCGCTATACTATATAGAGAAGGCCAAGGATTATGACTGCAACTATTCTGACATAGAGATTATCAGAGGACATATTCTACTGTCAAATGGTATGAAGAAAGAGGCGGAAGAAGCTTTCAGTAATGCCCTCCTGCACTCTCAGGATGTATCTAAAACCATGTTGAGAATCATTGTGTGCCTCTTTGAGAATCACTATGTTCAACATAGCTATGCCCTCTTAAAAAATTACTTTAAGGTTGTTGATGAAGACTGGAATGAAGGGTATTCCTATATGGCTCTCTGCTGCCTTAACTTGAAAAAGAAAGACGAGTTTTTATATTATCTCAAGACGGCTGTCGAGCGTAATCCCAGAGAAGCGCGGGATGTTCTGAAAGACTTATTCCCAGAGGGTATGCAGCCTGAAGAGTATTACGAATACATGTTAAACGAAGTAAACAATCAATAGTGCATGAACTTGATTACAAGCATCCTTAATAGCCTCGGCTGGTATCCCACGATCTTTGTGTTAATGCTTTTGGAAAGTACTGTTGTTCCTGTGCCATCCGAGTTTGTGGTAACGCCAGCAGCCTATCATGCAGCCAGTGGTTCACTGGATGTATTCCTTGTGATTCTTTTTGCAACATTGGGAGCCGATGTTGGTGCCAGCATCAACTATTTCGTTGCATTGTACGTTGGTCGTCCTGTCATCTACAAGTTTGCCAATAGCAAATGGGGAAAGATGTGTCTGTTAAATCAGGAGAAGGTTGAGAAAAGTGAGAAATACTTTGACGATCATGGTGTAGCAGCAACTCTCACAGGGCGCTTTGTCCCTGTCATCCGCCACCTTATCTCCATCCCTGCCGGACTAGCGCGAATGCATTATGGCAAGTTCATCCTCTTCACGACGATCGGTGCTGGAGGATGGCATAGTGTTTTGGCACTTCTCGGCTGGTATCTACATGCAATTGTACCCGAAGATCAGCTGAATGATAAGATCAGCGAGTATGCAGAATATATTAAAATCATCATTCTCGGTTTACTTCTCATGGTGGCCATTTATTTTGGAATGAAGGCTTGGATGAAGAAAAAAGGCAAGAAACATGCATAAAAAAGGGATTTTTCTGCTAAAAATTCTTGTTTTATATAAATAATGTGTATTTTTGCAGTTCATAATAAGCACTTTTCGATTTATGGCAAAGACAAACAATCATCTGGTTATCATGGCAGGTGGCGTTGGAAGCCGCTTTTGGCCGATGAGTACGACCGAGTGTCCCAAGCAATTCATTGATGTTCTGGGTGTCGGCAAATCATTACTCCAATTAACCGTAGAGAGATTCGGCAATTTGATCAAGCCCGAAAACATATGGGTTGTTACCAATCAACAATATGCAGCTATCGTCAAGGAGCAGTTACCCAACATGCCAGAGACCAATATTCTCTGCGAGCCTTGTCGTCGTAACACGGCACCATGCATTGCTTATGTCAGTTGGCGTATCAAATCCAAGGATCCCAAAGCCAATATTGTTGTTACGCCCAGCGACCATATCGTCACTAACACTGCTGAATTCCAGCGTGTCATCAAAGAATGTATGATATTTACCAGCGAGACTGATGCAATTGTCACCCTCGGCATGAAGCCCAACCGCCCTGAGACGGGTTATGGCTATATCCAGGCAGACCTCAGTATCAGTTCCCTTCGCAACAAGGAGATCTACAGAGTAGATTCTTTCCGCGAGAAGCCTAATCTTGAAACGGCAAAAGAATATATCAAGAAGAACTATTATTTCTGGAATGCAGGTATCTTTATCTGGAATGTCAGCACCATTGTAAATGCATTCCGCGTCTATCAGCCTTCATTGGCCCGTATTTTTGAATCGTTGCTTCCTATTTATGGTACAGACAAGGAACAGGAAGAAATCAACCGTCTGTTCCCTGAATGCGACAATATCTCTGTTGACTATGCCATCATGGAGAAGGCTGAGGAGATTTTCGTATGCCCGGCAGACTTCGGTTGGAGCGACCTTGGCACATGGGGTTCCCTACACGAACAAAGCAAGAAAGATCTCTACGGAAATGTCTGCATTGGTCCGGAAATCAACATTTTTGAAAGTTATAACTGCATCGTGCACACCACACAAGAGAAAAAGGTGGTTATCCAAGGGCTTGATGGTTACATCATAGCAGAAAACAATGACACACTTCTGATCTGCAAGTTATCAGAAGAACAGCGTATCAAGAATTTTTCAGGAAATAATTAATAGAAACAATTACTATCATTATATGAATCAAAAAGTTGCTCTTATTACAGGAATTACAGGTCAGGATGGTTCTTACCTGGCGGAATTCCTCATCGAAAAAGGTTACGAGGTGCATGGTTTGATGCGCCGTTCATCAAGTTTCAATACGGCTCGTATTGAGCATCTCTATCTCGACGAGTGGGTGCGCGACATGAAAAAGGCCCGTCTGGTCAATCTGCACTGGGCAGATATGACAGACTCCTCATCTTTAATCCGTGTCATCTCGAAGGTACGTCCTACAGAGATTTACAATCTGGCTGCCCAGAGTCATGTAAAAGTATCATTCGATGTACCAGAATATACGGCAGATACCGATGCGAATGGCGTACTCCGTCTGTTGGAGGCTGTTCGTATCTGCGGACTGGCTGACAGTTGCCGCATCTATCAAGCATCTACATCTGAGCTTTATGGTAAGGTACAGGAAGTGCCTCAGAGCGAGACGACTCCGTTCTACCCTCGCAGCCCTTATGCAGTAGCCAAACTTTATGGTTTCTGGATCATGAAGAACTATCGTGAGTCCTATAATATGTTCTGCTGCAATGGTATTCTCTTCAACCACGAGAGTGAGCGTCGCGGAGAGACTTTCGTGACCCGTAAGATTACGCTGGCAGCAGCCCGTATTGCCCAGGGCTATCAGGATAAGCTCTATCTGGGTAACCTAAATTCTTTACGCGACTGGGGGTATGCCAAGGACTATATCGAGTGTATGTGGCTCATCCTGCAACAACCTGAGCCCGATGACTTCGTGATTGCTACTGGCGAATATCATACTGTTCGTGAGTTTGCCACCCTCGCCTTCAAGGAGGTTGGTATCGAACTCGAATGGCGCGGTGACGGTGTCGATGAGAAGGGTTACGACAAAGCGACGGGTAAGGCTCTCGTTGAGGTTGATCCCAAATATTTCCGTCCTGCAGAGGTAGATCAGCTGTTGGGCAACCCCGCAAAGGCAAAGGCCAAACTTGGATGGAACCCGCAGAAGACCTCTTTCCCTGAACTCGTCAAGATTATGGTTCAGCACGACATGAAGTTCGTCAAGAAACTCTTCCTCAAAGCCCACATGGACGATGCTGAGTAAGGACAGTAAAATATATGTAGCGGGACACCACGGACTTGTGGGTTCCGCTATTTGGAACAACCTCCTTCAGAGGGGCTATACGAATCTGGTAGGACGCAGCCATCGGGAACTGGATTTAACGGATCAAGTGGCTGTCAAGAAATTCTTCGACGAGGAACAGCCCGATGCCGTAGTGCTGGCAGCAGCCTTTGTCGGTGGTATCATGGCGAACTCACTCTATCGTGCAGATTTCATCATGATGAACATGAAGATTCAGTGCAACGTCATCTCAGAGGCTTATGCCCATGGCGTTAAGAAACTCTTGTTCTTGGGTTCCACCTGTATCTATCCGAAGAATGCGCCTCAACCCATGAAAGAGGATTGCCTGCTGACATCACCTCTGGAATACACCAATGAGGAATATGCCATTGCCAAAATTGCCGGACTGAAGATGTGCGAGAGTTATAATCTTCAATATGGCACGAATTACATTGCTGTGATGCCAACAAACCTCTATGGTCCGAACGACAATTTCCATTTGGAGAACAGTCACGTCATGCCAGCTATGATGCGTAAAATCTACTTGGCAAAACTGATTCACGACGGTGCATGGGATAAAATTGCCATCGACCTCAACAAGCGGCCTGTAGAAGGCGTCACCGGTGAAGCTTCCAAAGAAGAAATTCTCAACGTTCTTGCCAAATACGGCATCTATGACAATCGCGTTGTCCTTTGGGGAACAGGTACCCCACTCCGCGAATTCCTTTGGAGTGAAGATATGGCAGATGCCTCTGTTCACGTGCTGTTGAATGTCAACTTCAGCGACATCATCGGCATTGAGAAGTACTCTTCAGTCCATTATGGTGCTTCAACAGATGGCGCTGTTGATCGCAATCACTCTGCAGGTCGTGGTGGTGCAATCCCCAAACTGGGAGAGATCCGTAATTGCCACATCAATGTCGGCACAGGAAAGGAACTCACCATCCGTGAACTTTCCGAACTGGTGGTAAAGGCTGTTGGCTTTGAAGGCCAGGTAGAATTTGACACCACCAAACCCGATGGTACCATGCGTAAATTGATTGACGTATCCAAACTTCATTCACTAGGCTGGACACACAAAGTCGAAATCGAAGATGGCGTCAAGAAGTTATTTGAATGGTATAGTACACTATAAAAATAGCCCGCCGTTTGGCGGGCTATTTTTATTTATTTCAGATTCTTCTGAAGCGTTTCTTTCCAAGCTGCGTAAGCACTCAGATATTCATCGCGATGCTTAGCATCTGGCTCTATCACCTGAAGCTTATCCAAAGTTGCGAAAGCCTCATTGTTATCCCTATAGATACCAGCACCGATACCAGCACCTTTGGCAGCACCAACAGAGCCGTCAGTATCATACAGCTCGATGGTTGCGCCACTCACACCAGCTAAGGTATCACGGAACAATGGGCTCAGGAACATATTAGCCTTTCCTGCATGAATTTTCTTGATATCCATACCCATTTGTTGCATGATCTCCATACCATAGCAGAATGAGAATACGATACCCTCTTGAGCTGCACGCACCAGATGAGCCTTATGATGCTTATTGAAATTCAAACCGTTAATAGAGCAGCCAATCTCCTTATTCACCAATACGCGCTCTGCACCATTTCCAAAAGGAACGATGGTAACGCCCTCACTACCAATAGGAACACTTGCTGCCAGATCGTTCATGTCTGCATAGCTGACATCCGGAGTGATATTACGATGCGTCCAGGCATTCAGAATACCAGTACCATTAATGCAAAGCAGTACACCAAGACGAGTCTGGTCTGCGGTATGATTCACATGCGCAAAGGTGTTGACACGACTCTGCTTATCGTAGTTCACCTCACCAAGGACACCATAAACAACGCCAGAAGTTCCTGCTGTAGCGGCAATCTCGCCAGGATTTAACACATTCAACGACAATGCGTTATTCGGCTGGTCGCCACCACGATAGGTAATCGGTGTTCCGGCTTTCAATCCCATCTCTGCAGCAGCTTCTGCACTCACCACGCTCTGCTCGGCAAAGGTCGGCACAATATCAGCAATCAGAGAAGAATCAAAACCATAATACTTCATCAGGAAGTCTGCCACCTGATTATTCTTAAAGTCCCAGAACATACCCTCACTCAAACCACTGACAGTAGTATTCACGGTACCACTGAGACGCATGGCGATATAGTCGCCAGGCAACATTATTTTATATATCTGACTATAGATTTCAGGCTCATTTTCCTTTACCCAAGCCAATTTAGCAGCAGTAAAGTTACCTGGAGAGTTCAATAGATGAGTCAAACACTGATCAGCTCCAAGCTCATTAAACGCCTTTTCGCCATAAGGCACTGCACGCGAGTCACACCAGATAATAGCAGGACGTAATGCCTTGAGATTCTTATCAACGCAAACCAGTCCATGCATCTGATAAGAGATACCAATTGCTTTGATTTCCTCTGCCGTGGCACCCGAGTCTTTCATAATCTTCTGCAAACTCAGCTTGGCATTATTCCACCACATCTGTGGATCCTGTTCTGCCCAGCCTGCCTTGACAGCTGTTATTGGAGCCTCCTTTTCGGGGAAGAAAGCTGTAGCCACACACTTGCCGTTATCGGCATTTACCAATGATGCCTTCACTGAAGAGCTACCGACATCAAAACCTAATAGATACCTGTTTGCCATAATTATATACGTTAATTCCTATTAATAATACGGTTTAAATGCAAATTTCCCTCTTTTTTTTCAGAGAAACGATATTTTTTCCACAAAAAGCGTTTTTTTTACCATATTTTGTGTTGAATTAATTTTTTTTGTTTACCTTTGCAACGAATAATGTAATTACAAACCGAATAAAACATTCATATATGAAGAAGAAAATATTAATACTTGATGACAAAGAGACCATTGCAAAAGTTCTCTCAATTTACTTGATGAGTGATTATGATGTGCAGTGGTTACCCGATGGTTTGCAGGGCGTAAAGTGGCTTCAGGCTGGTAACACCCCTGACCTGATTATCTCTGACATCCGCATGCCAGGCATGAGAGGCGATGATTTTTTGGAGTGGATCAAGCAGAATGAGTTGTTCAAGCACATTCCTGTGATTATGCTTTCAAGTGAGGACTCCACCAGTGAGCGTATCCGCCTGTTGGAGATTGGTGCTGAAGACTATATTGTCAAGCCATTCAATCCCATGGAGCTTAAAATTCGCGTCAAGAAAATCATTCCCTGATTAGTGCTTTTATGTTAGGTGTTATATATCTAGGAAACAATCCCGAAACCCAAGAACGTCTGAAGTACATTCCTGGTCGATTGGTGCAGTTTGCATCCAATTACAAGGATGCGGCAAGCATGTGCTCACCTCATGTTCCTAATGAGCATTTCATTATGTTCTTTGAGCAGAACATTCTGGCTGAGGATGTGACTGCCATCACCTATTTAAAGAAAAAATGCAAGAATGTCTATATTATCTTGCTCACCCATCAGTTGGATTCAGATGATAGAAAGAGCTATCAGAAATGCGGCATCAACGACACGCTTGATGTGAATGCCTCCATCACAGAAATCAACAAGAAGATTCAGTTTATTGGTGACCGTGAAGGAATGCTGTTCGACGATGCGCCGTCAAAGCACCGCATCTTGCGTTTCAAGATTCCGTTCTGGAAGCGTTCTTTCGATATTATATTCTCACTATTGGCCATTATCGTACTTTCTCCTGTCTTCATCATCACAGCCATTGCCATCCGTTTGGAGAGTAAAGGTCCGGTCATCTTCAAGTCGAAGCGAGTTGGCACCAACTATACGATTTTTGACTTTTTGAAGTTCCGCTCTATGTATGTAGATGCAGAGAGCAAATTGAAGGAGGTGGCGAAGACTGCAGGCAATCAATATGCAGAAAAAGACAAGCAGCCTGGAGAAGAGAAACAGAATACGATCACAGCCCCGTTAGGCGATGAGGCTGAAATGATGATGCTGAGCATGGGCATGGGATCTGACATGATGATTAGCGACGATGAGGTCATGCTGGTCGGCGATGACTTTGTGGTGTCAGAAACAGACTTCAACAAAGAGAAAGAAGAAGAGAACAACAATGCCTTTGTAAAGATTGAGAACGATCCCCGTGTCACAAAAGTAGGTCGTTTCATCCGCAAATACAGCATTGACGAACTGCCTCAGCTCTTTAACATATTACGAGGTGACATGTCTGTTGTCGGTAATCGCCCCCTACCCTTATATGAAGCAGAAAAACTTACTGTTGATGCCAGTATCGATCGCTTCATGGCACCCGCTGGTCTGACTGGTCTTTGGCAGGTGGAAGAACGTGGTAAGGGTGGCATGATGTCGGCAGAAGAGCGTAAACAGCTTGACATCATTTACGGACAGACCTATAATTTTATGCTGGATATGAAGATTATCTTCCGTACGATCTTTGCTTTTGTCCAGAAAGAGAATGTTTAACAAGAATATCTTAGAAGTCACTATAATGAACAGGTTTAGACGACTTTTGTTGATAATAGTAGCCGCTGCCATAAGTAGCTCAGCTTTCGCCCAGTTCGACGAGAGCGGTATTGCTGCGGGCTTTTTTGATTCAAGTAATGAGAAAGACATCAATTTCTCAGAGTTCCACCTCCCCCCCTTGGCTGTTTTGTTTGAAAACGCTAAAGCAAGTCCGCAGATTTTATCATTAGAGAAAGCGCAGGAATTGGCACAGGCAGAGGTAGCCAAACAGAAAAGGCATATTTTCTCTTATGTCACAGGTCATGCAGCCTATAGTTATGGTAAGACCGACATGTGGGGTAACAACTCCACGACCACCAGCCCTATGATCTACCAGTTCCAGGGTTCAGAGCAAAGCTATTGGAATCTTGGCGTGAATCTTGCAGTCCCTTTAGAGGATATTCTGGATTTAACAGCTTCCATCAAACGTAAAAGGATAGAGGCTGACCAGGCGACAATTGCCAAAGACTTGGCCTATGACCAGCTCAAATTACAGATTGCCTCGCTTTTTGTTAAGATTACCAATAACCTCGTCACCTTAAAAACGCTTGGAGAGACAGCTGCCGCCTATCAGGGGGCGGGTGCTTTGAATCGTGAGGACTTTGAAAATGGTAACATGAGCATTGAAGATTATGCTTGGACCAAGCAACATGAGGGTGCCCAAGTAAAAAGTTATCAAGAATTACAAACCACTATTACAACAGACATCCTAACGTTGGAGATTTTAACCCATACGCCGATTATTACAAACTCTACAACGGAGATTACACTGGATAATGTGATTAAAAAGACAGATAGAGAGATAGCTAAAGACCAAAAAAGAGTCAAAAAACTCATAAAAAAATCGGAAGAAGCAACCGAGAAGAGAGAAAAAGCATTAGAGAAAGCGGAGCGCAAGGCAGAAAAAGCGGCAGCCAAAGCTCTCAAAAAGAATAAATAAGCCTAATATAGTCAGATATGGATTTATTTAGATATATAGTCAGATTTTTATATAAGATAAGATGGTATTTGGTCATCTTACCCCTTATTGCCCTGATTGTCGCATGGTTTTCGACCCGCAATATGGAGCGTGTCTATGACACCAATACGACTATCTATACGGGTATGATTACTGGTTATAACATTGAAGGTACAACAGGTGCTGCTGGTGGTAATTACCAGACCAACATGGCGAACCTCATGCTCATGATTACAACTGACGCAACTATCCATGAGGTATCACTCCGTTTGTTTGCCCGTTGTATGATGTATGGCAATCCGAATAAAGACAACAACTATATTTCGGCTGAACATTTTCGTCTATTAAACAATATTGTGCCTACAGAAGTCAAGGCTTTGATTAATCATAACAGTGAAAATGCCACTTACGCCAATCTCAAAGCTTATGAGAAACCGTCAGCAGATAATTTTATCTTTGGATTACTAAACTATCATCCTTATTTTGGTATCAATCAGATTACTGCATATTTAAAAGTATTACAATTGGAAAAGAGTGATATTATAGATATTGGTTATTCTGCTAACGATGCTGGTATTGCTTATAACACCTTGGACATCCTGAATGAAGTCTTTGCCCGTCAATATGCCCAGTTGCGTTATGGAGAGACTAATAATGTCATCAAATTCTTCGAACGTGAGGTGGCTCGTCTTTATCGTATTTTAACCAATGCAGAAGATGATCTCATTCGTTATAATGTCGAAAAACGTATTATCAATTATGCTGACCAAACCAGGGAACTGGCAGCAATGGATGCAAATCAAAAAACTATCGAAAACGAACGTTATTTGAAACAAGCAACTACCCGCGCGTTGATGGACTATCTGGAGCGTCAATTAGGAGACCGTGCGAAAATCCTCAAAGCCAATAAGGAATTTACCAATCAAGTAACCGATATTTCCCGTATCCAGTCCCGTATTTCCAACCTAAAACTGATGAGTAGTGAAGGCGGAAGCGGTGGTGAAGCCCAACAAGAATTGGCCAAAGCAGAACGAATGTTGCAAGATGCGACCAGCAATGTCAGAGGTCTTGTCAAAGATATTGAGGCAGGTACTTATAGTACCGAAACCGGTGTAAGGGCTAATGACATGATTGGGCGCTGGTTGGAACAGGTATTATTACTTGAACAAACCAAAGCAGAAGTCATGGCTCAAGATAAAATGCGCGCTGATTTGGATCGTCAGATTCTATACTATGCTCCAATTGGAGCAACTGTTGCTCGTAAGGATCGTCATATTAGTTTCATTGAAGGTAACTATATGGAAATGTTGAAGGCTCTAAATGCCGCTCGTCTCCGCCAAAAGAACCTCCAGATGACGACTGCCACCCTCCGCGTGCTGAATCCCCCCATGTTCCCCATGAATGCCCAGCCAACGAATCGTATCATGATTTTGTTGGGTGCCTTCCTGCTGACATTTGTACTGACAGCCATGTATTTCTTCATTGTTGAGCTACTAGATCGCACGCTTCGTGACCGTATGCGGTCGGAGCGTATCACCAAGATTCCTGTGATGGGCTGTTTCCCAAAAGAAAGTACGCTGCGCTATCGTCGTTTCAACAAGACCATTGCAGACATGGCAATGCGCCAGTTGAGCAAGGCATTGCTCCCTAACTTCAAGGATGGCCAGCAGAATGTGCTCAACCTGCTTTCTACAGATGCTGCTAACGGTAAGAGTTATATTGCACAGGAATTGGAGAATTATTGGATTTCCATTGGTCTGCAGGTACGTCGTCTGACTTATGATGAAGACTTCTTAGCAGAAGATAGTCGTTTCATCATGGCAAAAGATATTAAGGACATTTGTCCTGACTTGCTTCCCAATGAAATAGCGATTGTTGAATATCCTAATCTGGATGATCACCCTATTCCACCAGCCCTATTAAATATGGGTACAGTCAATCTTTTGGTCACCCGTTCCAACCGCACATGGAAAGATGTAGATCAAAAAGCCTTAAAAGAACTAGAGGCTCAGTTGGAAAACAAAAACTCTCTTTTCATGTACTTAACAGAATGCCAGCGCTATGCTGTCGAAGAGTATGTTGGTCAGTTACCACCATACACGAGATTTAACAACTTCGTATATCGGATGTCTCAGATGGGTCTGACAGCAGTTGAAAATAGCCATGCCAAATAAATGACGAATCATGTCGTAGCATATTCCCGGGAAAACGGAGGAAGAGTACTCATACTCTTTCTCTTGTTTTTCTTGGCAATATACCAATTTATTACAGCTGGTTTTCCCGTTTTCGCTATCATTTGTTTTCTTCCTTTTGTAGTGCTATTTGTATATTGGGCATTCAAATTTAGGATGTTTGCATTTTGGAGCCTTATTATTGTAAATTACTTTATTCAATTCCATAGTCTTCCTGAGATACCAATCCCCATGTCACTTCCAAATGAGATGTTACAAATTCTTTTATTGAGCATTGCCATTATTGACGCTCGGCAAACACCTCATTTTGAGCGAAGTGTTAATTTCATGCTATTTGCTCTTATTATCTGGTGTACCTATTGTACATTAGAAGTTTTTAACGACACCTGTGGATTAGGAATAAATGTTGCTGCATGGTATTCAGGTGTTCGCCTGCTTGCATTTCAATTAGTTTACATTTTTTTAGTATTTTCTATTTATATATCTTCACCTGAGATTCTAATGAAATACTTAAAATTTTGGGCATTTCTTTCTCTATTCTCTGCAATATGGACATGGAAACAGCAAAATATTGGTTTTACAGACTCAGAAGCAAGTTTTTTGAATGGCAGCGGGAGAGTTACACATATTATTCAAGGCGGAACACTGATTCGCTATTTTTCAACTTTTAGTGATGCTGCTAATTACGGTTGTAATGCTGCAGCTGCAGCAATTGCTTTTTTCATCTTTGGCATTACAACGAAAATTAAGAAAAATAAATGGTTTTTCATCATCATTGCTATAATGGTAACTAAAAGTATGTTTGCCTCTGGAACGCGAACGGCGATATTCTGTATGGTAGGAGGATTTGCAGTCTTTATTGTACTTTCAAAATCTTTTAGGATTGCTATTCCTGCACTTTTAATTGGAAGCGTACTCTTTTTTATTTTAGCTTTCACTAAAATTGGACAAGGCAATCAACAAATACGCCGTATGCGTTCTGCATTTGATAAAAACGATGCCTCATCTAGTGTACGAAGTATTAACCAACAGACAATGAAGAAGTATATGAAAGATGCACCTTGGGGAATTGGAATTGGCAGGGCATCTGACAATATTCCTGCAAATAACAAATTCAGGAAAATGGCAACTATTCCACCTGATTCTGAATATGTATTCATATGGCTAAGAACAGGGAAAATAGGTATTACTGTATTTATTCTTACCATGCTGATGATGTTAGGAGGGGCATGTTACATTGTGATGTTCAGATTAAAAAGTCCATCACTAATAGGCATTGGAGGAGGTCTTTGTTGTGCGTTTGTAGCGATTCAATTAGGCGGTTATGCCAATCAGGTGTTGATGCAGTTCCCTAACTGTCTAACCTTTTATGGAGGACTTTCAATTGTTTATATTTTGCCCTATTTAGAACCAGCCTGGATTGAACATGAGAAAAAGTTAATGGCAGAACAAGAAGAGCGTGAACGACTTAAATTAGAAAAGAAGATAGCATCAAGAGTATAAGATATGATAGAGTTATCCATTATCACCATCAATTACAATGGTCTCGCAGATACCTGCGCATTAATTGAGACCATCCCCTTCAATGAAAATCTGGAGGTGATTGTAGTGGATAATGCATCTCGTAATCAAAAAGAAGAAACAAATACTATCGCAAAGCGCTTTCCACAAGTTAAAGTGATTAAGAGTAAGCATAACCTTGGTTTTGCTGGGGGCAACAACTTAGGCATCCAGGCTGCCCAGGGCAAGTACCTATTCTTCATTAACAATGATACCATATTTAAGGATTTCAATATCCAAGCATTAATTGACAGATTAGAATCTTCACCAACCATTGGTATTGTCTGCCCTAAGATCAGATTTGCCTGGGGCAATAATCCAATACAGTTTACAGGTTATACCCCATTATCCCCAATTACGGTCAGAAACCAGGCTATTGGATTTGGAGAAGAAGATCAGGGGCAATACGACACCCCACACCCCACACCCTATGCCCATGGCGCCGCCATGATGATTAAACGGGAAGCAATTGACAAAGTGGGATTGATGCCCGAGTGCTTTTTTCTCTATTATGAGGAACTCGACTGGTCGATGATGTTCATGCGGGCTGGCTTTGAGATTTGGTATGAGCCTCAATGCACCATCTTTCATAAAGAAAGTCAGGCCACAGGGCAGAACACTCCGTTGCGTACATATTATATGGTTCGCAACCGACTTCTGCTGGTAAAACGCAATTGGTCTGGACTAACCAAATATCTCTCCTATGCATACCTGTTAGGAGGTGTTGGGTTA
Organism: uncultured Prevotella sp.; assembly: GCA_946405145.1. Lineage (GTDB taxonomy): Bacteria > Bacteroidota > Bacteroidia > Bacteroidales > Bacteroidaceae > Prevotella. Next base: position 102,085 of record CAMJGE010000001.1, read on the forward strand.
CGAGACATTTGCAAAAATGCAATAGCAGGCAAATGGGACATTCTCAAAGCAACTCTACGAGGTATTAGGGATTTCTATATGTATTCATCTTTAAACTCTCACCCTTCAACATATTAGAATTATGGATCTTTGGTTGATACTATACATATTTGATTGGATGCTGTTTATGATTATAGCAGGTACAGTCTTATATATGGGTGTTTTTGCGGTTGCCGCCCTTTTTCACAGTAAGCCCGATATCCCCAAAGCCAAAAAGATGAATCGCTTTGTGGTTCTGATTCCTGCCTACATGCAAGATAAAGTCATCGAGCAGACGGTCCTGTCAGTCTTAAGTCAGGCCTATCCACAACGTATGTTCGACGTCACTGTTATTTCTGACCATCAGAATGAAATAACCAACATGCGTTTGGCACAATATCCCATCACGTTGCTGACGCCAGATTTTGAGGAAAGCACTAAAGCAAAGTCACTCCAATATGCGATTTTAAATCTCCCGGAATTTAAGATATATGATGCGGTTGTTATTTTGGATGGAGATAATATTATAGACCAAGACTTTTTGGATCAAGTCAATGATGCCTTTGAAATAGCAGCTACCAAAGCCATCCAAACACATCGTATTTCAAAGAATAGAGATACGATTGCAGCCCGTATAGATGCCATTTTCGAAGAAATCAACAACGCCATTTTCCGCCGAGGTCATATCAGTTTTGGTCTGTCTGCAGCTTTGGCAGGTTCTGGAACAGTATTCGATTTCAATTGGTACAAGACAAATGTCATGCGTGCTAAAACGGCAGGTGAAGATAAAGAATTGGAAGCTTTGCTGATGCGTCAGGATATTTTTGTAGATTATTTCGATGATATCTATGTGTATGGTGAAAAGAAACGAACCACTTCTACCTTAAATGAACAGCGAAGCCGCTGGGCAACTGAGCAATTCAGTAATCTGTTTAAGAATATCAGATATTTGCCAGGAGCCTTTTTCAGAAAGCAATACAATTTGGCTGATAAAATCATCCAATGGATGCTTGTACCTAAGATCAATATGATTGGTGTCATTTTGATCATGAGTCTTATTTTGCCTTTTATTTACTTTACACTAGCTATCAAATGGTGGATACTAGGATCGCTGGCCTTGTTTATCTTTGCATTGGCAACGCCAGATTATCTGGTGGATGAAATGTGGGACAAGACCTTCCTGCGCTCACCGTTTGGCAGTTTATGGAAAATGTTCACGCTTAAACTTCACAAAAAATCATGATTTGGACAATCTTACATATCATAGAAATCACGCTATGGGTGATGATTTCCTTCTCCGTTTTTTATGTAGCATTCTTTGCCGTCATTTCTCTATTTTACGAGAAAGAGGATCGTGTAGCCATTCATGCTCAATCTCTATACAACAGGATGGCAAAGTTTCTGATACTGTTTCCTGCCTATAAGGAAGACCAGGTCATCATAAATGCAGTTGAGCAATTCCTCCTTCAGAAATACCCTACTTCTCTTTACAAGGTGGCAGTTATTTCTGATCACATGCAACCTGAGACCAATGAGAAACTGAGAAAACTGCCCATTACGCTATTGACGCCGATCTTTGAAAAAAGTTCCAAGGCTAAAGCTATGCAATATGCCATCAACGAGGTAGAAGGAGAATTTGACAATGTAGTTATCTTGGATGCTGATAATGTAGTACGTCCAGACTTTTTGGAGCAATTGAATATTCTTTGTTCTATTTATGATGTTATCCAATGCCATCGCTGTGCCAAGAATGCCAATAATGATGTAGCAGTCTTGGATGGTGCAAGCGAGGAGATTAATAACACCTTATTCCGCAAAGCCCATAACCGTTTAGGCCTTTCCTCTGCATTGATAGGTTCTGGTATGTGCTTTAGCTATGACCTGTTTAAGAAGAATGTCTTCCAACTCTCTACAGCAGGTGAGGACCGTGAAATGGAAGCTCTCCTGCTCCACCAGGAGATCTTTATCAAATATGCACCTGATATTCACGTTTTTGATGAAAAGGTGAGCAATCAGGATAACTTCCAACGCCAACGTATGCGCTGGATGACAGCCCAGGTACAAAGTCTGTTAAGTAATTTGCCTATGATTCCTAAAGCCATTCTCCATGGCAAGGTAAACTTTATCGACAAGACGATTCAACAGGCACTGATTCCACGTTCGATTCTGATTGTATTGTTAGGAGGCATCTCAATTATCATGACACTATTATTTCCGTCATGGTGCGAAAAATGGTGGTTCCTTTTTGGCATCCTGGGCTTGTCATTGTTCATTGCCCTTCCTGCCCCACTGCGTTTCAGTTCTTTCGCTAAAGTATTAACCATCCCTGGCTTGGTCTTACGCATGCTGAAGAATGTCTTGCACATGGACCACAAGAACACAGACTTCATCCACACAGAACATACAACATGAGTGAACGACTACATAAGAGTATATTAAATGCTGAAGTAAATCGTAAACTGTCAATTTTGACGTCCAGGCTTAAAAACATTTGTTTAGGGCAGCTTTCGCTACCTGGCGCGTCTTAATTTGATTAAACTTTATTATTTTTTAATACCGATGGCCATCGGTAACATGTTCTCATAATCAGTTCTTCCTTGCATAACGATCTATTACGGTCTCGTTTTCCGATGAATAGAAATTGCTATCAAATATAAAATGGGACTAGTGATATTAAAAAATATTGGGTAGTTTTTATCAATACAGAAGTCTAAACTATCACGTGGTTTCACAAAATTGAAGTTTCTTAAACAATAAGAGAGTATTTCTATATTTGTAATAAGTAGGATTGAAAACATTCAAAATAAAAACCAATTTACTAATTCCTGGCAAATGAATCATCAGTAATCTTCGAGTCAGATATAAGTATATATAGGAGAATCCAAGTTCCTTCAACGATCTATTCGCATATGATATGGCTTTCCTACTACTATCAAGATATCGTTCGCTTAATGCACCTATCCCTTGGGATATTGACATCTCACTTAATCTATACGCCACTGTATCTTTATCCATGAAATCAAAGATATAACCATTAGACATCGCTTTTACCCAAAAAGGCCAATCCTCTAGAAGTGGTATTGATTCTTCATAACCTCCCAAACCTTTCCAAACTGACTTCTTCAAGAAAACAGATGCTGCAGGTAAAAAGTTTTGGGACGATAAGACTATTCTAAACTGAAATGGAGTTAAATTGTCAAAGAAGCGCTTCACGTTAAGCCAAGGCCATTGTTTGGCAGCCTCCATATTACCGAATCCGACGACCCTAGAAAACACGATTTTGGCATCAGGATAACTATTAATATAGTCAATAAAATTCGAAATACAATTGGGCAAAAGTTTATCATCCGCAGCTATTCCCTTAATCCACTCTCCTTGTGCTTCTGAAAAAGCTCGGTTCATGTTTGCGGAAGTCCCAGTATTAGGGGTATGTGTAATTATTTTAGTTCTAACAAATCTGTTTTTATTCTTCTCTACCCATTTTTCACATATTTCAACTGAAGTATCTTTAGAGTCGTCATCGCTAATAATTAACTCGATTTTCTTATACGTTTGAACTATTATGCTATCTAAAGTCTCAATGACAGTCTTGGCTGAATTATATGTTACAACCACCACAGAAACTAAAGGTATATTCTTATCATCAAATTGAGCCATAAAAAAATAGGGGACTAAGAGGTCTCACCTCCATTTACAATTATTAACTAAATTCACAACCTGCATCACTTCATTAATCGTTATAGCAGGCCCTATTGGCAGACTTAACTCCTGATCAGCAATCTGTTCTGTGATAGGCAACGACAATTGGGGTGCATTCCAAGACTCCTTTGCATAACATTCCTGTTTATGCGGAGCAATTGGATAATGAATCACCGTCCCTACCCCATTCAGCTCTAAATAATCATGTAACGCATCGCGTTTGCCATCTTTCACCAAAATTGGGAACAGATGATACGCATTCTGCTCATCAGGCAAAAGATCAGGCAATGTAATCAGAGAATTATTTATATGCTCATAGTAATAATGAGCCACCTCCTTACGGTGCTGATTGTCTTCAACAAGATATTTCAGCTTTACATCAAGTACAGCTGCCTGTATTTCATCCAAACGGCTGTTGCGACCTGTGTATTTGAAAACATATTTCCTCTGAGAGCCATAGTTTGCTAAAGCTCGAATCGCTTTTGCCAATTCCTCATCGTTTGTTGTTACAGCGCCACCATCACCTAATGCGCCTAGATTCTTTCCCGGGTAAAAGCTGTGACCTGCTGCATCACCTATTGATCCTGTCATGCGCCCATCCGTATGTTTACAGCCATGCGCCTGGGCATTATCCTCTATAAGTTTTAGATTGTATTTCTTGCACAGCTCTCCTATCTTTTCAGTATAGGCATTGCGACCATAGAGATGCACAATGGCAATTGCCTTGGTTTTTGGAGTGATTGCTTCTTCAATTCGGTCTTCATCAATCTCTAGCGTATTGAGTCTAGGTTCAACTAATACAGGCTTCAGGCCATTCTCTGTTATAGCCAATATTGTAGCGATATAAGTATTTGCAGGAACGATAACCTCATCGCCAGGCTGCATTACGCCCAATTCGATATAGGCCCGGAATATCCAAATGAGTGCATCTAAACCATTAGCACAGCCTACACAGTATTTTGTTCCGATGAACTCTGCATAATGTTGCTCGAACTTTTCGTTCTCCTTACCTTGGAGATACCAGCCTCCATTCACAACACGAGTAATTGCCTCATTAATTTCTGCTCCATGCAGGGCTGTCACATCTTTAAGACTTAAAAATGGTATATTCATATTCAAAAATCGACTTTTCTATAAAATTTAGCAGGATTACCCATCCATAGTTCGCCAGCAGGCACATCCTTTGTAACAACGGCCCCTGCCGCTACAAACGCTCTTTCACCAATCGTGATACCAGGGAGTATCGTTGAACCAGCACCTATTGTAGCACCTTTACTCACTTTTGTTTCTAGCAGTTTCCAATCACTATTTTTAGACCGTGGATACATATCATTGGTAAATGTTACATTTGAGCCTATCATCACATTATCATCTATCGTGATACCATCCCATATCTGGACTCCACATTTTATGGTAACATTATTGCCTATCACTACATCATTTTCAATCAGTACATTGGCGCAGATGTTACAATTTTCGCCAATCTTACAATTCGGGAAAATGACACAAAACTGCCATATATTAGTTGAATCTGGAATATTCGGATTCATGCAGTCGGCTAACTGATGTATCATAGTTGTCCTTTCTTATATTCTAAAAACTCATCATAATCTCGGATATAGTCTTCCTTATCATATCCATGAGAGGCCAAGACCATACAGACACTGCCAGAGGAGAAATCATCAAGTGTACGCCAGATGCCAGGAACTACTAATATCCCCTGATAGGGACGATTCAAGAGGAACGTACGCTTTACCTCACCATCATCCAGAGTCACGGTAAAGCTACCACTTGCAGCAACAATGAGCTGGCTCAGCTCCTTGTGAGCATGAGCACCACGGCTTTCACCGCCTGGCACGTCGTATAGATAATAGCAACGCTTTACCTCAAAAGGCACATCTTTGTTATTCTCCACAACAGAAATGTTTCCCTGAGGCGCATGATGCTTACTCAGTTCTATCATTGTGCAGTCATAGACTTTACTTGTTTTCATCCTTATAACGTTTAAATCCTTCGTAATCACGAATATAATCGTTCACATCATACTTCGTTGATGAAAGCACAAGTGCTAAAGAGTTGGTTGAGAAATTATCCATCTCACGCCACAACCCTTTTGGGACATACAGCCCATAGTAGGAACGATTCAAATGAAATATTTGTTTCTCCTTACCATTATCAAGAACGACATCAAAACTGCCCGACATGGCAACGATGAATTCCTGATTCTCTTTATAGGCATGACCTCCACGATGCTCACCGCCAGGAACGTCATAGATCCAATAGGTGCGCTCAATCTTAAAAGGGATTTCTTTCATTTCCTCAATGACAGAAAGATTACCTCGAGGGTCAGAAATCTTCGGAAGTTGTATAATTTGTGGTTTATTTATCATCACTTGTGAAATATATTCATTTTGGAACGTATATATGCTGTAACATTAAACCGCCTCTGAAGTTCCCTATAAGATAAATATGTAGATAATGCGACAAGAGGGAAACCTATTGTATATTTGTATGTAGAGGGAAGTAAAATAACAATGAGCAATATTATTAAGCTTATTAAGAATTGTGGTGCAAAAAAATGCAGAACAGATATGTCGATATTGTAGTTGTATCGTTTATGACAGACTATGGTACATTGGATATAATATAACAAATAATTCACCATAAATGATAGACCAAGACCATTTAAGCCCCATAGGTGAAAGAACAGAATGTTGAATAATAAAAAGTATATTTCAACACATAATTCATTTATAAAAAACAATTTAGAATCACCTTTGGCGAGAAAAGCAAATCCTAAACACCATCCTGGTGCTTTTAGGAAAATGCCGAAAACGCCAAATGCTATCATAAATGTAGCCCCTAAGAATTTTGTTGAGTATAAAATAATAATAGCCAATTCTCCTAATACAAGGAATGCTGCAATTAATGGTGACAATAACAAAAAGGACAGCTCCATTTGTTGATTTATTGCATTGACAAACTTCTTTTCATCATTGCCATAGGATGATAATCGAGGAAAATACTCTGTAGCCATTGCCGTAAAGACCATGCCTACATACGTGTTAATCACATTAAAACCAGAATTATAGAGGCCAACATCTTCAATGGAGCCTGACCTGCCTATATATATACGTACTAAATATGCACATAGGATGTTGAGAAAGGACTGAACAGAAATAAAAAAACCTAAACTAAGCATGGTCTTTCCTTCTCTAAGTACTTCTTTGGGTGAAAGATCCACCTTGTCTGTTTTTACTTTTCTTGCATAATATGTTGTCAGAAGCAAGCCTGTTATTGATGATAAAAGCATAGCAGGTACGATACCTTCATTCCCCCAAATATAGAATAGCGGAATACCAGTAAAAAGCCCAAGAACACTACCAATGATACCAGATTTTGCCATCATCTTAAAATTGCGAGTGCCTTGAAGAACAACTCCTTGTCCTGATGATATCTGACCTAAAAGGAATGTTATGGAAAGAAATGCAAACGCCAATGTATAGTCATAATTGCCAAATGTCAAATTGCTCCAGAATGGGGATAATACTAAACAAACCAACAAGCCTAAAAGACCTGTTCCCCAAACTAGCCGGCGAAATATAGACACAGTACGGCTAAAATGATATTTGTCACCTGCCGCATAGGACTGGGATACATCTCTTACAGCACTAGTACTCAGTCCTAAATTTGTTGCTGCTCCTATAAGCCCTGTTGTAGAACCTAACAGACCGGAAATACCCATACCTGTAGGTCCGAGTAATAACGCAACAAACTTGGCGTTTATAATAGATATAAAAATTTTAAAGATTTGCACCCCCCCAAAAAGCGAGGTGGTTTTTAGACCTTCTTTAAAATCTTCGTAATCTTCCTTCATGCTTGATTTGAAATTGCCTTTTGTAAGCAGTCATTTCTTCTTTTGTTTGCAAAAGTAAGATTTATTTTTGAATTTAGCAAAGATTTCAGCAAGTTTTTGTAGAAATCATTCAAAAATGTTCTTTATTTCAAAAAAGTTATCCCAACCATCCAACCTTCCTTGTCATAGAACCCACTGAAAAAGTGGCTCCTTTTCGGGCGGAATTACACAAATTAACACTGTTGTAAGGTTGCCAATTGATCAAAATGGCAACAATTTTGCAAATTGTTTAAAGTTTTTACTTTACGGACCGATTTTTGGAGGAAAATGGCTTTTTAGGACCATTTATCCCTTAAATTTCAATATTTTCTGGATATTCGACATATAGATGGCCACGGCGGTCTGCATCGTCATACTTTCAATGCCGTACGAGATGTTCTGTTTCATGCCCAAGTCGTTCTTCAGATGTGCGTTGAGCGGTTCTATTCGTTTTCGCTTCTTCATCTTCTGCTTAAACTCGGGAGTCTTCTCAAACTCGATTTGCTCCTTGTGAGTATCAGAGAGAATCGTAACACAGTATGTCTTCGACTTTCCCCCTTTGTAACATCCTTCACGCAGCGGACAGTCTTTGCATTTATTTACATCAAAACGATATTTTATAAACCCATTTTTAAAGCGCTGTATAATTTTCCCGTTTACATCTGTCTTTTTCTCCAGGCAAGACTAAGAGTGCACTTGGCTTTTACCTAATACGGAATGTGGGAATATATCCTACTACATAGTTATCCCCTAGAAAAATCATTTAATTAAGAAAGTGCATGACTGTTTTAGGAAATCCGCTAATAACTGATACACGCTTTCGTCGCTGTAATATTTTTTAAAATGCAATCGTGCTGCGTTTCTGTTATCGTAATTCTTGTTATTTGTTATATCTTGCAGTACTTTAATAAATTCTTCAGCTGTATTGCAAAGTTTCATGCACTCGGGATTGATGATGTACCCTTCAAAGGCTTCTTGCGTCCCAACAATGGTTTTGCCATACATTAACGCTTCGGCAGTCTTTGTCTTCATGCCTGATCCACTATAGATGGGTGAAATGACTACTTTGCTTCTGTGATAGTACTCGGCAATATCCTCTACGAAGCCTATGACATGTATCCTTTCTGAAAGATGTTTAAAAGGATAAGTGTCCATGTTGTTGCCTATAATGTAGAGAGTACCAGAAATGTGGGGCATGACTTGATCAATGAACCACTGCACACCCTCGGTGTTTGGAGCAAAGCAAGAACCCAGAAACAAATAGTCAATGTCTTTTGGTATAGGGCTCTGAGGCTCTTCATAATTATCTTTAAAAGATGTGGGCAGTATGAAGTCTGCACAGCGTTTGTAGTGTTGTCCTAATGCTGCAGAGTCACGTTCATTAAGAGTGATAACCATATCAGACAACTTGGTGCAGAGCTGTTCGCTTCGAAGTACCTTTAACAAATAATAAAGGCCTGTCAGTTTTTTCTTGTTGCACAGATAAGAAAAATAGTCAATCTCAGCATTGTGGAAAAATGTGATAACGGGTATCTGCGCTGTGTTCTTGATAAATTTGACATAGCTTCCATAAAGTGACTGTGATACGAAAGCGAAATCATAATCATTGGTAGACAACTTCTGACGTAGTTCTTTCAATTTGCTGTTTGTTACACCGATTCCCAGACGTAGCTTCGACCTCAGAGATGTGTAGCGGAAATCAGGTGAGAAATAATCTACCTGGGCATTACTATATCGCTCAAGCAGTTTTTGGTTGCGCAATTCAATTCTATCTCCTCCATTTCGAGGATGCAGCATTTGTGGACCTATATACAAAATTTTCATCTTGGTAGTCTTTGAAATCTCTATTAAAACATAATCACGTATAAAAATATGTGCAAAGATACAATTTATTTTTTGATAATTACCAAAATGATGTCTTATTTTGCAATCGTTCGTTTAATTATATATAACAACGACGCATTAACGACGCTATAATATTGGAGTTCATAGAAGTCGTAAGTATTTAATAGCTTAACCTGCACATTCTCTTGACAGAACACAGAATTACACTTTTCCAATACAAATTAATCCATTTTCTTACACTTTTCCAATGTCATAATGGCATGAAAATTACATTTTTCCAAGAATGTATACTGCACTCTTTCAGCAGACACAGAAATTTAGCGTGCAGACAAGAAGGTCTGCACGCTAAATTTCTATAGGATATTGCTTAGTATTCTATTCTGGTTTAAGATACCAATCAGCACTATAGGTTCCGCCAGAGATTGACCAATCTAAGAAACCTGGGAAGAACTGGTCGATAGGAATACTCTCATTCTCACGCTTCAGAATCGTCTCCTTAAATGCGTTGATGTCAGCATTCTTCAGGTAGAAAGCAAACGGATAGTTACCTTGACGAACAAAGAACAACCCATGGATTTGATCTGAGCAGTCGTCATCTTTTCCAAAATAACTGGTATTCATTTGGGTCGTTGGTGCCTCCATTGGGATATGAACCTCCCAGTTCTGGGTACCTTCAGAGCGATAGATGAATGGTTGAATAGAAGCCATCTTGCTTGATGAGTCTAAAGCTGTATTATATGTCAGTTCGAGGATATAGGTGGTACCAATCTCCGCCTTGATATCATCAGTCAAATAATAAACTGCTCTATCCTTGACGAATGAAGCTTCTTCTGCAACAGTCGATCCTGGCGCAATCTTCTTCATAGCAATACTCTTGGGATTAACCTGCGTATTCAGTGTCAAGCCCAGACCACTAGTCAACTCCACATAGTTCTGATAGGTAGTCAGATAGAAAGTCTCCTTAATAATCTTACCATTGCTATCGAACTCTCTTTCATGTTTAGCGTTGACCACAGCATCATTAAGGTCATAGTCTCCCTTACTTGGCCACTTATCCTCAAAAGCATAGACACCTGTTGTTGAAGATTTCTTGTTTGCAATTTCTGGTAAAGGAGCAAAAACACCAACTGGCTTCAAAGCGAAAATCAGATCGTCGAAATCTGTATCGTCCATTGCATCCTCAAACGAGATAATCGTATAATTATCGCCATTTTTAGTTTTATAACTGAACTTTGCACCGCGACTTTCGCCATTTTGTATAGGGCATTTATATGATTCACTATTTCTCGGTCTACCGACAGAAAGGCCTTCTGTTGTGGAGCTCCATATGTTGTATGTAGTATTCCAATATTTGTCCTTTCCATTATTATCACACAAGATAGAGTATGGATTGCCTTGCGCAGCCCATCCCTGAGTCTTCAAAATAAAACCAATTCTTGTTCCTTTGGGGAATACCTTGGTTGCACCCGTCTTATCATTGTTGGCAATGTTAGGATAATACATCAGTTGAACTACATCACCACGGTTTACACCAATATTTCCATTATAGCTCTTTAATTTTTTTTCAGTAGCTCTAGCCCATTGGCCATCCTGTGTATTAGGGAATAGCATGATTATATTTATATCCATCGGATTGGTGGGCTTTTTGTCATCAGTATAATAATAATAACCTAACGTAGAATTCCAGCACGTACTTCCGCCCAAAAGTGTAAAGGTAACCTCTGAATCCTGAGTAAGAAGAAGGTCGGGATAAGAACTATATTCATCATTCATAGTGCTGCCAGATACAAACGCAGAACCCACAGCAGCATACAAGCCCTCCATTTCTTCTTCACTAATAACCAACTTTGAATCGGCAGTTGCCTTGTCAAGCAGATAGTCTGGACAACCAGAAGCAGAGTTCCATGTACCTAACCAGTTCTTCCAATCGTTATACACTCTCTCTTTTACGCCACCAATAGTATTCGTCAGATTGAGTTTTGACATATTGTTTGTAGATTCACCAGGTCCTTCAGCACGAGTAGCTGCACGAGCCGCATAAACCTTATGCCCCTCAGCTACAACTGAAGCTGCACCATCCTTCACATCAGCCTCTAACAGCATCATGCCTGTAAAAAAGTTACCAGTAGCAATATACAAATGCTTTGCATATGCGGGCAATTCTACCACAGCATTAAACTTTCCATTATTCTCAGTATAGTCTTCATAAATCGGACTCACGTTCTCGTTCCACAGATCATCTGGAGCATCCTCTTGAATAATAAAAGGATTCTCTGTATAAATACCGAAGAATACGGGACCATAAGTCTTAATGGCAGAATAATCTACACTGAGGTTTACTTTCTGTACTGTAGAAAAGTCGAACGAATTAGGAACTTTCACCGCAGGTTCTTCTTCTGTGGAGCCAGGACCTTCATACTTAGACTTGTCAACACACGCCGCCAACAAAACAGCAAGGCTAAATCCCAAACAAGCCTTCCTAAAAATACTACTAAAACTAACCATAACTAATATTTACTATTAATGCCGCAAAGATAAGAAATAAATGTGAAAAATGCAAATAATTATCAATTTACTTTCTACTCCCCACCACATAACGCATATTTATGCAAATTGAAAAACGACGATTTTTAATAACTAATTGACTTTACTATATAATTATATAGTAAAAATTTCATAGGCATAAAACAATTACTGGTAGGTTTACTAGTAAATCCCGATAAAAAGTATGTATAAATATGCGACCGTGCATAAATATACGGCATTAAGACTAGTTATCACCCTCACTCCTCTCTCACTTCACCCTCACTTTTCCCCCACTTTACCTTCACTCCCCCATACAAGAAAACACAAATTGATTTGTTAAATTCATATTTTGAGGCATTAAAATTTGCCCACACAAAAGAAATGTTGTATCTTTGCACCGCATTTAAGACTAAGGAAAAGGAATTAAGGAAGAGGACTAAAAAAATTAACTTAATTTTATTTTTCTATGAATCAGACGATTCTTATTAACGGAGAGACTCTTGGAGACTCTCAAGAGGGAATGCTCACTATTGAACTGTACCTCACAACAAAGTATTTATTCCGCCGAAACGTACTTAGCGGTAAGGTGGAATATGCGGTCAGACCTGCAGAGAGTCAGGATCCTCAGTGGGAGATTCTGACTCAACCAGCCCTTAACAGCATTATTATCCGTGCCAAGCGTGACAACATCCGCAAGAAAGGTTCTCCGAAGTCGGACATCGTGGAGTATATCAACTCCAACGAGATCGACACCTTCGACCCCATTGCCGATTATTTGGAGCATCTGCCTCAATGGGATGGAGAGAACCATGTGGCAAAACTTTTCAATCGGCTACCTGGCTTGGATTCTGAGCTGATGGGCTATCTGGCGACCTGGCTCCGCTCGGCTGTAGCACATTGGCTTCAGATGGACACCCTTCATGGCAACGAGTGCGTCCCAACCCTAATCGGTGCTCAGAATTGTGGAAAAACAACATTTTTCAGACGCCTGCTCCCTCCTCATCTGCAAATGTACTATTTGGATCACCTGAACCTGTCGAACAAGTTCGACAAGGAAATGGCTTTGACAAGTGACTTGTTTGTGAACCTTGACGAACTGGATGCCATCCCAGACAGTCAGCAAGCCTCACTAAAACAGACACTCAGTAAGAATAAGGTAAACGGACGTCCCATCTATGGAGCTTCACAGGAAGACCGCCCTCGTTATGCTTCATTTGTGGCTACAACTAACACTCTTCATCCGCTGAAAGATCCCACTGGCTCGCGCCGATTTATCTGCATCAGGATTCCTGATGGCAAATATATTGACAACACTGGTGAGATTGACTATGGGCAGCTGTATGCTCAGGTGCTGCATGAACTCAGGGTACAGAAGTCGCCTTATTGGTTCAACAACGAAGAGGTAAACCGTATTCAGGAGCTGAACAAAGACTTTATGGAGCAGAAGGACATAGCCGAAATCGTGAATATCTGCTTCCGCAAACCGAATCCTGAAGAAGTGGGCCAATCGATGAATAGTGACAAACTGTTGGAAATCATCACTAAGCACTATCCTACGGTGAAGAAAACGACTGGCACTAGAGTCTATTTAGGCAAAGCTATGCGTGCACTTGGGTATGCCTTTACAGAGCGTGGACATATATCCTACTACAAAGTCATTCCCCTAAAGACCATCGCTTGAGGGTCGAGTGGGAGACGAGTGAGGGTAAATCATCTACCCTCACCCGCCTCCAGCCCTTTGTACAAGGGCATTTCAAGAGATTCGAGTGAAAGTAACGTCAGATTTTAAAATAAAATCCATCTGTTATTTGGAATTTCACTCGCTTATTCGTATCTTTGCACCGTTGAAATTTTGAAGATGATTAATTATTTACGACTCCTGCGTCCGCTGCAATGGCTAAAGAATATCTTTGTCTTTGCTCCGATATTCTTCAGCAACAACCTGTTGAAGCCAGAATATTTTTGGCCCACGTTTATAACGTTTGCCTCTTTCTGTCTCATCTCAAGCAGCATCTACTGCTTTAACGATTTGAGAGATGTGGAGGCTGATCGTCTGCACCCCAAGAAACGTCTTCGCCCAATAGCATCTGGAAAAGTCTCTGTCAGAAGTGGTTACGTGATGATGATACTCAGTATGATTGGCGCAATGGTATTGTTGCCAATGGTTCAAAGTCCCAACACACCTTATTTATATATAATAGTGCTAGGCTATTGGCTGATGAATATCGGTTATTGTATTCGTCTTAAGCAATATGCTATCCTAGACGTATCAATCATCGCTATCGGTTTTGTCATGCGAGTGCTGGCAGGTGGTCTGACAACGGATGTATGGATTTCCCATTGGCTGGTGATGATGACCTTCCTAGTGACCCTCTTCCTGGCATTCACCAAGCGCAACGACGACTATCGCATCTATGAGCAGACTGGCACCAAGCCTCGTGTATCGATTACTGGCTACAACAAAACGTTTATCAATGAGGCCACTGCCATTATCGCCTCAGTAACATTGGTTTGCTACATCATGTACACCATGTCGCCAGAAGTCATCCAGCGGATGGGTACCCGTTATGTCTATCTCACCAGCGGTTGGGTGCTTGCAGGACTTCTTCGCTATCTGCAGAATATGATTGTATTTGGTTTGAGCGGCTCCCCCACGAAGAGTCTAATCAAGGATCACTTCGTCCAGTTCTGCATCCTTGGCTGGATCGCTTCTTTCTTTGTGATTATCTATTTGTAGTTTGTTCTACTGATGCAAACAAAAAATAGTGTGAAGTTGTAACTTCACACTATCTTAAAAAACTCTTTAAGAATGATTATTTGGTATATACCTTTCCCTTGGCAGGTTTTGTGTACCAATTAGAAGAGAGAATGTCTTTCTTTCCCCAGTTTGCGAACTCTGTATAAGCATCTTTGACGCAAACCTGTTCTAATGGATATTTGAAATCATAAGGAATCATAATACCATGAGGTTTTTCACCTTTCTTCGCCAATTTTACCTCCAAATCTGTTGTCTTGTCATAGAGATAAGGCTGCGTAGCCTCATCCAAGAAGCTGAACGACTCACCAACCTCCTTAACAACGACAACTGGATCAACATAAGATGCACCACTTTCTGTGTTAACAAACTGGTTGGTTCCTTTATTGAAGAGTGAATGAACCTCGGCATTATCTGTGATAACACCAGCATTAATATTCTTTACATACAACTGATCTTGCGCACCGCAGGCTACGATAGAATACTCTACATGAGTCTTGTCAAGACGCTTAGCCTTAATAACAACATCATTCAAATCGTAATCGCCCAGTTGTCTGTCTTCGAAACAGAAAGTATAAGTATTATGGTCAAACTCAAGAACGACATCAGGATCTGTTACACTTCCTTCAACCTCCATCAGGATATCATTGAAGTCGCCATCTGTTCCAGACTCCCAACAGAGCAAAATTCTGTCTTCCATTTTAAACCATGTGGCACGTGGATCACCATTCGCCAAACCAGAACTTTTAAAGTTAAACCCTTTATCTGTATTAATCTTGGTGTTCAATCTTCCATCAAAATAAAGTTCACCTTTCTTCACTCCATTTTCTGCATCAGTTTTGGCTCGAACCATAAAGCCAATCTTATAACCTGCAGGGAATATAAAGGTACCTTTCTGTCCTTCCTGGGGAGCGCCATCGCCAAAATAGAGACAGGCATAGCCAGCAGTCTTAGCGAGCACATCATCCTTATCGCCAACAAAATGATCACCTAAAGGAATCAGCTTATACTTAGGCAGGTTCTGCAGGAAAGCCACCTTATTACTAGCACTCTCCAAATCTGCTGGTTTGAAATAATAATAGTACAAATCAGAGTTAATAACCTCCTTATAACCGCCATCATTCTTATAGATAGGACAAACCACGATAGGCTGATTTTCACCAGTAGTCATACGATAGGCATTATCATCTGAATAACCACTTGCTCTCACCTTCGTAATATTCTTATGACTTCTGCCATTGGGGAAATATGAGAAAAGCAAATCTCTCAAACGGTTGGCATAGGCTTCTGAATAAGCTGGCGCGTCTATCCTTAAGCCTGCATAGTCATTAAACGAATATAACTTCTCATCAGAAACACCACTAACCAGATATCCAGTACGTTGTGCTGCATAAGATGATTCTATGGAGGCTATTGAAAATTCGCCAGAAGGAAACTCAAATACATCCGTTGAACCTCTAGTCATAGCAGGTTGAGTGAACGATACAGAACTACCTTCTATCTTCTCATACTTACATCCAGAATCTGTGTAGAATGCAGCATAGAGAGCCTCTACCTTTGAAGGAGTATCATAATTGATGGTAAGAGAAGACTGATTATTGGTCTCAACCTCATTCAAAACAGTCATGGAATTGAATGATTCACCATTTTCATCAGTCTGACTAACCATTGCCATAATAGCAACACTCTTAACCGAAGAGGTAACATTTACCTTGACGGTTCCTTTGGTCGTTGAAATCCAATCCTGGTCTGAAGGAATGGTGAAACCTAGTACTCTTTCTGCATGTTGCTTAGGGTCTTCAACAGTTGAAGGAGATGGGGTTGGAGTTGGCTCTGGTTCATAATAGTCAACACTTTTACTACAGCTTGCAAGTAACAGCAAGCCTAGCATTGCGGATACTTTTAACTTTTTCATAAAAATATATTTTAAAAATTTGTTTTATTGTCGGCAAATATACGAAGAAATCTCCCAAACAAGAAGAAAAGTACTACAAATCGGCAGAAATTAACATTAATTACACAAATTAAGCACGATATTTATCATATTTGACTCCAAAGAGATAATGCCCGAGGAAGGGATTGAGTCGGATTAGATAGCTGACTAACAAACAAAGGCCTGTAACAACAAGAGCAGATGTCATAGCAACCAAAAAATCCAACATGCGGTTATTATAAGCCTGAAGTTGATCGCTATATAGGATAAGGATTTTAGGTAGTAAGAAATAGTGGAGAAGATACACATCTAAAGTTCGCGTGCCTATATATTGCAAACCACGCCCCAACCATCTGTCTTTTGAAAGATATCTGGCCAATATACGAAAAGTGGTAAACACAATCGTCAATCCCAAGAGGCCGCCAATAGCGAAAATCAGATATTCACTAAAAGCATTGTCTGAATGTGGCAATAAAACAATAGTTGTAAATCCCAAAAGGAGTGAAATAATAACCCACAGTTTATTAGTCCAGCGGACGAAAACTTCAAAGTGGCGTTTCACCCAGGTTCCTGCATAGAAAAAAAGGAAATAACGCCAGGTCATGAAACTCAGAAAACCAAGTATATCTGTCAACAAACCCAGGTTATTAAAAAAGCGATTGTAATAGACATCGTATCCGAAAGCTGCAGCAGAGATGATAAGTGCAAACACCCCACCCCACTTCTTTAGATATTTCTCAGAAAAGATGGTCAGCAAGAAGAATTCAAAAAGGGCAAAGGTAAACCAATAACCTCCCTTTGTGGCACCAAGTCGAGAGAAAAAAACTGGTGGAGGTGCCAACAACAATAGGAAAATAAAGGTAGGTACAATCTGTACCATAAATTTGTGACGAACAGTGGTTTTGACGGATATGTTATTCCATTCACGATCCGTATTTTCAAACAGCCAGCCACTAATAAAAAAGAAACATGGAAGACGGAACAGAAAAAAAATATCATTCCCCCCCATCCACATATCCCCCAGACAAAGGCTGCAGACATGTGAATAGACAACGAGAATCATGGTAAATCCTCGCATCGCATCTATATATTCTATTCTCTGCTTCGCCATTACGAATGCAAAGGTACAAGATTTTTCACAAAATCTTGGATAATTTGGAGGAATAATTTGGATTATTGCTCACTTATTCGTATCTTTGCAGTATGAAAGAGAGAATCATTTGGATTGATTGGGCTAAGGCATTAGCGGTTTGCTGTGTGGTATTCTGCCATCTGCCGCAATCGCAGGATTGGTTCTATTATCGATTCCTACAAGCCAATCTTATTACCATCTTCTTTTTTATTTCTGGCTATCTGAAGAAAGATCATGGTAGTGACAAGGCGAACTGGCAGAAATACTGGTATAGCCTCATCCTACCCTACCTCTTTTATAATGCTATTGTCTATCCTTATTGGCTGGTTAAGATCTATATGCTTAATGGCTGTATGCCAGACCTCTTCCAAGCCATGCGCCCTATCTGGGGAGCACTACTATTCGAGCATAAAAATTCTTTCTGCGAACCGCTAAATGGGCCATTATGGTATCTACCTGCCATTCTCTTTATGCATATCACCATCGACTTATGCAGGAAGACTCGCTATCTGCATCAGATCATGATCTCGCTATGTATCATATCCGTTATTCTATATACAGCTAATAAATACTACTTTTTTGCACCTAATCTGACCCCTATGGGCATCTTTAGGCGACTACCTTATTATTATTTAGGTTATGTATTCGGGCAAAAACTATTATTCAGAGATATCAAGATAAGTCGTGATTTGATTGGGTTTATGACCTGTCTATGCCTTAGTATTCTATTCTTCCATTGGCATCTTCAAGCTTTCAGAGCTGGTCAGCACATCCTACACATTGCCCTTTTCTATCCATCAAACATCGGATTTCTCTTTGGCATACTTTATGGTTGCAAGTTGCTGTGCCACTATAAGCCGCAAGTAACTATAAATCTTTCAATTGGTACCCTAGTGATTATCGGACTTCACATCGTTGTCATTACAGCTATTAATTATATGCTTGAATATATCCAAAACAATAATGGAACCATTTGTTATAACTGGTATGAAGCACTGACTGTCACCATTGCTATTGTTGGCATTCTCTATCCAATCATCCTCTGGACGAAGAACCATTCTCCCATTCTAATTGGAAGAAAAAGCAAATAAAATTTGGATATACCATTCTTTTTTCATACTTTTGCACTGTGATAACAATAAAAAAGAAAATAATATTTTTGCTGATAGTCTTTGGAATTGCCTCCATATTCATATTGCCTATCTGTATTAGTAAATCAATAGTCATTGGTGACTGGACTAAACAAACAGTATATCTATGGATTCTCAATAGTTGGCATATACAGGCAAAGGATGCGAATCCAGAGCTATTACTCATAGACGATGACTGTGGAAATGGTATATTTTGTATTAAACAACTTTGTGATGAACTACAATTGAAAGCAACATTTGCCATTGTGCCAAATCTTATGGACGAGAAAATTGTAGATTCTTTAAAATGTTGGCAGAGGCATGGATATGGAATTGCTTTACATGGATATAATCATGATGACTGGCGGAATTGGACATACAAAAAAGTTGTTACGGACATAGAAAAAAGTGAGAAGTGGTTACAAAAGAATCAATTTGATATGAGGAATATCAATTATATTGTTTCACCACATGGGGCTAACAACAGGGCCATCAGAAATGCCATTAAAGATAAAGGCTATCAAATGGTGACAGGGGCAAATCTTTTGAATCCTGACACAATGGTTTTTCAGTTAGGAAGGCTGATGATTACAAAGAATACGGATTTAGAAGGGACAAGAGGGTGGCTTGAAAAAGCGAAAGAAAGGAAGTTGTTTGTCATAATAGGAACACATTCCTCGATATCAGATGAATTCTCTATAGATAAAACTAAAGCTGTGCTACAAATGGCGATGAAGATGGGATTTAAAGTTCAACATTAATATATATTTTATATGGAAAGGAATGATATTTTAAAGCGCGTTGAAGAAATCTTCCGTGAAGAGTTGGAGCAGGAGAATCTTGTGTTGACTGACGATACAACAGCAGAAGATGTAGAAGGTTGGGATTCACTCAGTCATATTCAATTAGTGGCTGCAATGGAAGAATCTTTCGGTATTGAATTCAAATCACGCGAAATCCTATCATGGGATAATGTGGGGGATTTGATTGATTGCATTCAAAAGAAAGTCTAAGTCTTTATGGTTGTCAACTCCCTAACCTTTTTGTGGTTCTTTCTTGTTGTTATAGTCATATACTATTTATGCCAACAAAAGAAAGAGCTACAAAATATGTTTTTGCTGCTAAGCTCATATTGGTTTTATTCTCAGGTAGATATTAAGATGACACTTCTACTTGTCATCTTAACATTTGTCTTCTGGTTTCTTGGTAAGGGAGTTGCCTACTATTTAGACAAGGAGGATGAAAAAAGAGCAGCCATTGTTACAAATATTGGAGTTATTGTTGGTATTGGAGCACTTTTCTATTTCAAATATCTCAATTTCTTTGCAGAATCTATAACATCATTTGCCTCTTTATTTAACATCCATTTGAGCTGGACGGCAATACACCTTGTGGTTCCCATTGGTCTCAGTTTCTTTACGTTTAAACTGATGAGTTATGTACTGGATATCTATAACGGAAAGATTCAACCAGAAAAAAACGCCATTAGTTTTGCAAATTACATTTCATTCTTCCCAACAATTCTTTCCGGCCCAATAGATCGTCCCAAGCCATTTCTGAAACAAGTTAATCTAGTCAGATTATTTAATCCTGATAACTTTTTAATAGGATTTAGAAGAGTCTTATGGGGTATGTTCCTTAAAATGTGTATAGCAGACCGCTTGGACATCTACGTTAGTGCTATTTGGAATAATTACGAACACCACTCTGCTATATCTATCATATTTGCCTCCCTACTCTATCCATTCCAGATGTATGCAGATTTTGCTGGTTATAGCGAAATGGCCATCGGAGTTGCACTGATTCTGGGATTCAAAGTTGCAGAAAACTTCAAACGTCCTTTCTTTGTAACAGATATTGCAGGCTATTGGAGTCGTTGGCATATGTCGCTGACCAGTTGGTTGACAGATTATGTATTCCTACCACTAAATATTAAGTTTAGAAAACTCGGTGTAAACGGAACTATCATAGCTATCATGCTTAACATGACATTTATAGGCATGTGGCATGGAGCAAACTGGACATTTCTTCTTTTTGGCCTATATCATGGGCTTTGGTATATACCACTGATGGTTAGTGGCCAATTCTTTAAAAAGAGGAATATAGAAGTTAATGCAAAAGGATGGCCAAAGATGCCATATATATTCAAAATGGTAAGCATCTATTTTATAGTAACCTTCGGATTGATGCTTTTTCATTCTGCGGATATGACTGA
Organism: uncultured Prevotella sp.; assembly: GCA_946405145.1. GTDB lineage: Bacteria > Bacteroidota > Bacteroidia > Bacteroidales > Bacteroidaceae > Prevotella. Next base: position 123,233 of record CAMJGE010000001.1, read on the forward strand.
GTTCTTCCACGTCTGTAGAACCATTTTCTCCAACTGGAATGGAGGATTGTTTACAGATATGTCTACGATGGTTAATGCTGCCATCTGTTCTATAGTCCTTATCTATGTGGACATTCAAGAGGAGTGGTTCCCAAAGAAAAAGATATATCTTCCAACATGGGCAGAACGCTGGCGATGGGAGCTGACCGTCACAATAGAAATCATCTGTATCCTGCTATTTGGCGTATTTGACAATAACCAGTTTATCTATTTCCAATTCTAAGATGAAGAAGCTATTTTTGCATATTGTTATTATACTTTGCCTATTCCTTGTGATTGACAGAAGTCTGGGGTTGGGGCTTAGATATCTCTATAGAATTTCAAATGCCACAGATGAATACAAAATCAGCTATTCAAATGAGAGCACCAGAGATTCCCTATTATTTATGGGCAGTTCTAGATGCCTTCATCATTATGTACCTTCGATTTTTGAGAAAGAATTAGGTATAACTTGTTATAATGCAGCCGACTGGGGTATTAAGAATATCTTTTATCACTATGGCTTGTTAGGTAATATTCTATCAAGATACACCCCAAAAGTTATTCTGTTAGAAATCCACCCTTGCGATTTCAGAGACACACCATTTTCAGGAAAGGAAAGAGCAGGATCCTTGGCACCGTATTGTGGGATGAGCGATGCATGTGATGAGATGCTGAAGCTATCTGGTAATTATTTGGCATATCAACTTTCCTGGGTATATAGATATACAGGGAATCTTCCGAATCTTATCACTGGGAAACTAGGATCTATGGACAGAAGTCTAAAAGGATGGAAGCCCCTTGATGGTGTTTTAGACACAACAGGCGTAGAATCAGAAGAATACCCATTCCCAGTAGATCAGGAACGTGTAACCTTATTGGAAAGGTTCATCAAAGACTGTCAGCAAAAGAATATTCAGCTTTTAATGATTGTATCACCTATGTATGTCTGTTCAAAGGAAGACGTTTTCAAAATTCCTAGAGAATTAGCAGCAAAGTACGATATCCCATTCATTGATCACTATAGAGATACTACGTTCGTAGGACATGCAAAATTTTACTATGATTTTGGACATCTCAACAGAAAAGGTTCAGAAATCTACTCTGAGATAATCAGCAAAGAATTAAAAAAGAAAATTTCTACTCACCTTGAATTTGCTCAACCATCTCAATAAGACCAATATCATTTTTCCAGAAGTAACAAATTAACCTATTGTCAAAAGCGGGAGCCTCAACAGGCGGAAACAATGGTGTGAAACCCAATTCCACTAATTGTGTATAGGCTGCTTGTATATCAGGCACCATATAACAAGTATGATAAGGTGTTGTGCCTTTCTTTAGCATCTTGAGCATTGTCTCGTTTTCCGGATATGGTTCCACCAATTCTATAGTTACCTCTCCCTCTTTTCTCAGGAAACAAATACGCGTTTTCTGGGTATCATCATTAACAACATCCTCTGCCACATATCCTAAAATAGAAAAAGATACTGCTGTCTTCTCGATATGCTTTGTCACATATCCGATATGCTCTATTTTACAATCAATGTTCATTTCACTTCTTTTTTAATAATGTAACACTCTCTTGGCGAATAACTCTCCAAATCCAAGATATATTGCGAACTTTCTGCAGAATGAATGGCAGAAAAACATAGATTAGGATAATGCTGCTCTACCATCTTATTCTTTGGAGTCGGAATATACTCTCCTATTATTCTTTTATAACCTTTCTCTTTTGCATACTCTACCATCGTATTCAACGTAAAGTTTTCCATACCACGTTTCAAAACACGACAACTCATAAACCATGTATCAACAAACAACGTCTCATCATCTTGTTTCTTCATAATGACAACAGCAATAAGTCCGTTATCTCCAAACTTATCCTCCAACGTAAAACTCAGATCAACTACATCAGAATCCTTTGCCATTGACTCTATATCCTTTTCTGTATATCTGACTGTCCTAAGATTGAACTGATTACTTCGCTGAGAAAGCTGTGCAATTCTGGGTGTATTGAATTTTGTAAAACCAGACACTGTAGAGATCATATTCAAAGATTTCAGGAAATCAGCCTCATTAGTGAAGGTCTTTGATAGAGATACGCGCTTGGCTTCAACCTGATATTGTTTCGTACGGTCTTTGTCAGCATTACTATAAGATGCTGTCTCAAACAGATTCAGTGAATACAAAAATTCCAAATACATAGCAGGGTCGTCAGGAAGCTCCGGTACCATAATTCCTGGAATATTTTCACGAACCATATTCCGTTCAAAAGGATTATCATCCAGGAATACCATAGAGTCAAAGCCAATATTCAAGATACTCTGAATAGTACGGATATTGTCAACTTTGGTCTCCCAATTTGCTTGGAATACAGCAATATCATCAAGTTTCAACACCATATCTGGATGCTTCTCAAAAGGTTCTTTTGCAGTATCTTCATTATTCTTGGAAGCCACACAGATGATGATACCACGCTGTTTCAGTTTCTTGACCCACATCTGGAATTCTGTGAAAGCCTTTCCAATGCCTAAGCCATGTCCCAATTCGATGCCTTCTAAGCCATCATCACCTATCACTCCACCCCAAACCGTGTTATCCAAATCGAGAATCAGGCATTTCTTAAATTGGCCCTTGATAGCAGCAATAATATCCACCACCCTTGAAGCAGCATACGGAAGTGCATTGACACTAAGCACCATTTCTGTTGTCATATAGACATTGGGGGCAAACATAAACTGCCTGCCATACAAATTCTGCAAACCAGCTATATCACAAATAAACAGATTTGGGTATTGCCTGGCGAGATTCATCAATTCATAATTTAACTTACGTACCTGATATGAAAAGGAAGATACCACTTTATTAGCATAGCTACCAAACACAGTATCTTCTATCTCTGGATAATTGAAATAGATGATCTTCTTATTTGCAAAAGATGGATTCTCGCATAAAGACAATATAAAAGACAGTCGGTCATCTGCTAACTGTTCCTGTTTCTCTATTGATAAGGAACTATGATATTCCCCCAACTTATGTGTTGACTGAAATATAATCGTTATCTCTGCATCATATTCATACAACTCACTTGTCGGATCCATCAGTTGGCGTTCCACTTGATTATATTCTCCTTCATATATATCAAGTGACAAGCCTCTATCAGCAGCTTCTCCCCTAATCGCTGTTACCAACAACTGGGTGGCAGTATCACCAAGTAAAGCCACTTTCATCTTAGGCACATTCTGTTCTTCTTTTGCCAACTTTTTTAATTCTCTAAAACTTTTCATTATATATAGTTTTGCTGCAAAAATACATAAAACAATCGGAAAAATAAAAAAATTGTCCAACAAAGTTTAAATTATTCTTCTTTTTTTGTACTTTTGCAGCATACTTCAAATATATTGAAATGAAACACCTCTATAAACTATTCGTAATTATAGTTATTACCCTATTGTGTTTATGCACCTATTTCCATATCAAGGGAAAGAATGCTGATTATGGTCACAAAGTCGTAATATGTATTCCTGTTTATGGTCAAAGCTATGCACTTGGCGAAGAAGCAACACGAATTACAGATTTCGACTCACTTTGCATCAGTTATAATGGCAGAATTGTTACAGAGCATTTAGACTATGGTTTCGGCTATTTTGATCCTACCAGCAGATTGAAACAACATATTAAAAGACTTCTTCACTATGACAAACGTTCTTTTGAGTTGTCCATCTATGGTATGGCAGAATCTCTCGCTTCAAAGACTGGAGAAGACACTATTGTCTGTATCTTTCCTGGAGGACTCGGCATGCAGCCCATAAAAAAACTGATGAAAGGCTCTTTGCCTTACCATAAATTCTTAGAAGAAATAACCTGTGCTTATAAAGAAGCTCAAGAAAAAGGGTGGGATTTCAATATACCTGCGATTTGCTGGATGCAAGGAGAATCTGACATTGCCGATTATCCAGAGACCGATTACAAGACTCTTTTGAAACAGATTTATTTAGATTTAAATATCGACATTAAAGAAATCACGCATCAATCAAATGACATCCGAATAATCTGTTATCAATCAAATATTGTCACTAAAGGAACAAGATACAAACCTAACTTTTTCAGAGGTACAGAAGGCCAAACGCCACAAGCCCAAATGGAACTTATAAGAGACGATTCTGTATTCTGGGCTAGTGGGCCAATGTATCCATATTCATACGTGGATGAGTCATTGCACCCTGATGGTGTTAGTCAAAAAAGATTTGGTTATCTTGTAGCTAGATCGGTTCTTAATCTGCTTCATCACGAGAAACGTTTTATAGGAGTAATACCTACAAATACAGAGATCAAAGATAACGAGATACGCTTACATTTTAATGTACCTTGTCCTCCCTTATGCTTTGACACAATTTCTGTAAGAAAAGCGAAGAATTATGGTTTCAATGTTATTAAAGAAGATAATACTGACATTATTTCTGAAGTAAATTTATCTGATAACACAATTATTATCAAATGTAAAGAATCTCCTATTGGATGCAAGATACGCTATGCCATAAATGGATGGTATTCAAAAAACGGATGGCGAGTTGGACCAAGAGGAAATCTGCGGGACTCCCAGGGTGACAACCAAAAAGTCGAAATACAAGGTAGAACATATGCCCTACATAATTGGTGTTACCAATTTGATTATTTGATTAGCAAATAAAAACACTATTTATTCTTTACCAGATTATCTTCAGTGTCCTCGTAATGATCGGTCTTATGGAAAATACGTGTAAGGCCCTTCCCTTGGATTTTTACGTGTTCAATAAAACTTCTCCAAATGGACTGATTGCCAATAGTACCATAACCGGTAACTGGTCTGGCTTTACAGTTATAGAGAAAAGATATGTTACCGAATTTTTTTAAAGATAGAGCTAATGACCCATCTTCTCCTCTACGTATATCAGTTCTTATCTTAACCTGTCGAGCATATTCAATTTTAAAAGCGAAAACCATCCCTCTTACACATAACTCTGGTCGATTAAAGTGTTGAACATATAAAAACATATCGCGTATTAATTCATAAACATGTAATCCAATCTTCGAATGATTGTTATCTGGAAAGAAACTCCAAAATGAACTAACACAGGACACATTACTCTGTGTCAACTTTTTCATCATAAGATTGATGTATTGAGGAGGATAACAAGTGTCTGCATCAATGCAAAAATAGTATTTTCCTTTTGCGTAGTTTAAACCACACTGGCGGGCAAATCCAGGACTTTGTCTAGATTCATTATAATATGGGAGACCAAGCGAATTAAAGACATCCTCAGTTCTGTCTTTTGAGTTATTGTTAACTCCAAGCAATTCCAATGGATAGTCAGAGCACATTTCTGATAATGACCATAAACATGATGTCAACCTACGTTCTTCATTATATGCAATAACAACAATGCTCACTAAAGGACTATCACTCTGCATTGCAGCCAAACGCTCACGAGTGCCATCAATAATCTCTTGAGGAACTTCACTAAATGGTTTTCCGTATATACTGAGATATTTTTCGTACCAAGCCATAACTTAAACTTAACTATAATGATTAAACAATAAGACTTTCAAAAAGATTAATCCATTGGGGAATTATTTTATCTTTAGTATAACGTTGAGCGGAAAGGATAGCATTCTGCCCCATCTCTTTTCTCAAGGTTTTATTTTCCATCAGCAGACATAGATGATTTGCAAAAGCCTCAACATCATAGCAATCAATCAGGAAGCCATTTTTACCATTCGTAATGATATTAGATGGGCCATAAGGGCAATCAAAGGCTACCACAGGAATACCACAACTCATAGCCTCTGGCATCACTAAGCCAAACGGCTCATAGACCGATGTCAGAACGAGAATGGAGCTTTCTTTGTATTTATCCAAGATATCTAATGTCTGAGGATGAGGATAGACATTTTTCCCTTGTGGTATCATATTATGATTCTCTGGCAAATCTGCGCCTTCACCATAGATATCCAATCGCCAATCGGGATGACGTTTCTCAACGATACACCAGATAGCATTCAGATACTGATAACCTTTCTGCGAGTCCATTCTCCCAACAAAAATAACACGTTTCGCCTCACAATCGCTAAAGACATTGGTGTCATTCATTGTTACAATATTGGGAATAACTGACACATTCGGGTTAATTGTTCTCCATTGTTCTGCATCTCCATGTGTCAATGCCACAATCCGGTCCACCTTACTTAAAGCTCTATTATGGAAATAGCGTTTGATTCGATTATAGAGTGTCATTTCCTGCATATGGAAAGGACGATCAAATGTTCCATGGCTCTCAACCACCAGAGGTATGTCGCCTTTGCACTCTACAACAAAATCTGCAAATTCTGAAGCATTAGTGATTAGGATATCTGGCCTTTCTGCTTCCAGAAAGACTTTCATCTTATCTCGAAACAGTTTTACCAACTTTCTATATATCCAATAACGCCTCAGGCCTTTGTACTGATATTGTTGAGTAAAGCGTATGCCAAGGTCAATATGCTGTACCTTTTCATTAAGAGCGTAAGGAATTTTATGATTCCCTTGGTCTGTCGTAACAAGACAAACTTCATAACCAGGAATCTCAGCCAAAGCGTTCATCTTATCAGCCCAGACTCTTTCCAGTCCTCCCCAAACTGCAAATATTCTATTGACATATACCACTTTCATATCACTAAATATAGTAATCAATCAAAGATATGTTTAAGTTTTCTTAGAATATGACATAACAGTGCATGTCGATAACCAATTGCATCTACAACAATAACGTCCTTATACACATTAAAAGTATGGAATCCCAAATCTAGATCAGGATGCGGAGAGTAAATGCGCATTAGTTCCTTAAAAAGCCATCGATTATCTTTATTAGACACCTCCTGCAATGATACTGCGTCACCATAAGATTTTATACATACTTGGGCTGGGCGAATAATCATGCCTTTATATGTAAAAAGATTGCCTGCATTTCTAGACAAATTTTCTTCAAAACTGTAACTACAATCTTCAACATATTCATTTATGTCTTCATTCCACACGTATATCCCTAACTCTTTTCCATTCGCATCAGGCAATTTTGTAGAAAACATTAGTTTCTGTCCAAATTTTTGAGTCGTAACAGAATCTGTCAATGGTAAATTACAAAGAATGCCACATTTTTCAAAACAGTCTTTATCCTTATTATACCTATAATTTTCCAATTTTCCTTTAACACTACTTTCTGGATGAATATAAATATCCTCGCCATCACGTTCAATAGCAGGGAAACTCAAATGAGTCCCATCGTCTATCATTACCTTCAAGTCTTTAAGCCAGAAGGTCTTTCTATCTATAACCAACTTGGAAATACGACCTCTTTGTATAGGATCATACCATTCTTCTACAAGAACGACCAAGTCTGATTCTGTCACGTCAAGTATAAATGGATCAGCAAACCAACGATCATGATAGTTATGTCTCAACCAATTAACACGAATACGACTTCCTTCAATAACAGATTCCAAATTACCATCAACAAAACCTATATTGTATTTTGTGGCTTTAATATAATTGTTTATGCTATTTATCCAATTCATCATAATGTCAAAGATTTAAATAGTTCATCCCATTGTTTCATCACCACATCCTCTGAAAAACGAATGACATTTTTGCGAGCATTTGAACCAAGTTCTTTTCGAAGATCCACATTCTCTATCAGACAACAAATACCATCTGCAAGTGCCTGTGAGTTCAGATACTCAACAAGTATTCCATCCTCACCATTCCGAATAATGTTGCGAGGACCATGAGGACTATCAAAAGAAACACATGGAACACCACATGCCATTGCCTCTACAATAACCAGAGAGAAACCTTCATATCGAGAACTCAACACACAAATCGAACTTTCTAGATACTTATCCATTATTTTTGATGTTGGCTCATGGAGGATAATAGTTCCCTCAAGATTCTTAACAGAAATCCACTTTACAACCTGATCATATAGTTCCCCTGATCCATAAACATTCAAGATCCAATCAGGATGTCTATGATGAACAATTTCCCAGGCATCAATCAAATAATCATAACCTTTCGCATCATTATAACGTCCGACCATCAATACTTGTTTATTCTTTAGTGATGCAGATATAGAAGGAATCAGAGAAACTGGATTAGGTATTACATGAGTTTTGACTGTAGAACTCCAATCATTTGCATCCTCAGGAGTTAGCAAAACAAGAGCCTTTAAGTGAGAAATATCACGTTCCATCTTCCATCTCAAAAATCTAGCTGCATATTTGTATATTCCACCTCGATATTCTAACATATGGAGGCTACGAAGATTTCGTTTGGTAGTATGTGCCTCACCTATTTTTATACTTTTATCATTAACATATGGCAATATACCAATACTACGTCCTAATGTTGTAATAGCTATATCTGCATTCTCTTTCCTTAGAACTGCAGACAATCTTTTTTTATATCGACTCATCAGCTTTAAATAAATCCACAGACGCCGTAGACTACCATGTCGGTATTGTTCATTGAAATCTAGTCCCATATCAATGTGTCTAACATTCGGATCTAATGGAAATGCCAACGGGCGTCCCATCTGTGATTCTGTGACAATCGTTACTTCATAACCATGTCGAACAAAATAGTTGGCCTTTTCAATGATAATTTTATCGGCCCCTCCCTTAATTGTTAGTTCTGAATATATATAAAGGATACGCATATCTTTAATACTTTTTGTAGATGAAATAGAAATGTTTAAACTCGCTTAGAACGCAACAACAATAAAAAAAACCTAATTGATATAATGAAAAGAAATGAAGGCAAGTGTGCTATTACCCAAAGAGTCAAACATTGTATCCTTTTTTCCTTGAAGTGCACTAATTTTGAAAGACTCACAGGGTAACGCATATAATCACGTAACTCTTTGTATTCAATAGTATGTTCTATTTTATGGTTAAATTGTAAAACATAACACACAATATAAAAACTATTCATTTCCAAATTATAACATAGATATGGGAAATAGTTTTTATCACAATAAGACAGGGATTTTCCTTTAAGATAATCTATTGTTAACACATTTGCTTGTATCTCCTTTTTTTGGACAATTTCCCGATTTTGATATTGAGACAAAGATCCTGGACGACATAAATAAGAATATGTTATATCTGAAAGAAGCACAGCCCTGTTAACTTTCGGTACTAAATCATAAGTAAACGCCAAGTCTTCCCAATAGCTTGTATTAAAGAAACGTAACTGGTTAGATCGGATTAAGTTAAGACTAAAAAGTGCATTACATACTGATATTCTAAAAGATGAATAATTTTTGAATGCATACATCGCCAATTCATCTGATCCCAGAAGCTGCAAGTCTGGATAGTGATTATGCTGTGTAGGCGAATGATGTACATTATCTACACGAATCCATGAACCATAAACAACTTCTGCCTGACATTGACGAGCTGCTCTCACCATTTTTTCAATTGCATCAGGTTCTAATATATCATCTGAATCCAAGAAAAAGAGATATTCTCCTTGTGCTTGATCCAAGATAATGTTACGAGTTTTGCCAACCCCGAGGTTCTGTTTGTTGTATAGGATACGGATATCCTTACCTCTTGGATGCTCTTTCTGAAAACGCTCAACAATATTAATTGTGCCATCATTACCACAATCATCAACAATCAGATATTCTACACTTGCAAAAGTCTGAGAAAGAGCTGACTCCATCGTTCTCGCAATGTAGTCAACAGCTTTGTATACTGGTATTCCTATTGTAACCTTGTAATTCATGCTAATAGAGTTTCAAATAAAAATTTCCACTTCTCTGCTATCTGGTCAATTCTAAAACGTTGCACATTCTCAACAGCTTTATTTGCCATAGCTTTGCGCTGCTCTGGATGATGTATCATCCAAATAATTGCCTCCGATAACTTTTCCACATTCCCTTTTTCTACTAATAATCCATCAACATGATCTTGAATAATGTCTTTAGGACCACAAGGGCAATCAAATGAAACAACTGGTAGTCCACAGCTCATAGCTTCAACGAGCACCATTCCAAAACCCTCGAAACGTGAACTCATGACCAACAAAGAACTTTTCATATATTCATCCTGAATATTATCTGTTGGTCCCATCAGTTTACACCGGGATCTGTCAACATGAAGTTTATCTATCAACGAGTCGTATTCCAAACGATTACCCTGTCCTATAATGGTCAAATTCCAATCTGGACATTCTTTCTCCACTTTCGACCAGGATTGAAGCAATAAATCAAATCCTTTCTGATAGACATATCTTCCAACAGATATGACACGTTTTTCACTAAGAGGACTAATAGATAAAGAAGAAAAAGTCAATGGGTCAGGAATAACAACAACATTGTCCAGTTCTGTCCAATTATGGCTATCTTCTTCGGTTAAAACAACAAACTTATCTAAACGTTTTAAGTTCCTTACCAAACTATTCATCCAGAATTTTGAAAAGAGATTCTTTATTACATTCGTATCTCCTTGTTCAAAATTACGATAGTTCGACCGATTAACGTGCAACTCTCCTATTTTCTTACTGCCATCATTAATGGATGTGAGAAAGTTAATTTCACGTCTTAATAAACTGACAGTAATATCAGGACGAATACGTAAAAGTTCTTGTTTTAGTAACTTCTTAAAAAGATATTGTTTCTTTAGATAAACGAACACTTTTTTAAGAAAAGAACATGTCCATAATTCCTCGAAACCTATATCCAAATTAATGACTTTCACTTTATCGGAAAGTGGATAAAAAAGTGGTTTGTCCTTTCCTTCAGTCAATATAATGGTAATATCATATCCAAAATGTTCTGCAAAATAGTTTGCCTTCAATGTTAAGACACGTTCCACTCCTCCAGCCATATATAAAGCGGGGGTGCAATAGACTATTTTATATCGCATATCAACAGACATTATCTAAAAGTAACTATTATTTTGCAAAAGTAAGAAAAATATTTGGAAATATCTATATTTATTTGTATTTTTGCATTTAGAATGAGTAAAATTTGCTTTTTAACAGACTCCATCTTCTCAATTGGAGGAGTACAACGAGTAACTGCAGTAATTGCCAAAGAATTGGCAAAAGATGATATAGTTACAATTGTGACATTTGACAAACCAGAATCATATAATCCTGAATTGTATGATTTAGGTCATTCAAATATTACATATCGATTTTTCAGATATCCCATCATAAAGAACTGGAAGATAAAATTGTATAAGCTGTATAGTGGTTTTTATTTGAAATGTCACCTCCAATCAAAATGGACGTCATATTTATATGCGAAAAATTCTTTTCCTGCTCCGCTTAGATCCGCATTGGCTAATGAGTTAAAAAAGGGGCAATACGATGTCATTATTGGCGTTCATGCCCCTCTAGCTGCCAGATTAGCGACTCTCCGTTCAGATTTGCCAAACACGAAATTGATTGGCTGGATACACAATTCCTTTGAGGCATTGTTTAGCGACACCTCTTTATATATTGGCGCAGATAGAAAACGGCATTACGTATATCAATTCCAGAAGTTAGATGAAGTAATTGTTCTATGCAAACATGATGCCGAGACTTATCAAAAGTATGATCACCATTTCCACCCAAAGGTCATCTATAATCCTCTGACCTTAATACCAGGCGAACTATCCGAAGGTAGTTCACATAGTTTATTAGCCATTGGCCGTTTTTCGCATCTTCACAAAGGGTTTGATTTACTGATTGAAGCATTTCACTTGTTTGCTGGAAAGAACCCGAACTGGACATTAGATATCGTTGGAGAAGGTGTTGAAGAGCCTATGTATAAAGAACTCATCCATAAATACAATTTAGGCGAAAGAGTTAAAATCCATCCGTTTACTAACAATATCCAAACGTATTATTCCAAAGCCCAAATATATGTTCTCAGTTCCAGATGGGAAGGAATGCCTTTGGTTTTGGTAGAGGCGATGTCACATGGACTCCCTATTGTTTCATCAGACTTACCTATGAGTAAGGAAATCATGGGGGAATTCGGTCTCTATTTCAAAAATGGCGATGTCAACGATTTAGCTCAAGCTTTAGAAAAAGCCACCCAAATTCATTGGAAAGAAAAATCAAAAGAGGCTTTAGAGATCGCTGATAGGTTTGATATCAAGCAAATTATCAATGATTGGAAACAGGTTATTGAATCATAACATTCACGCCTCATCGAGAACTTTCTGCATTTGAATCTTCCAAGACAGATGTTGCACCGTCCTACGAATCTCTTCTGGTTGGAAATGATGCTGGTCAATAAAATCCAGAATCTGAGGCACATCTATCGGAGACTCATCTGGCAGGGCTTTGATCACATAGGGCTGTTTGTCGAAATCACTATCTTGCTCACTATAAATAAAAGGTATTCCCCGAGTGGCGTACTCACGATTTTTCAGGGTCTTGATGACAGTGATGCCACTACGATGTCTCGCCAAACTACCAATAGCAAAACAACTTTGATTAAACACATCATCTAAAGCATCCCCAAATAACTGACCATGGAAAATAATCTTATCCTGAATACCATATTTATCAATAATGGCCTGCATACCTGGATGGAAAGCATTAGCTTGATAACGTTCAACAGGATGAACACCTCCAACGATATGAAAATAGACTTGCCGGGGATTGGGCGTGTTTTGATAATATTCTCCTAAGCCCGCTATCAAGCGGTCATAGCCATGCCAGATATGCACTTCGGCAACTCCTATCAAATGAATAGCGCCATCAGTCGATGGATGATACTGATGAAGCGGAATGCTATCAAAATCAACCCCATTACTGATTCGAATCGTGCGCTGTCCAAATATCTGTTCTTCACTAGAAAAAGTGACAATAGCAGTCATCTCTTTTGCCAACTTATTTCTGAATAATTGATCAATCTTCAATTTTAACTTGATATCCCATGAAGATTGTATAAATTCCTGATCGTATGGATAAGTAGGGATTTCCATAACGGTCTTAATGCCAATACCTCTTAATCTTCTGAAAAAATGAATCAGTATTGGATCTGCGTTCATAAAACAGCGGGAATATACAAACTGGATTCCATTAAGTTCACAATAATCATAAATACAATCGTAATCAAGCCGTTGGCGAAGTGCCGCCAGATTTCCTGTGCCATAGTCCCGTATGACCTGATTGTCAATATATCTACAGCGATGACCTCTTTGGTCAAAATCATAGTAGCATAGATGCACTTCATGACCATTTTCACGAAGTCCTTTTACCTGATAGTGGATTTTTTTAGAGATACCACTCACATCAGAGAAGCCATGATAGACCAGGAACAATATATTCATAAGACAAAAATCTTGTATTACAATCTAATTTATTGATAATTTTCCTGCAAAAATAGGAAAAAATTTGGAAATACACAAAATAATATCTATTTTTGTAATCTGAAAAAGCAAAGGTATTATGAATAGTGAACAAGTCAGGGATAAATTCAAGGGCAATCCGAAACTAAAAAGGTTGGTGGATTGGCTGATCATGAACCAGGTGGAGACTAGGCCTCGCTGGTACATTAGATTCTTAGCTCCCTTGTATCAACATCGGGGAAAACATAGTGTGATCCATCGCTCTGTCAGGATGGACACCCCACCCTATAGACAGTTCAGACTTGGTGACTATTCGGTGGTTGAGTCGTTTGCCTGTATTAATAATGCCGTAGGTGATGTGATTATTGGCAATTATACCAGAGTGGGATTACATAATACAATCATTGGTCCTGTTACCATCGGTAATCACGTTAATCTGGCACAAGGTATTACGGTAACAGCCCTAAATCACAACTTTGAAGATACGAATAAGCGCATTGACGAACAAGGAGTTAGTACGACACCTGTTACTATTGGAGATGATGTATGGATTGGAGCAAATGCCGTTATCCTGCCTGGTGTTCATATCGGACAGCACTGTGTGGTAGCAGCAGGAGCCGTAGTTACAAAGGATGTACCAGACCATTCTCTTGTGGCTGGTGTACCTGCTAAAATCATAAAACAAATATGAGAATAGGTATTGAAGCACAACGTATCTTCCGTAAAAACAAACACGGAATGGATTATGTGGTTCTTGAAGAAATCAAAGAACTGCAGAAGTCAGATACCAGAAATGAATATTTTGTATTTGTGGCACCTGGCGAAGACCGTTGTCTTAAAGACAGCAAGAATGTGCATATCATCGAGATAGGAGGTAATATCTATCCGCTTTGGGAACAGTTCTCACTTCCACGAGCTGTCAGCCAATTGAATCTTGACATACTCCATTGTACCAGCAATACTGCCCCCATCTACTGCAATATTCCACTCATCTTGACACTCCACGATATTATCTTCTTGGAGCCACGAGACAAATCAAACAAATCATTCTATCAGAATATGGGATGGCGCTATAGAAGATTTGTGGTTCCAAAAATACTCAAGAAATGCAAACGGATTATCACTGTTTCGGAATTCGAGTACAATAACATTATTAGCAAGCTCAATATTCCGGAAGAGAATATGGCGATGATCTACAATGGGTATAATGAGTGGTTTAAACCATTGGAAGATACTGAGCAAGTCTTTCAACAATACATAGAAGAACCTGGATACTTCTTCTTCCTTGGTAATACTGACCCCAAAAAGAATACCGAACGTACTCTCATTGCCTACTCCAACTATCTGAAGAAGTCGGATATAAAAAGGAAACTGTTGATGGCTGATTTAGACAGAGGTTATCTTGAAGATATCATAGAAAGAAACCACATTGATAACATTAGGGAGCAAATTGTGATGCCTGGTTATATTAAGAATGTAGATTTACCATACATCTATAATAACGCTTTTGCATTCCTTTATACTTCACTTAGAGAAAGTTTTGGCATTCCATTACTGGAAGCGATGGCTTGTGGTACGCCTGTTATCACATCAAACACTTCATCAATGCCAGAAATTGGAGGTCCTGAGGTATTGATGGTTAATCCACAGAACGCAAACGAAATAACAGAAAAAATGCTTCTGTTAGAAACAGACGGGGATTTATACAAAAAACAAAAAGAAATAGGCCTCAAAAGAGCCCAACAGTTCTCGTGGAAATATACAGCAGAACAGTTGTTGATGCTTTATGAAGAAGTTTATCGCAATCGGCACAGAGATTAATCAAACAAATCTAAAGAGAGGTCTTTTACAGGCTTCTCTTCCTTTTCCTCAACAATAGGTTCTTCTCTGAACTCGATCATCAACTGGCGGGCATCGGGATTGTTTTGTGTGTTCAGCCGATAATAACCTCGACGCTCCATACTTTCAATCAGTGAGGAGGGGGATTTGGAGTTTTTCAGAAGATACTGCTGCACATAGATACGGATTTCCTCCAAATTCGGTGTAAAGAACAAAGAGACGTTCTTATTATAAACATGTTTGGACAGCAGCTGAACGCTGATGCCTTTATCACCAACATCGGTGAGAATCTCCAATATCTGCCTGTCGTATGTCATTCGATTAAAAAAGGTCGGTAAAAATGATTACCGACCTTTTCTTCTATCATTCGTTAAATTGTCTTATGCCAATGTAACTTTCTCTCCGTCGTTAGCGAGCTTACCCTCCTTGAAGAGCCAGCCGAGACCGAGCAGAGTCTCTTCCTCTGAAATCTTAGCAGCCTTTGCAATCTCCTTAACGGTGAGAGCTTTCTCTGCTGCTGCAAGTGCCTGATAAACATCACCAGCCTTGAAACCAGCATTCTCAGCGTTTACTGCGAGAACTGACTTAGCGGCTGCCTTCTTTACTGTTGTGGTCTTCTTAGCTGCGGCTGCCTTTGTCTCAGTAGCCTTCTTAGCTGTTGCTTTCTTTTCTGCCATAATACTAAAAATATTAATCTGTTATTCTGAGTTTAAATTCTCTAATCTTTTCGAGTGCAAAATTACACTATTATTTTATACAACTTATTGATATTTAAGTATTTTTGGCGAAATGTCAATTATTCTTGATGTAAGTCAATACGCAACTGAAGCTCTTCAAGCTGTTTGGGGTCTAACTCTCCCGGGGCATCCAGCATCACATCACGTCCGCTATTATTCTTCGGGAATGCAATGCAATCACGAATACTATCAAGACCTGCCATCAGTGATACAAAGCGATCAAGACCAAAAGCAAGACCTGCGTGAGGAGGTGCACCATACTTGAAGGCATTGATCAGGAAGCCAAACTGAGCCATCGCACGCTCTGGTGTGAAGCCAAGAATCTGGAACATCTTCTCCTGTAGCTTTCCATCGTGAATACGGAGTGAACCACCACCTACTTCGACACCATTGCAGACAAAGTCATAAGCTACGGCACGAACTTTCTCTGGAGCAGTATCAAGTAAAGGAATATCATCGGGATTAGGCATTGTGAACGGATGGTGAGTTGCCATCAGGCGCTGCTCCTCATCACTCCATTCAAAGAGTGGGAAGTCAACAATCCAAAGACATACGAAGTTATCCTTGTCGCGTAAGCCGAGACGATCGCCCATCTCCAGACGTAAGGTACAGAGCTGGACACGAGTCTTGTTGGCATTGTCGCCAGAGAGGATCAGCACGAGATCGCCATCCTTGGCACCCATCGCCTCTTTGACCTTAGCCCAAACCTCAGGCTCATAGAACTTATCGATGCTGGATTTCACGGTGCCATCCTCATTGAACTTCACATATACAAGTCCCTTGGCACCAACCTGCGGACGCTTCACAAAATCCGTCAGCTGATCAAGCTGCTTGCGGGTGTAGTTGGCACAACCAGGTACACAGATACCACCGATATAATTAGCTTCATTGAATACTGGGAATGAGCCTGTTCCCTTCAGCACATCCATCAACTCAACGAACTCCATGCCGAAACGAAGATCGGGTTTGTCAGAACCGAAACGACGCATAGCCTCATGCCATGTCATACGCTGCAACGGAGGAAGCTCTATACCACGAACCTCCTTAAAGAGATGACGTGCCATATCCTCGAAGAGCTGCAGAACATCTTCCTGCTCTACGAATGACATCTCGCAGTCGATCTGTGTGAACTCAGGCTGACGGTCAGCACGAAGATCCTCGTCACGGAAACACTTGGCAATCTGGAAATAACGGTCGAAACCAGAAACCATCAGCAACTGTTTCAGGGTCTGAGGAGACTGGGGTAATGCATAGAACTGACCTGGGTTCATACGACTGGGCACCACAAAGTCGCGAGCACCCTCTGGAGTCGAACCAATAAGAATTGGTGTCTCCACCTCGATAAAATCCTTGCCATCAAGGAAGTTACGAATCAGGATGGTCATGCGATGGCGCAGCTCAAGGTTTTTACGAACAGCAGCACGACGCAGGTCGAGATAACGATACTTCATACGGATATCGTCACCACCATCGGTATTATCTTCAATTGTGAATGGAGGTGTGAGACTCTCACTCAACACATTCAGCTCCTTCACCAGAATCTCAATATCACCTGTCGGCATCTTCGGATTCTTGCTCTGACGCTCGCTAACCTCACCCTTAATCTGAATACAGAACTCACGACCAAGTTTATTGGCACGCTCGCAGAGGGCTGCATCGTCGGCTTCATTGAAAACCAACTGTGTAATACCATAACGATCACGAAGATCGACAAAGGTCATACCACCCATCTTACGACTACGCTGTACCCATCCGGCGAGTGTGACTACGCTACCGGCATCTGAGAGCCTGAGCTCTCCACAAGTCTTACTTCTATACATATTAATTCCTATTTTATTCCTTTTGAGCTGCAAAGGTACGAATAAGCGAGCAAAATACCAAATTAATTTGGATAATTCACTTCTTTTTCGTATCTTTGCCGCGAATTTGTAACAAAACGATACGAATATGAAGAAATTACTTGTAATGACCATGCTGCTCGTTTGCGGAATGACAACCGCATTCGCCCAGAAACCTGCCGAAATCAAGTTCGACAAGCTAACGCATAACTTCGGTTCTTTCTCCGAGAAGAATCCTGTTGTAACCTGCGTCTTCACATACACGAATGTTGGCGAACAGGCCCTTGTTATCAATCAGGCTATTGCCAGTTGTGGATGCACAGTGCCCGAATATACCAAGACACCTATCAAGCCAGGTGAGCAGGGGCAGATTAAAGTGACCTATAATGGTGCAGGCAAGTTTCCTGGACATTTTAAGAAGTCAATCACCGTCCGTACAAACGGAGCTGTTGAAATGACAAGACTCTATGTAGAAGGTGACATGACAGAAGCAAAATAATAATAATCCCCGCTGATTGGCGGGGATTATTATTTGTTAGAATGTATAGGCAAAGCCTAATGAGCTAAACTCCTTGAACTGCCAATAGCCAAAATCGTCATCATACTTGCTGGTATCGTCGAAACGGGGGAAGAGGAACAGGTTGGCTGTGATGTACTTTGACACACGCAACTCGAAAGTATTCTCCCATTCAATCTCAGCACGTTTGAAGGTGGTAAAGGCATAGAAACGAGACCTCCACATCACCACATCATTGAATTTCCAGACGAGATCTGCCGTCATATTAGGACCAAACTCCACCATCGAGTGTTTCCCTTCATCCAAACCATAACTGGTGGCAAGAGCAAGGCGACCCACATAACGATAGTTGATAGCTACCGGTGAGAAGTTGATCGTTCCTGTCAAGCGCTTATTCTTAGACTCTACTTTGTAATCCATACCAAGACCGAGGTTCAGGTTGAATGGAGAGAAGAAATCAGAATACACCTTCGGATCATTCGACTTATAACCTGGCGTAAACTGCGTATAGGCCTGGAGCTGAAGTGTATAGTACCAGCGATGTGAAGCATGCAGACCAACTTTGCTGGTAAGACGAATCAGGTCTTCATTAGACTTCACCTTATGCAAAGAGTCTGTACGAGAGCGAAGGAAACCGAGCTTCAGTTCCAGTTTGTTATCCCATTTCCACTTGTTCTTGTTATCGTAATTAGCCTCAACCGTCAGCGCACCTAACATCGAGTAGTTGCTCTCACCACCTTTATACCAGTTGCCTGACACATAGTTCTGCATGAACTGAAGAAAGCCATCTGCCTTATAAGTCCAGAACCTGGGTTTCTGAACCATCACCGTATCAGGAATATCCAGCGGAATATCTATAATCAAGGGCTCTGCGATCTCCTCGACAAACTCCACCTGATTCTCGATGGGCTTATCCACATTTTCCAAAATGGTACCTGTCGCTTTCAGATCAGACTCGGTGGTATTCACCAGGTCTGGACGTTTCATATATATTTTCATCAGGGCTGCATCGATGGCATCAGTGACGGGATCTTTTCCTGCTGCCTCTGAATCAAGAACCAATGCTTTATTGGCCACATTATGGTAGAATGTCAATGGTGCAAACAGACGATAATAACGCCCATCAAGACTATCATTTGGCTGGGCGGCACTGGCGCTGAGCGCCAAACTAACCGCAAGAAATAATGTTTGTTTTCTCATATCTGATTGCAAAGTTACAATTTTTTCTCCATAGATTGCATACATTTCGTATTTTTTTCGTAATTTTGCACCTTGATTTATCGCGTACATTAATAAATAACAACAAATAAATGAACAAAGACACTATTATCGGCTTCGTGCTTATAGCAGTAGTCCTGATTGGATTCAGCTGGTATAACCAGCCTTCTGCAGAAGAAATCGAAGCCGCACGTAAACAAGACAGTATTGCAGCTGCCATTAAGGATAACGCAGCCAAGCAAGCCAAAATTAGCGAAGCTGCCCGCAAGGCACAGGCAGAAGAAGCAGCCAAAGCCGACTCATCAGCACTCTTCTTTGCTGCTCTCTCCGGCACTAGTCAGCCCGTTGTATTAAAGAACGACAAGGTGGAACTGACCTTCGACACTAAAGGCGGCACCATTTCCAAGGCTATCATCAAGGGCTTTGAGGATCGTGATAACAAGATGGATGTGACGCTCTTCGACCAGAATTCTCAGCAGATGAACTTCATGCTGGCTGGTAAGAACGAGAACATCATCACCAAGGATATGTTCTTTACACCTTCGAACATCACAGATTCTACCCTCACCCTCACAGCTGCTGCCAGCAACGGAGGAAGCATCATATTCAACTACATGCTGGGTAAGGACTATATGCTTCACTTCTCATTCCAGGCAAAAGGCTTGAACGGTATGTTTGCGCCTAACTACAAGGAGATGGACATTGAATGGACTGATCTGGCACGCCAGCAGGAGAAAGGTTTTACGTTTGAGAACCGTTATGCGACCCTTACCTATAAAGAGAAAGATGGTGGTACTGACTATCTGAGCGAAACATCAGAAGTGATTAACGAGAAGATTGAGCAGCCACTCAACTGGGTGGCCTTCAAGAATCAGTTCTTCTCAGCAACCCTGATTGCTAAGGATGATTTTGCAGCCAACTCTGTGATGACAAGTATTCCGCAGGAGAAAGGTTCTGGCTACCTGAAGCAGTTTAATGCCAAAATGAAGACCGCTTTCGATCCTGCTGGCTTACAGCCTTCAGAGTTTGAGATGTATATTGGTCCCAACGATTTCCGACTGATTAAGAAAGTTGAGGAACAGAGCACCTTTGGTAAGGATCTTGACCTGGAACAGCTGGTTTATCTCGGATGGCCGCTCTTCCGCTATATCAACCGTTTCTTCACTATCTATGTCTTCGACTGGCTCACCTCATGGGGCTTCTCTATGGGTATTGTACTCATCCTGATCACCCTGTTGCTGAAGGCTATCACCTTCCCAATGGTGAAGAAGAGCTATATGTCATCTGCCAAGATGCGTGTGCTGAAGCCGAAACTCGACGAGGCCACCAAGCAGTATGACAAGCCTGAAGACCAGATGAAGAAACAGCAGGAGATGATGTCGCTCTATGCCAAGTATGGTGTCAGTCCGCTGAGCGGCTGTCTGCCCATGCTGATTCAGATGCCTATCTGGATTGCGATGTTCAACTTCGTGCCTAACGCTATCCAGCTGCGCCGCCAGTCTTTCCTCTGGATCGACGACCTCTCTACCTATGATCCTATCATCGAGTGGCAAGCGAACATCTGGGGTATCGGCGATCACCTCTCACTGACCTGTATTCTCTTCTGTGTGGCTAACATACTCTATTCATATATGACCATGCGTCAGCAGAAGGATCAGATGGTTGGAGCTCAGGCTGAACAGATGAAGATGATGCAGTGGATGATGTATCTCATGCCAGTGATGTTCTTCTTCATGTTCAACGACTACTCTTCAGGTCTGAACTTCTACTACTTCATCTCTCTCTTCTTCTCTGCTGCCATCATGTGGACACTCCGTAAGACGACTAATGACGAGAAGTTGCTCGCTATCCTGGAAGCCAAATATCAGGAGAACAAGAACAACCCGAACAAGAAGATGAGTGGACTTGCTGCCCGTTTGGAGGCTATGCAGAAGCAGGCAGCAGAGATGCAGAAACAGAGAATGAACCAACAAAAACGATAACGAGATGAAGAAAGTTCTAGTCATCCTAGTTCTACTAGCAAACCTAGTAAATCTAGCAAACGCAGAAGATACAGTGAAAATAGGAAAGCAGAATATCAAGCTCAGCAGCAACCTGATGACCCCAGAGGCTCTCTGGGCGATGGGACGTATCGGCAGCGCTGAGGCCAGTGCCGATGGCAAGCTGATTGTCTATCAGGTGGGCTACTATAGCGTGAAGGCCAATAAGAGTCAGCAGAAGATAGCTGTTATCAATGCCGATGGCACTGGTAACACCACACTGACGACTGGTTCAAAGAGTGAGACTGATCCCACCTGGCTGAACGGAAAGATAGCATTTCTCTCTGGTGGTCAGATCTGGACGATGAATGCGGATGGCTCTGATCGCAAACAGATCTCGAAGACTTCAAAAGATATCGAGGGCTTTAAGTTCTCACCCGATGGCAAGCAGGTAATCCTGCTTCATAGCATCGACTTCAATGAGATTATCAAGAAGAACCCAGACGATCTGCCTAAGGCTACAGGTCGTGTGGTGACTGACCTGATGTATCGTCACTGGGATCACTATGTGGAGAGCATTCAGCATCCGTTTGTGTATAATGTCACAATAACCAATAACCAATATCAAATAACCGATAATGGTACTGACATCCTCGAAGGTGAGCCTTACGAATGCCCGATGGAGCCATTTGGTGGCATAGAGCAGCTGGCTTGGAGCCCCGACTCCAAGACCATTGCCTATACCTGTCGTAAGAAGACTGGCAGGGCTTATGCCATCTCAACTGATTCAGACATCTATATATATAATATAGGTACGCGCGAGACCAAGAACCTCTGCAAACCAGCTGATTATGTGGAGCCGGAGATTGATCCGACAAAGACGATGAAGTATCAGAAGGTGAATGCTGAGGAGAATCTCGTCAATAATGTGGGTTATGATCAGAATCCGCAGTTCTCACCAGATGGGAAGTATATCGCATGGACATCGATGCTGCGCAACGGCTATGAGGCTGATCGTAACCGCCTCTGTGTCTATAACTTAGCTACTGGCGAAAAGAAATACGTCACAGAGCAGTTTGACTCTAACGTAGATGCCTTTGTGTGGAGCGACAACAAGGATGTGATGATCTATTTCATTGGTGTGTGGCATGCCACTGAGAACCTCTATGCCGTGAACTGGAAAGGTGAACTGAAGCAACTGACTGACACTTGGGATGACTTTGGCTCTCTCTCTTTGATGAACAACGGCAATCAGTTGCTCATGGAGCGCCATAACTACACATCACCAGCTGACCTCTATATCGTAACTCCCAATTTCAAGAAGCCGGAGAAATCAACGATTACACAGTTGACTCAGGAGAACAAGCATATCCTCGACCAACTGGCTAAGCCTACTGTACAACAGCGCTGGGTGAAGACCTCTGATGGCAAGGACATGCTCACATGGATCATCCTGCCACCAAACTTCGACGAGACCAAGAAATACCCCACCCTGCTCTTCTGCGAAGGTGGTCCACAGAGTCCTGTTTCGCAGTTCTGGAGCTACCGTTGGAACTTCATGATTATGGCTTCGAATGGCTATATCGTGGTAGCACCCAATCGTCGTGGTCTGCCTGGTTTCGGACAGGAATGGCTGGAAGAGATCAGCGGCGACTGGACAGGTCAGTGCATGAAAGACTATCTCGCTGCCATCGACGATGCTGCAGAGAATCTGCCATACGTGGATAAAGACAAGTTGGGTGCCGTAGGTGCCAGCTTCGGAGGTTTCAGCGTTTATTATCTGGCTGGTCATCACGACAAGCGTTTCAAGGCTTTCATCTCTCACGATGGTGCCTTCAACCTGGAGTCGATGTACACTGATACTGAGGAGGTTTTCTTCTCTAACTGGGAGTATGACGATGCTTTCTGGAACAAGGATCAGACGGCCAATGCCACACGCACCTACAATTACTCGCCCCATAAGTTTGTAGATAAGTGGGATACCCCTATTCTCTGCATTCATGGCGAGAAGGATTATCGCATCGTATATAATCAGGGTATGGGTGCCTTCAATGCAGCTCGTTTGCGTGGCATCCCAGCAGAACTGCTGATTTTCCCTGATGAGAACCACTGGGTGCTGAAACCACAGAACGGTATCCTTTGGCAGAGAACCTTCTTCAACTGGCTGGATCGCTGGCTGAAATAAGCCCGTAATTAATAGAAAAAAGAAACAATAATGACTCAAACGATTCAAAAGACTCTACGCGATTCTGCCGCAATGCGGTGGACTGCGTTATTGCTGCTCGCTATGGCGATGTTCTGCAGCTATATCTTCATGGACATCCTCTCACCTATCAAAGACCTGATGCAGGAGACCCGCGGTTGGGACTCCACAGCATTCGGCACCATGCAGGGTTCAGAGGTGTTCCTCAATGTGTTCGTGTTCTTCCTCATCTTCGCAGGTATCATCCTCGATAAGATGGGGGTTCGTTTTACTGCAGTGCTCTCAGCTGCTGTGATGCTTGTCGGAGCCTGTGTAAAATGGTATGCCGTGAGCGAGAGTTTCATGGGTACAGGACTCGAAGCATGGTTCAACAATAATCTGAATTACATCCCCATCTTCGACGAGTTGGGCGTATCTCCCTTCTATGAGGGTATGCCTGCATCGGCTAAGTTCGCTGCCTGCGGATTCATGATCTTCGGCTGTGGTTGCGAGATGGCTGGTATCACGGTTTCAAGAGGAATCGTCAAGTGGTTCAAGGGCCGTGAGATGGCGCTAGCCATGGGTTCTGAGATGGCTTTGGCTCGTCTGGGTGTTGCCACCTGTATGATCTTCTCTCCGTTCTTTGCCCGCCTGGGGGGTGAGGTGAGCGTGAGTCGCAGTGTAGCCTTCGGTGTGGTATTGATGTGTATCGCCCTCATCATGACGATTGTCTATTTCTTCATGGATCAGAAGCTTGACGCTCAGACTGGAGAGGCTGAGGAGAAGGACGATCCCTTCAAGATCAGCGATCTTGGTAAGATTCTTACGGATGCTGGCTTCTGGATTGTGGCCTTGCTCTGCGTGCTCTATTATTCAGCTATCTTCCCATTCCAGAAGTATGCTGTGAACATGTTGCAGTGCAACCTCACACTGACGGCTCCTGATGCTGATTCCTTCTGGGCTTCCTCAAGTGTGACCATCATTCAGTATATCATCATGCTGCTGGTGGCTGCTACAGGTTTCGCCAGCAACTTCCAGAAGAAGGCTAACTTGAAATATGGTCTGCTTGGTCTCTCGATTGTTGCCCTGATTACCTATTGTTATATGGGCTTCATGCGCCAGTCGGCTGAGAGTATCTTTGCTGTATTCCCATTACTGGCTGTGCTGATTACGCCGATTTTGGGTTCTTACCTCGACCATCACGGCAAGGCAGCATCTATGCTCGTTCTGGGTTCTGTACTGCTGATAGCTTGTCACATGACATTTGCATTTGTGCTGCCGATGTTTAAGGGTAACGCTGTTGGTGGTATCATCATCGCCTACACCACGATTCTGGTTCTGGGAGCATCGTTCTCTCTGGTACCTGCCTCTTTGTGGCCTTCTGTCCCTAAGCTGGTAGATGCCAAGGTGATTGGCTCTGCTTATGCCCTGATCTTCTGGATTCAGAACATCGGACTCTGGCTGTTCCCATTGTTGATTGGTAAGGTGCTCGACCAGACGAACCCAGGTGTAACTGATCCGACACAATTCGACTACACTGCACCTCTCGTGATGCTGGCTTCACTTGGTGTGGCAGCTCTGGTTCTCGGTTTCGTGCTGAAGATTGTTGATAAGAAAAAAGGTCTTGGACTTGAACTTCCTAACATCACAGAATAATTATGAAAATAGGTTTCGATAACGAGAAATATCTCAAGATTCAGTCTGAGCATATCAAGGAACGCATTGCCCAGTTCGATGGTAAACTTTATATGGAGTTGGGTGGCAAACTGTTCGACGATCACCATGCTTCACGCGTTCTGCCCGGTTTTAAACCCGACTCTAAACTGCGTATGCTGGCTCAATTGCGCGACAGCATCGAGATTGTTATAGTGGTTAGCGCTGATGATATCGAGAAGAACAAGGTACGTGCCGATCTTGGCATCACATACGATGAGGATGTACTCAGACTTCGTGATGAGTTTATGCGTCGTGACTTCATGGTTGGCTCTGTGGTTATTACCCACTATACAGGTCAGCATGCAGCCGATCAGTTCCGTCATCGTCTGGAACGCATGGGTATCAAGTCATACTTCCACTACCCCATCGACGGCTATCCACATAATGTGGAACTGATTGCCAGCGACGAGGGATTTGGTAAGAACGACTATGTGGTGACTTCTCGTCCACTGGTCATTGTGACAGCTCCTGGTCCTGGTAGCGGTAAGATGGCAACCTGCCTCTCACAGCTCTACAATGAGAACAAACGCGGCATTCGTGCTGGTTATGCCAAGTTTGAGACTTTCCCTGTGTGGAACCTGCCACTGAAGCACCCTGTAAACATCGCCTATGAGGCTGCAACTGCTGACCTGAACGATGTAAACATGATTGACCCCTTCCACTTAGAGGCATACAACAAGACGGCTGTCAACTATAACCGCGACATCGAGATCTTCCCCGTATTGAATGCACTCTTCGAAGGCATATATGGTGAGAATCCTTATAAGTCGCCTACTGATATGGGCGTCAATATGGTGGGCTTCTGCATCTCTGACGATGAGGTCTGCTGTAAAGCATCGAAGGACGAGATTATCCGTCGATTCTACGATGCCACCAATAAGATGGCCGATGGTGCCGACAATGAGAGCGAGGTCAATAAAATCCGTATGCTCTTCAACCAGGCAAAGATTACCACTGCCTTCCGTCCTGTGACGGTTGCAGCTTACGAGAAGAAGATTCAGAGTGGACAGAATGCTGCTGCCATCGAACTTGAAGACGGCACCATCATCACTGCTAAGTCAACTCCTCTGTTAGGTCCAAGTGCTGCCCTACTTCTTAATGTCACGAAGAATCTGGCTGGCATCGATCACGAAGTGAAACTGATTCCGCAGAGTCTGATTGAACCTGTTCAGAAGACTAAGATTGAATATCTGGGTGGCAAGAATCCCCGACTGCATACTGACGAAGTGCTTGTTGCACTCTCCGTACTTTCCAAGGACGATGAGAACTGTCGCCTCGCACTGGAACAGTTGCCTAAACTTCGTGGCTGTCAGGTGCACACAACAGTGATGCTCTCAGAGGTTGACCGCAAGATTTTCAAGAAATTAGGCTGTGGTCTCACCAGCGATCCTGTGAAGAAGAAGTGATTTATGCCTGAGGCGATCCGACATCGGCTAAACGATTCTCCTATTGCACGTTGGACTGTGCTCTTCATCGTGGCTACTGCCATGATGATGGGCTACTTCGTGAATGACGTGATGTCGCCTCTGGAAACTCTCCTGGAGATGCCTCGCAGTCAGGGTGGCTTAGGATGGACGCCTTCCGACTATGGTTTCTTCTCTGGTGCAGGCAGCTTTATCAATGTATTCTTGTTGATGCTCTTCTTCTCGGGACTGATTCTCGACAAGATGGGCATTCGATTTACAGGCATTTTGGCATGTTCGTTGATGGCACTTGGCACACTGGTGAAATACTACGCCGTCACAACTGATTTCGGCTATTCAAGTGTCGCCCTCTTCGGCACACACCTTCCTACCTCTGCAGCCTGGGCAGCATTGGGCTTTGCTGTTTTTGGTGTGGGTTATGAGATGACTGGCATCACAGTCTCAAAGGCGATGGTACGCTGGTTTACAGGTCATGAGCTCGCTTTGGCAATGGGTATCCAGTTGGCAATGGCCCGCTTGGGCACTGCAGCAGCCTTGAGTATCTCTGCTCCTATTGCCCGTCATTTCACCCTCTCTACACCTTTACTGTTATCACTGGCATTTCTCATCATCGGTCTGTTGGCTTTTCTCGTTTTCTGTGTGATGGATCGGCGCTTGGATGATTCCAGGAATCCTAGGGTTCCTAGGAACCCTAGTGATACTAGCGAGAATAGTGAGGAATTCCGTTTATCCGATATTGCAGTCACCTTGCGTAACCCTGGGTTCTGGCTGATTACCATCTTCTGTGTACTTTTCTATTCCGCCGTTTCCCCTTTCTTGAAGTTCTCTACAAAGCTGATGGTTATCAAATATGGTGTTGATCCTGATATCGCAGGTTTCTTTTCATCGATAGCGCCCTTTGGTACGATACTGATGACCCCACTTTTCGGATTGGTATTTGACCGTTTCGGTCGTGGTGTAACCCTTGTCATTACAGGAGCCCTCATGCTCACTGCCGTACACTTCGGATTCTCTTTACCCATGCATAGCAGTGCTATTGCCATTACACTGATGGTGATTCTCTCCATCGGCTACTCTCTGGCACCTGCAGCCCTCTGGCCCTGTGTTCCAAAGATTATTCCTTTAAAGTGTTTGGGAACAGCCTATTCGATGATCTTCTTCATCCAGAATTTTGGAAGAGCCATCATCCCTATGCTCGTAGGAAGGGCTAATGAAACAGATCCCAGTTACACGACATCAATGCTTATCTTCAGCTTAACTGCACTGGGAGCTGTCATTACTGCCATCGTGATGCTCTATACTGATCGTAAGAAAGGGTATGGTCTGCAATTGCCCAATATCAAATCCTTATAGACTCCTACTTACCTGACAAGCGGACAATTAAGGGCAGGTGATCACTGTAGCCTGGTTGATAGCGCATCCCATTGTAGGTGCGAAACGGTTTCTTTCCACCATAACGTTTCTCTTCTTCAAGGAGAAAGTGGGGTGCATGAATCACTGCACTTTCAAGTTTCATACTGATAGATTTTGAACCAAGAATGTGATCGATAAGCTCCCACTGACCTCTATAACGATAAGTGCCATGAACATCTTGTGGTGCTGAAGCCGATGCTGTAAAATCAACAAGTCCATGCTGACAAAGCTGCTGAAGAACCTCACTCTCTGGTCCATCGTTAAAGTCACCTGCCACCAGGATCTTAGCATCTGGTGATGTGGTGTAGATAGAGTCTATTTGCTGACAAAGTCGATTAGCGGCTGTCTGGCGAAAAGGTTGACTATACCGTTCACCGCCAAACCGACTAGGGAAGTGGATGGCAAAAACATGAAGTGTATCCTCACGGGTAAGACCACAGACGTATAGAATATCACGGGTGGGTCGCATCCCTTCAATAGGCTCTACCCGGATAGACTGATGATGAATGGGCGCAAATGTAAATGGAGAATAGAGCAATGCCACATCGATACCACGCATATCTGGCGAATTGGTCATCAGATACTCATACCCAGCATGACGCAACAGAGAACGATGACAAAGATCATTGATAGCCGAGTCATTCTCTACCTCACAAAGGGCGATCAAGTCAGGAATGCCATTATCAGCACAAGAAAGCAAAGTCTGAGCTATATGATTCTGTTTACGCCAATAGCGCTCCTTTGTCCAATGTCGCGTTGCTTCTGGCAGGTAATCTTCGTCCTGTTTCCCTTCAGCATCATGATAATCAAAGAGATTCTCACAATTTAGCTCCACTATCGTCAGAGACTGAGCTGAGACTGAGAGTGGAGCTAAAAATGTAAAAAATACCAGTAAAGGGATGATCCACATGTTAGCAAACCTTTTCGAGGCGCTTCATCATGGCGAACATGAACAGAGCAGCAATCACGCATACTGCGATGAACACGCCCCAAACTACAGTGAGGTTGATGTCACCCCAGAGGTAACCACCTACACCTACCAGCTTATTACCGATAGCAGTAGAAACAAACCAGCCACCCATCATCAGACCCTTGAGTTTTGGAGGAGCCACCTTTGACACAAATGAGATACCCATAGGGCTGAGCAACAGTTCACCGAAGGTAAGAATCAAGTACGTGCTAATCAGCCAGTAAGGAGAAACGAATGTACCAGCCTCACCAGCAATCTTCTGCTCGTTAGGTGTGAGCAGTCCCTGCGATGCGACCATCATCAGGATGAAAGCCGAAGCAGCTACCAACATACCATAAGCAATCTTACGTGGCGGTGTTGGCTCCTTGCCCTTAGAGGCCAAACCTGCAAAAAGGGCCATAGAGAACGGAGTGAGTGCAACCACATAGAAAGGATTGAACTGCTGGAAGATAGGAGCTGAAATAGCCACCTCACCAGTTGCCTGTGAGTAATTATAGCCAAGGATGGCAAGAGCCACAACGATGACACCAGCCGAAATGCCCTTAGCCTTCGACGTCTTGCTCTGGAAGAGTGAGAAACCGGCATAAACGATGAAGATAATCATCACCAGGTTAATTACATCGAATGGCATGGTGTCGGCACCTGTAGCCGACTTAGCCGTAAACTCATCGGCAAAATACGTGAGTGACAGACCATTCTGGTGGAAAGCCATCCAGAAGAAGATGACCACAGCAAATACCAAGCAGAGGGCTACAACACGCTGAGTGGTTTCCTCCTTGCTCAACTCTGGTTCATTACTTGCAGCCTGTGCCTTGTCGGCCTTACCCTTACCACCCTCAACATGGCGGAATGTGCCACGGAAAGCGTAGTAGATAGCTATCGACAGAATGAGTGAAGCACATGCCACAGCAAAGGCAAAGTGGTAAGAGTCATTGACCGATGTGCCCAGATTCTGCTGAGCCCACTCCATGATACGTACAGCTGCTGTAGGTGCAAACAGAGCACCGATGTTGATTGCCATGTAAAACAGTGAGAAACCGGCATCGCGCTTGTTGGCATATTGTGGATCGTTATACAGGTCACCCACCATCACCTGGAGGTTTCCTTTAAACAATCCGGTACCAAAGCCTATCAGTACCAGTGCCAGGAGCATCACAATCAATGCGAAAGTGTCACCGCCAAGAGGCACAGACAGAAGTACGTAACCAGCAAACATAATCATGATGCCGATGGTGACCATACGACCGAAACCAAAACGGTCGGCCATCCAACCACCCACAATAGGGAGGAAGTAAACGAGCATCAGGAAATCGCTATAGATTTCGCCTGCCCAACCAGCATCCAAACCATAGTTAGCTCTCAAGAAAAGTGCAAAAACGGAGAGCATGGTGTAATAACCAAAACGCTCACCTGTGTTGGCCAACGCTAACGCGAAGAGACCTTTGGGTTGATTTTCGAACATGTTTATTTAATATTTGAATTTTTAGTCCTGATAATATCGAAAAGATAAGTAAACTTCACTATGATGTTGCCAAAGTTGGAACTACCAAAATAGTCACGCTTCGTACTGCCATACATATTGCCAAGACCATAGTAATATCTGCCTTCTACAAGAAAATGGCCCAACTTGCGGTTGCTGAACTCCAGACCAGCTGCGAAAACAATACCATAATCGACTTTGTTCTCAACAGCCATTGTATCCTGAGCCACCACATGTGATGCACGAATACCGGCATACTTATATTCTGGTACAAAGGCACCATCTTTCACAACAGGATTGAATGCCGGATCCCTGACGTCGAAATTCGTCTCACTCTTGTCACTCAAGAAGAACCCAACCTGAGGTCCAACTTGAAAAAAGCCCTGAAAACCCTTGCGCTCTCGTCCCCAACCCAAACGAGCCAAAATGGGCACTTGAATATACGACATCTTTCTGGTATATTGCAAATTCTGCGAGGGATCAGTATGAAGGGGCACAGGTTGATCCTGAAGAGTCAGAATTTTCTCTTTCCATCCAATCTGAGCATAGTTGATTTCAGCCACGATGGCACAAATGCTCTTAAAGTACTTTTCACAAGTATAGCGCCCAGTGATACCAAACGTCGCACCTCCCAACATACCTTGAGGCACTTTGGGCGTAAAGGCTACGTTACTCATCACATAACCACCATTGATACCAATAGCAAAGTCCTTGCGGTACTCTCCTACCTGAGCTTCAGCACTCAAAGGCAAAAGGGCGAAAAAGCAGCCCAATACCTGTTTGTATATCGTCATATTGTCTGTAGCCTAATTAAATTTGATAGTCTCGATCGCCGTATCCGTACGGTAATGTACAAACATCATTGACCTATTTCTCAAGCCACCATTGCCGAAACGTTCAAACTGCAAAGGTGTCTGAACAGGAGGATAGCCAAACAGCCCGGCAGCCCCATTGAAACTCTTACCATACTTATACAATCCCTGCAAGAAGAAATAAGCATGATCAAAACCCGTTAAGGCAAAACGAGGCAGGGCTCCCATCATATCAGCATGGAAATTCCAGCGATACTTCTGTTGCAAGCGCTGAGTAGCTGGTGATACCGGATTGAAGTAAAATACCGAAGGGATAAAGGTATTATACTTATAGTAATTATCAAGATGCGTCTTGGTGTACATCAGCCATTCTGTATAACCGAACATGGTAATGTCAAGATCAGGATGATTTACCTTCATACCATTGATTTTTGAGAAGGCAATACCCAATTCAGGTGAACGACCCGTATTCAAAATCACCACATTAGGTTGCGTGGTACTGAAGGCCTTCACAAAGTTTGACTCTTCTGATTTCAAGTTTGTCAGATTATAGGAAATGCCTCGTTGCTCCATCTGACGACGAAGACCAGATGTGAAGGCACCTTTCTTACTCGTGGAGTCATTGCAGTCGATAAAAACGGGGTGATAATCCTTAAACTTTTGAAGGAAATGGGAAATGGTAGATTCGTTCTGATCCGTTGACGACTGATAGACCTGGAAGATATGCCTGTTGGTTACCAACTGTGGGGCATTGATAGAAAAAGGAATTAACAACTGAATATCGTTCTTCTCAACAAAAGTAGACATAGCTTCCATCTGCTTTGAATAAAGTGGACCTATAATCAAGTCACATTGGGCTGCAGCAGGATCTGTCAACAGCTGATGGATATTACAGTCTTCAGCAGCATTCCAGGCATGCACGTCCACTGAAATTCCCAATTTCTTCAAGCTATCGCAAGCCATCAACACACCTCGGTAATACTCCACCATCCTACGTCCATCACCATTAATATCATGCAAAGGCAGCATCACGCCCAAACGGACAGGACGATTGGAGATACCAGCGCTGGAAGGATTACTAGAACTACTAGGATTACTAGGAATACTAGGGCTACTAGGAATATTAGCATTGCTAGCTTTTTTAGCAAAAGGGATCTTCAATATGGTTCCTTTCTTCAACTCATAACCTGGCTCTTTCATCTCTGGGTTAGCATCCAACAGTTCTTCAATACTCAGGTCATAGAGCTTTGAGATGCCAAAGATGGTCTCCTTACGCTTAACCTTATGAAGTCCACGATACGAGACATCCTCCTGGGCAGATACTATACCAACTGCCACAAAGAGCAATACAAACAACAAAAAATATCTTAAAAGTCGGGTCATAATCCTATATTTTAGCATTTTCGCCTACAAAAGTACGAAATAAATGTCAATTATCAATTGTGATTTATCAATTTTTTACTAACTTTGCATTTTAAAACTAACGAAAATGAGAATATATTGCATTTTTCTAAGCTTTCTAATGGTTTTTCTGCCATTTTCATGCTCTGCACAGGATGATATTCAAGATGAGGATTCGTTCCAGGAGGAAATTATTGGCGAGAGCAAGTTGAGTTTCCCTAACGCCTTCTCACCCAACGGAGATGGGAAGAACGATAAGTTTGTCGCCAAAGAGTGCCAGAACATCGTAGAGTTTCATGCTTACATCTTCAACCGCTGGGGACAGAAACTGTTTGATTGGACTGACTCTGCTGATGGCTGGGACGGTACTCAAAATGGAACGCCAGTAGAAGATGGTGTCTATTTTTTGCTTTGCAACGCCAAGGGAACTGACGGTAAGACCTATACCATTAAGAAAGATGTGAATTTACTACGTGACTATCTTGAAGGCACGACCAACGAATGACGCCATGAAAAGAGAAGATGAAAAAATAAATGTATATGGTGCGCGCGTACATAATCTAAAGAATATTGACGTCGAGATTCCACGCCAGTCACTGACAGTCATCACCGGACTTAGTGGTTCTGGCAAGTCATCACTGGCTTTCGACACCATCTTTGCAGAGGGTCAGCGCCGCTATATCGAAACATTCTCGGCCTATGCACGTAACTTTCTTGGTGGCATGGAGCGACCTGATGTTGACAAGATTACAGGTCTCTCGCCCGTGATCAGTATCGAACAGAAGACCACCAACAAGAATCCACGCTCCACTGTCGGCACTACGACTGAGATTTATGACTATATGAGACTACTCTTTGCCCGTGCCGGCAAGGCTTACAGTTATGCTACCGGTGAAGAGATGGTCAAATATACCGAAGAGAAAGTGCTCGAGATGATTATGAACGACTACGCAGGGAAGGCTATCTATATCTTAGCACCTCTTGTTCGCAGTCGTAAGGGTCACTACCGGGAGCTTTTCGAGTCGATGCGGCGCAAAGGGTATCTAAACATCCGAGTTGACGGTGAGATGCTGGAGATTACACGTGGCATGAAAGTCGATCGCTATAAGAACCATGATATAGAGGTGGTCATTGATAAGTTAAAGCCTGGTGGAGAAGCCACTGACCGTCTCAAGAAGTCTGTTGCCATCGCCATGAAACAAGGCGAAGGTCTCGTCATGATTCTCGACAAGGAGTCAGGAGCCATCAAACATTTTTCCAAGCGACTCATGTGTCCCACGACGGGCATCAGCTATTCCGACCCTGCACCTAACAATTTCTCATTTAATTCTCCACAGGGTGCTTGCCCTCACTGTAAAGGTCTGGGGTATATCAACATGATTGACCTGGGGAAAGTTATGCCAGATAAGAAAATGAACATACACGACGGTGGCATCGCACCCCTTGGGAAATATAAGAATCAAATGATTTTCTGGCAGGTAGAGGCTATCTTGAAGAAATACGACTATGACCTCAAGACACCTATTCAGAATATCTCCGATGATGCACTGCAAGAGATTCTTTATGGTTCATTGGAGAACGTACGTATTGACAAAGAGCTTGTACACACCACCAGCGATTACTTTGTTGCATTCGACGGTATCATCAAATACCTACGCAATGTGATGGACAATGACGACTCCACAGCCGGACAGAAATGGGCAGATCAGTTCCTTGCCGAGTGTCCTTGCCCAGAATGTCATGGACAGCGTCTGAACCGTGAAGCCCTGTCGTATAAGATCTGGGATAAGAACATTGCTGAATTGGCAGCAATGGATATCACAGAACTGCGTGATTGGCTCGATCATGTGGAGGATCATCTCGACACTCAGCAACAGAAGATTGCCTCAGAGATTTTGAAGGAAATCAGGACACGTTTTGATTTCTTGCTTGAGGTGGGTCTCGATTATCTAGCCCTTAACCGGCAGTCTGCCTCCCTCTCTGGCGGTGAGAGTCAGCGAATCCGTCTCGCCACGCAGATCGGTTCACAACTTGTGAATGTGCTCTATATTCTTGACGAGCCAAGTATTGGTCTCCATCAACGGGATAATGAAAGACTTATCCGCTCTCTCAAGGAATTACGTAACCTTGGCAACACCGTTATTGTGGTGGAGCACGACGAAGATATGATGCGCAGTGCCGACTGGGTTGTGGATATCGGTCCACGTGCAGGTCGCAAAGGTGGTGAGGTGGTCTTTCAAGGCCCCCCCCAGGAGATGCTTAAGACCAACACGATTACTGCCCAATATCTCAATGGACAGCAGCAGATTGCCATCCCTGCTAAACGGCGTAAAGGCAATGGTAAGCAACTCATCCTTCGTGGTTGCACTGGTAACAACCTCAAACATGTTGATGTCACATTCCCCCTCGGTACACTCATCTTGGTGACGGGTGTGTCAGGTTCCGGCAAATCCACCCTTATCAACGAGACGCTGCAGCCTATTCTATCCAAGCATTTTTACAACTCGCTGAAGAACCCCATGCCCTACGATAGTATCGAAGGATTGGAATATATAGATAAGGTGGTAAACGTTGATCAAGCGCCTATCGGACGCACACCACGTTCTAATCCTGCCACCTACACAGGCGTCTTCTCCGACATCCGCTCGCTGTTCGTCAATTTGCCTGAGGCTAAGATCCGCGGCTATAAACCAGGGCGCTTCTCATTCAATGTGAAGGGTGGACGTTGCGAAACCTGTGGCGGTAATGGTTACAAGACGATTGAGATGAATTTCCTGCCTGATATCCAGGTACCTTGTGAGACCTGTCACGGCAAACGTTACAACCGTGAGACACTGGAAGTGCGCTATAAAGGAAAATCAATTGCTGATGTGCTTGACATGACCATCAACCAGGCTGTAGAGTTTTTTGAGAACGTGCCCGACATTCTCCGTAAGATCAAGACCATTCAGGATGTGGGACTCGGCTATATCAAACTTGGACAGCCCTCCACTACCCTCTCTGGCGGTGAAAGCCAACGCATCAAGCTGGCCACTGAACTCTCTAAGCGTGACACAGGCAAAACGCTCTATATCCTTGACGAACCCACCACGGGTCTGCATTTTGAAGATATCCGCATTCTGATGGATGTGCTTCAGAAACTGGTTGATCGTGGTAACACCGTCATCGTCATCGAGCATAACCTCGATGTCATTAAACTTGCCGACCACATCATCGACATCGGTCCGGAGGGCGGACGGAAAGGTGGCCAAATTCTTTCCACTGGCACACCCGAAGAGGTAGCCAAGAGCAAGAAAGGCTTCACCCCTCGCTTCCTCCGCAAGGTCCTGAAATAATAATACCTCTTGCAAGGGATAAAAACCAAGCAAGAGGTAATTTTTGCTAGATTTAATTCTAACACTTTTTAGATTTAATTCCCGCGAATGCTGGAATTAAATCTAAAAAAATGGGGTGTTACATGCCTGCGGCAGCAATCCACTCGTAGATGCAGGAGCAGACACCGAAGAGGGCTACACCAGCAGTGCAGATAGTCATTGCAATCTTGGTGTTTACATCGCTCTGGAAAGTGGGCAGCGGACTGTCGGTCTTCGTGATGTACATCGCCTTCACAATCAACAGATAGTAGTAGAGTGACACAACCGTATTGACGAGGGCTATAAATACCACGAAGTAGGCAGCTGCACTACCCTGCTCTGCTGCAGCCATGAACACGAAGAACTTCGAGAACATACCTGCGAACGGGGGAATACCTGCCAGTGAGAACAGTGCCAGCGTGAGCAGGAACGACAGTTTCGGATTGGTCTGATAGAAGCCGTTGTAGGCTGCCATATCCGTGCGACCTCCATTATTGCGCTCCACGACATTGATAACGGTGAACACTGCCATATTTGCCACGATATACACGAGCACATAGTAGGTCAGCGCTGCGATACCCATCTGACCATTGCCCACCACTGCCAGCATGATGTAACCTGCCTGAGAGATAGAGCTGAACGCCATGAAGCGCTTGAGTTCACTCTGACGGATAGCGAAGAGGTTGGCAACGGTGATAGAGAGCACGATGACGATGTAGAGCAGATACTCCCAGTAGGCCAACAACGGCTGGAACACCTTCATCAGGATGATACACAGCGTGATGGCTGCGGCGCCCTTGGAGATGACGCTGAGATAGCCGGTAACGGGTGTAGGCGCTCCCTGATAGGTGTCGGCTGTCCAGAAGTGGAAAGGCACGAGAGATATCTTGAAGCCTAGACCACTGAAGAAGAACACAAGACCCATGATGGTGAGCGGCTTCGCTGTGATCACAGCAGCTACGTCGGCAAAATAGAGTGTGCCTGTAGCAGCGTAGATGAATGAGATGCCGAAGAGCATCACACCACTCGAGAAGGTAGCCACAAGGATATACTTGGCAGCACCCTCCGCGCTCTGCTTACGATTGCGATCAAAGGCAACCATACATGCCAGAGGCACTGAGGCCATCTCGAGACCAAGGAAGAACAGCAGGAAGTTGGCACTTGACATCATGACAAACATACCGAGCAGCGTGCTGATGATGAGCATATAAAACTCACCGGCGAGACGCTTCTGGCTCTGCAGCCAGGGTTGTGCCATCAGCACAACGATCAATGAGCCGAATGCCAGAATGGCTTTCATCACATTCACTGCAGGCGTGGCGACATAGAGACCGCCAAAAGCCTCTGCAGGATCGGCCAGCAACACGATGCGTACTGGAAGGACAGCCATCAACGCTACTGTCACAATATACAATGTATCGAGTTTCTTCTCGCTCTTATGCATAATGAAGTCAACAGCAAATACTGCCAACAAGATGAGAACGAGGTAATACTCGGGAACCATATTTAAAAATTGTCCGTAATTCATATCTTTTATCCTCCTTCTTTACATGACACCAATAGACTTCAATATCGTACCTGCAGCAGGCGAGATCATATCACTGAACAAGAACGGTGCACAACCAAGACCTGCTACGCAGAAGATAAGGCAAATCACTGCAACGCGCTCATCCCATGTAGCATCGGTGAGCTCCAGGAAGTGCTTGTTCTCTACCTCACCATACAGGATCTTACCAACCACACGCAGGATGTAAACCGCTGTTACAACGATCGACATACAGGCAATGATGGTAGCCACCATGCGGAATGAGTTATTCGGGTCGCCATAAAGAGGCTCAGCTCCAAAGGCACCCACGAAGATGGTCATCTCAGCAATGAAACCTGAGAAGCCAGGAAGACCAAGGTTGGCGAGACCGGCGATAACGTAACCTACTGCAAGGAAAGGCATGATCTTCATCAGACCAGCCAGCTCACGGATATCGCGGGTGTGGGTACGTCCGTAGATCATACCGATGAGGGCAAAGAAGAGGGCCGTCATCAAACCGTGAGAGAGCATCTGCAGGATGGCACCCGTGACAGCCGTCTGACTCATCATCAGCAGGGCGAAGAGCACGAGGCCGCAGTGAGACACTGAAGAGTAGGCGTTGATATACTTCAAGTCGGTCTGCACACAAGCAGAGAGAGCGCCATAAACCACAGAGATGGTAGTGAGGATCAGGAAGATCCACGACAGATCCTGAGCAGCATCAGGCAACAGATACATGGCCACACGGAAGCAGCCATAGCCTCCGAGCTTCATCAGCACACCGGCATGGAGCATCGACACAGCGGTAGGCGCAGAGGCATGACCGTCGGGAGACCATGTGTGGAACGGGAACAGGGCTCCCAGCACACCGAATCCGATAAAGATGAAGGGGAAGAAGATGTTCTGGATCCAACCTGGGATGGCATGCGCAGCAGCAATGGTTGTCAACTCAAACGTGTAGTTGCCACTATACTGACCATTGAAGAAATAGATGCCCAACAGACCGAGAATCAGCAAGGCTGATCCTCCCATCAGCATCAGCGTAAGTTTCATGGCCGAATACTCCTTGCGACCAGAGCCCCAGACACCAATCAGCAGATACATCGGAATCAGCGCCACCTCGTAGAACATGAACATTGTGAAGAGGTCGGTACTGATGAAGAAACCATACACACCTGTTGACAACAGGGTGAACCAGAGGAAATACTCCTTGGTGAGCGGTTTGAGCTGCCAAGAGGCAAAGGTACCCGTGAACACGATGATGCTCGACAGGAGCAGCATCACCACAGAGATGCCATCGACACCGACGGAATAAGCGATATTCAGCGGACGGAACCAAGGAGTGCTGTAAGTAAGCAGCATCTCAGCCGTATTACCAGCTGCACGCTCCTGAATAAAGTAGATGGTCAACCAGATAGAGAGGGCCAGCAGACACGAAGCGCCCGTTACCATCACACCACGCACCTGATTAAGGCTCTTGGCAAGCCAGAGACCCAACAGCATCAGGGCGGGAATTATTACGAAAACACTTAATATACTCATATCTTTAGATGCATAAAAGGATTAATGTTAATGCAACTGTACCAGTGAGGAACCAGACAGCATACTGGCGGACATCGCCACTCTGCCAAGGACGGAGCGACTCACCAGCCTCGTTGGCACCCCAAGCCAGGAAGTTGAACGTGCCGTCAACAACATGACGGTCGAACCAGGCAATTGGTGTTGAAACGAGTGCAAAGATAATTCTATGAGTAACGAACTGCCATATCTCGTCCTGATAGAAACGCTTGTAAGCTGCACGATGCAGTTTCGGGAACGTCTTATACAGACGATCGGCAATCGGCTGAGTCTCACCTTTATAGATATAGGTAGCCAGACAGATGCTCAAGATGGCAATGATGGTTGATGTAGCAGCAATCTGCGTATCGAAGTGGATGGTGTAATCCGTGCCAGCAGCAGACACATAGCTACCAAAGCTGCCACCCCATCCGAGGAAGCCACCCAGTGTGGAGTAGATACCCACACCCATGGTGATCACACAGAGCACAATCAGAGGAACTGTCATCGTAGCGGGAGCCTCATGGGGCGTATGATGCTCGTGAGCCTCCTTGTTCTCCGTACCCCAGAAGATACCGTAGTACAGGCGGAACATATAGAAAGCCGTCATGGCGGCAATACCTGTCATGATCCATCCCACCACCGGACTGTACTGGAAGCAGGCTGTGATAATCTCATCCTTCGAGCTGAAGCCAGAGAAGAAGGGAATACCTGCGATGGCGAGACAACTGATGAGGAAGGTGATATGCGTAATAGGCATATACTTACGGAGACCACCCATCAGCGCCATCTCATTGCTGTGGACAGCGTGGATAATACATCCAGCACCGAGGAACAAGCAAGCCTTGAACATGGCGTGGGTGAAGAGGTGGAACATACCAGCCATGTAACCCAACTGAGCATGATTATCCATCAATGCGCCATGATGACCTGGCAGAGATACACCCAATGCCACCATCATGAAGGCGATTTGAGAGATGGTTGAGAAGGCGAGCACACGCTTGATGTCGCTCTGGGCACAAGCCACGGCAGCAGCGTAGAAAGCGGTGAACACACCCACCCATACCACAATGCTCATGGTATGAGGCGCATAGGCAATCCACAGGGGGAACATACGGGCAATCTGGAACACACCAGCTACCACCATTGTGGCAGCGTGGATCAGTGCACTGACTGGTGTAGGACCCTCCATAGCATCGGGCAGCCAGATATGCAACGGGAACATGGCACTCTTACCGGCACCACCGATGAACATCAGCGTGAGGGCTGTAGGCAGGATCAAGCCTCCGGCAGCAACAGCCTTAGCTGTGTTACCCTCAATGAAAGGTGTCGTGCCCTGCCCCATCACGATGTCACCAGCAAATGAGAAGCTGAATGAATCGACGAAGTAGCCGAAGGTCAGGATACCGATGAGGAAGAACATATCGGCAAAGCGCGTTACGATGAACGCCTTCTTAGAGGCTGCAATGGCAGGCTTCAGAGGATAGTAGAAGCCGATGAGCAGGTAAGAGCTGACACCCACGAGCTCCCAGAACATATACATCTGGAAGATATTGGTAGCCAGTACCAGGCCCAGCATTGACATCGTGAACAGTGAGAGGAAAGCGTAGTAACGCTGGAATCCCTTCTCACCGTGCATGTAGCCGAATGAGTAGATATGAACCATCAGCGAAACGGTAGAGATCACGATCAGCATCATCACACTGATAGGATCCAACAGGATGCCGAGGTCGAAGTGCAGGTTGCCCAAGGGCAGCCATGTAAAATTATACGGAACAAACGTCTGATACACTCCATTCACACGATCCATTCCAAAATACTGGAATGCTGTGAGGTAAGAGAGAACAGTAACGATTCCCAGTGAACAGGTGCCGATGAGTCCGGCAACCTTATGCTGCATCTTCATGCCAGCCAGTCCAAGAACGATGAACGACAGCAGTGGCAGAAGCATGATAAATATTGTGTAACTAAACATAATTTTATCTTTTTACTTTTTTACCTTTTTACTTTTAACTATCGTTTCATATTCTTGATAGCCTCAACCTGATCACTCTTGAAATTGCGATACACATTGATAATAATGGCGATGGCAACAGCACTTTCGGCTGCGGCAACACCGATTACAAAGAGAGTCATGAACATGCCTTCCATACCGTTGGGATAGAGCAGACGGTTGATGGCGGCAAAGTTGATATCGACAGCATTGAGTACCAACTCAATGGAGATGAGCATGGCAATCAGGTTACGACGAGTAACGAAGCCATAGACACCAATAAAGAACAGAAGCGCACTCAGTGCGAAGAAACATTCAACAGGTATCATTGCTTATCCTCCTTTCTTGCTACTACTAAGCCTCCGATGATACAAGCCAGCAGGAATACTGAGATGAACTCGAAAGGCAAAACATACTGATACTTACCTGAACCAACGAGGGCTGTTCCGATCTCCTTCATCGGCACCTCAACATTGGCAATCTCCTGAGTGATAAAGCCAGCCTTCAGAAGAATGAGACCTACCACCACCAAGCCAGCAAAGGCTGCGAGGCCGCCTACAATCATCTTACT
The DNA here is from genome assembly GCA_946405145.1 of uncultured Prevotella sp. Classification (GTDB taxonomy): domain Bacteria; phylum Bacteroidota; class Bacteroidia; order Bacteroidales; family Bacteroidaceae; genus Prevotella. The sequence continues at coordinate 165,147 of CAMJGE010000001.1, forward strand.
TGACTTCACACGCTCCTCAAGCCCCTGGAGGGTACGCTTGCTCACCAACTGGATGGCGAAAACATAGATCATCGTAACGCCACCAGCATACACTGAAATCTGTGCGGCACCCAGGAAGGTATAGTCGAGCAGGAAATAAATACCTGCCACTCCAAAGAGCACGAACAACATGAATGTTGCGGCTCGCATAATCTTAGTGGTTGTCACGCAAAGTAGCGCAGAGGCTATGATGACAACCGCCAGAATGCAAAACATGACGATATTTCCCATATGGCATTACTTGGTTTTAGTATTAAACTTACCGATCTCGAATGCTGCACCACCCTCAATGAGGTTTGGCAGAGAACCGCCCTGGTAAACCTCTTGGTTCAGATGGAGCACCAGCTTGCTGCGGTCGAACACAGCATTTTCGAAATCATTCGTAAACTCGATGGCATCGAAGTTGCAGGCGTTCGTACAGAGCTGGCAGAACATGCAGTCGCCCAGATCGTACTGATAATCGTCGAGCACCTTCTTTTTCTTGCCCGTCTCAGGATCCTCCGCCATGTGGGCAGTAATCTTGATAGTTCCGTTCGGACAAGCTTTCTCGCACAAAGTGCAAGCTGTACACTTGTAGCTGCCATCCTCGTTGCGCTTAAATGTCAGGCGTCCACGATGGCGCTTTGCCACATGAAGTGTAGTCTTGCGGTTCTCGGGGTACTGCTCCGTTGACTTATTGGTAAAGAAGTCCTTGAAGAATTCCTTCCAGGTGGTCTTCATACCAATGGCCAAAGTCTTCAGGCCGTGCCCGATTTCTCCGAAATATGTTTTGTTATCTTCCATTGCTATACCTTATTTAATATATAAGCCAAGAGCCACGACAACAGTCATCAGCACGAGGTTGATGAGTGCCAGCGGCATGAGATACTTCCACTCCAGCTTCAGGATCTGGTCGATACGCAGACGAGGGAACGTCCACTTAATCCACATCAGGATCCAAACCAGAAAGAAAGCCTTACCCATGAACCATACGATACCTGGGATGTAGTTCATCACGGCATCGAAGGCCTCGACACCAATATTCACAGGTGCCCAGCCTCCGAGGAACACCGTAGCGGCGATACCTGCGATGATGAATAGGTTGAGGAACTCAGCGAGGTAGAAAAAGCCGAAGCCCATACCGGAATACTCGGTATGATGTCCAGCTGTTAACTCACTCTCAGCCTCAGCCATATCAAATGGGCCACGGTTAGCCTCTGCGTTACCAGCGATGAGGAACACGAAGAAGGCGATCAGCGCAGGGATATGCCCCTGGAAGATCAACCACTTCCAAGGGCCTGTCTGTGCCTCTACGATACCACTCATCTGCATCGTTCCTGTCAGGATCACGGCAGTGATCAGACAGAGGCAGAGTGACATCTCGTAAGAGATCATCTGCACTGCACCACGCATGGCTGAAACCACAGAATACTTGTTATTAGAACCCCAACCTGCAAGGAAGATACCTACCACACCGATCGAAGAGATGGCGGTGAGGAGGAACACACCCACATTGAAATCAAGCACTGTGGCACCATTGTTCCAAGGCAGGAACGAGAAGGCACCCACAGAACCTATAATCACAAGAAGAGGAGCCACGGCATAGAGCAGCTTGTCAGCGCGATCCACGAAGAAAATCTCCTTGATGAGCATCTTCAGTACATCGGCAAACACCTGCAGTAAGCCCCAGTAACCTACGCGCATCGGGCCAAGACGGCACTGGAAGTAGGCGCAGACCTTACGCTCCATAAATATCAGTACGATAGCGATGAGGGCGTATCCCACCAGGATACCAGCACCCACCAACACGCACTCAATCAATATCGCCAACCAGTCGGGACATCCTACCGTCACACGAAGCAGTTGGTCGAACCATTGGGTTATAATAGAAAAGTCGAACATATTTTTACTTTTTACTTTTTTACCTTTTTACTTTTCGACTATCTGTCAATGTCCGGTATTACAACGTCAATAGCGGCACAAGTAGCAATCAAATCGGCAATCTTTTGACCACGCAGCATCGGGTCGAAAGCACCTACTAGCGAGAGTCCCATCGGGCGCATCTTCATGCGGTATGGACTCTTATCACCACGAGAGTCGAGATAAACACCAAACTCACCAGCCACACCTTCAACAGAGTAGTACCACTGTCCCTCGGGCACCTTGATGATAGGCTTCTGCTTCACATAGAAGTCGCCTTCAGGGATGTTGTCGATAAGCTGCTCGATGATGTTCAGGCTCTGATACATCTCGTTGATGTGAACCAGATAGCGGTCCATCGAGTCACAACCTGTCAGGGTACACTGCTCCCACTCCACCTTATCGTACATATCGTATGGATGGTTCTTACGAACGTCGTTCTTCCAACCCGAAGCACGTCCGGCAGGACCAGTCACAGCATAGTTGATACAGTCCTCAAGACTCATCGGACCGCAGTTCTCCAGACGGTTATGGGTGATGACATTATCGCCAAACACATCCATATACTCCTGAATAGTAGGACGCAGATACTTAATCAGGTCTTTACAGTTCTTGACGAAGTTAGGATCGATGTCATCCTGCAGACCACCTATTCTGTAATAATTCTGGATCAGGCGTCCGCCAGTAGTCTCTTCCATGATGTTCAGCACGTGCTCACGATCACGCATGCCATACAGCATACCTGTAAGGGCACCAAGGTCCTGAGCCACACACGAGGTGTAAAGCAGGTGAGAGTCGAGACGCTGAAGCTCATCCATGATAGTACGGATGTACTTGATACGATCAGTGAGTTCTACACCCATACCTTCCTCAATCACACCAACCAAAGCATGACGGTGTTGCATGGCTCCCAGATAGTTAAGTCGATCCGTTAAAGCAAGAGTTTGAGGATATGTCATATTCTCCCACATCTTCTCAATGGCACGATGGATATAGCCCAAGTGGGGATAGATGCGTTTCACAGTCTCACCATTCAGCACAGTCTGCAGACGCAGCACGCCATGGGTTGCGGGGTGCTGAGGACCAATGTTGATTACATAGTCATCAGCGCTGAAAAGCTTATTCTGTTTGCTCTGCAGAACACCATCCTTGTCAAGATAAAACTCCAGACCATAGTCAGGCTCTACATCGTCCTCAAGGGTGTATTTGTCGTTGAATTCCCAATCCTTACGGAAGGGATAGCCCTTGAAATCTGAGCGCAGGAACAAACGGCGCATATCGGGATGACCCAGGAATACGATACCATAGAAATCATATACCTCACGCTCCAGCAAGTCGGCTACACGCCAGATATTTGATACTGTGGGGATGTAAGCTAATGTCTGACCATCCATCACACCAGTACCATTAGATGACATGCCATCGCCACACACCTGCTGCTTGGCTATCATCTTGACAGAGCAACGCTCATGAGTATTGGTATTCTCGAGGATATAGATACAGCCGAGGCCCTCTTCCTTTCCAAAGTCCTCGCCTACGATGGTGACAAGATAGTCAAAGCCCTTCTTGTCCTTCAAGTTCTGCATCTCCTGTGCGAACTTGTCAAAATCGAATGATAAGAACTCTAACTTCATGCCTTGCCCTCCTCTTTCTTCAATTCTTCAACAAATTCCTGAGGAACATCAGTTACCACAACTGGTTCACGACGATGATCCCCATGCTTTGAGCGGAACGTTAGCTCCTCGTTAGATACACCAAGCGCAGCCTCCTCAGCAGTCTGCTTGTGGTTGGCACCACCGAAGAACTTCTCGATCTTCACCTTACGCTGCAGCTGCATCATGCCATACATGATAGCCTCCGGGCGTGGGGGACAACCAGGAATAAACACATCTACGGGCACGATCTCCTCAATACCCTTCACTACATGGTAGCTCGATTTGAACGGTCCACCGCTGATAGCACAACCACCTACGGCAATCACGTACTTAGGCTCGGCCATCTCGTCGTACAGACGCTTCAACGCAGGTGCCATCTTATGTGTAATGGTACCGGCACACATAATCAGATCTGCCTGACGTGGAGAGTTACGAGTCACCTCGAAACCAAAACGGGCAAAGTCGTATCGGGCACAACCGCAGGCCATGAACTCAATACCGCAGCAACTGGTGGCAAAGGTCAGTGACCAGAGCGAGTTACTACGCCCCCAGTTAATCAACTGATCCAGCGAACCTGTAATCACATTGACGCCGCCCTCATGGAGCTCGTCGACAATCTTCTCCAACGATGAGTTATCATTCCACTCCTCGTAGGGAATACTCTTGATGTGGGGCTTTCTTACTTCCATTCCAAATCTCCTTTCCGCCAGGCATAAGCCAAGCCTAACACCAGAACTACCAGGAAGAAGCCGATACTCAGTAAAGCCATTGCGCCGTACTCCTTCACTACCACTGCCCATGGATATAGAAACACCGTTTCTACATCGAACATGAGGAACAAGATGGCAAAGAGATAGAATCCCACGGAGATAGGCAGCCAAGAACTGCCACGGGTGGGAATACCACTCTCATACGGCTCACCTTTCACCTTCGCGTAGGACCGGGGGCCTATCAGCTTGGCTACGACATAAGCCGCCACCACCAATGTAATAGCCGTCACCAAGACGGTAATTAACAAAGTAAAGTTCATAAAAATAATATAATGTTATAACAATATTGTTCTCGTTTCTAAGCAGTTACGGCAAATAGAAAAATACCTTCACGGCTTTACAGCTGCAAAGGTACTAATTATAATTGTAAATCTAACGAATATTTATAAAAAAATCGTTAATTCTTATCAATCAGTTATCAATCACTTCAGTGATGGCCTTACCGATGCAGGCATTGGGTTGCTGGATATGCAGTTTCTGACACACTGTGGGCGCAATGTCTGTGATATATACTTCGCGTGATGTACTGCCGTGTTCCACCTTCCAACCATAGAACAACAGAGGGATATGGGCATCGTAGGGATTCCACTCACCATGAGTCGTTCCTACGGGTGAAGACCCCTTACCAAAACCGTACCAGCCAGGTTCCAACATGAAGATGATATCACCGGAACGATCATGATGATACCCATTCAGTGCACGTTCCCGCAAGAACTGAGGTACAGGAGCCGTAGCCGCCTTCTTGAAGTCAAAAACAAACGACACATGGGGAAGTTTCTGCACTTCCTCCACAATTGCATCTCTCAGAGACTGCTCATCAATTCCTTGTTCGCGAATGCTCTCCTTATCGAGGACGATACGATAGTCGAGCATATCCTTAACAACCGACTTTTTGAGGCCAAATCGCTCAGCAATGCGTTTGCCGGCTGCTATAATATGGTCATCACTCCATTCCCATGCACCGCCATTGAGCTTGTGGTCCGCCATGAACTGGAAATTATGAGCAGCACCGTGATCAGCCGTGAGGAACAACAGATAATTCCCCTCGCCTACCTGAGAGTCAAGTGCCTTCAGCAAGCGGGCGATATCCTTGTCAAGCTCGAGATATGCCTCATCGGTATGTGAGCCGCGAGTGCTCCACTCATGACCTATCACATCGGTCTGTGAGTAGCTCACGCAGAGCATATCCGTCTCCTCACCCCTACCCAGGTTCTCACCCTTCAGGGAGGCAATGGCCATATCGGTAATCAGATGTCCGCACAAGGGGTAGAGTCCCACATCCTTGCCCACCTTGGCAAGCTCCTTGTTCTGCTTCAACTCCGCATTACAGGTCTTCACCCACGCAGGCAACTCATTCATATACCAGGTGCTGGTGATAAACTGGCCGTTCTTGGTGTCAAGCCAGTAGGCGGCATTGGCACTGCGCCCGCCAGGCAGGATAGCCGCACGGTCTTTATAGCTGACACTGATCACCTTCGACTTGAAGTCGGTATGCAGGCGCAGCTGGTCACCAATGGTAGAAGCCAGCAGGTTGACGGGAGAAGAGGCTTTCTTCTTGTCAGAGCCCACCGTCTGCACATCCGGGTCGTCACAACTCGAGCGCTTCACGCCATTCACATAGAATGCGTTGCCGCAAATGCCATGGAAGGCAGGTGTCGAACCCGTATAAATGCTGGTATGCCCGATGGCAGTCACCGTCGGCAGATAGTTAATCAGACAGTTATTACAAGAATAGCCCTTTGTCATCAGGCGCTTCAGTCCGTCTTCCCGATACTGGTCGTAATACCTGCTCAGATAATCCCAGCGCATCTGATCCACCACAATTCCCACCACAAGCTTTGGACGCTCGTTAAATGCCGTTTCTGCCTGCAACTGAACCGCGAGGCAGACGGCCATAGATAATGTTAAAAATAATTTTTTCATTCTATAGAACGTATCTCTCTCAATTTTACATTAATTTCACGAATATGCTCTGAATTCAACGGATAGAACCAAACCATTACTATAGCCAACAGGGCCACGGAAGCCGGTATGAAACTCATCAGCCAGCGCAAAGCCAATAGAGCGCTCTCAGGCTGAGCCACGCCAGATGCTAACAGGGTTGAATCAGTAATATAGCCAAATCCCGACAACAGCCAGAGCACCGCTGCACCACTAATGGCACCGCCAAACTTCTGCGCCATCGACGCACTAGAGAAAATCAAGCCTGTAGAGGTTGTATGGAATTTCAGCTCGGCATAATCACTCACATCAGCGTACATACTCCAGATAAGAGGCGACATAACACCTGTAAAGACGGAAATGACAATCTGTAGAATCAGCATTGTCCAGTACCCCGAAGACGTGGTAGGCACAAAAAAGAAGGCAACACTAAACACAATCAGTGCCACATTCACTACAACAAATGAGGTCTTCTTGCCTAATCTATTCGCAATCGGTACGCAGAGAGCCACACCGGCCATGTTCGCCACCTCTCCGATTCCCAGGAACAGACCAGAATAGAAGAGGAATGTTATACCGAAGAGCGACATATGCACGTCTGGGCCGATAATATCGAGGAAGAAGTAGGCCGTCGTCGCACCACGCACCGTATTAAACAGATTAGAGCAGAGGGCTGCACCGATAAGTATCCACCAGGGTCTGTTTTCCAGCAAGGACTTGAAGTCTCTACCCACACTCACCGTCGAGACACCCTTTAGGTGCTCTTTCGTCAGCAGGAAGCTGATGATGAACATCACGAAACAGGCGGAGGAGACACACACCATTGCCCAGAACCAGCCGCCGGTTGTCATATAGCCGCCAAAGGCGTTCGTCAACGGTTCCCAGATAAACAGGGCAATAAATGAGCCGCCATAAGCGAAGAACATGCGGAAGGATGAGAAGACTGTTTTCTCGTTGGTATCATCGGTCATCACACCCAGCATTGCACCGTAAGGCACGTTGACACATGTATAGACGGTCATCATCAGAATATATGTCATATACGCCCAAATGAGCTTGGCACCATATTCCCAGTCAGGGGTTGCGAACAACAGGATACCAGAAATACTGAAGAATGGCGCCACCCAAAGGAGATAAGGTCTGTACTTACCCCACTTCGTATTAGTACGGTCGGCAATAATACCCATCATCGGGTCAGATACGGCATCCCAAATTCGGGTAACGAGCACCAAAACACCGGCATCAATCAGCGACAGACCGAATATATTAGAATAGAAGATCGGAAGGTAGTAGGAAAACACCTTCCAAAAGGTCGAGGTGGACATATCACCAAAACCGTATCCGATCTTTTCGATTAATCTAGCTTTAGCCATTGGTTTGTACGTTATTTTATCTGGATATTCATCTGTTTCAGCAACCAATTCTCCCACTCATCCCACTGTTCCTGATGCCAAAAGTGCCAAGTGGCCTGGTAGGGTGAGATTTCCTTAGGACCTTTAACTATGTTATAAGTTTCCCAAGCGGTTGTAGGAGGCACCACATCGTCATTATAGCCAAAGGAGAACCAGCCTTTCTGCTTATCAGTAATCAGTCGTGCAAAGTTCACACCATCATAATATCTCGATACTTCAATCTTCTCTTTATTTGGGTTTTCAATTTTATAAAAATAGTGTGGCCAGCCACATGCAACCCCCTTGAGCGAATTCGTATGATCGCAAAGAGCAGCATGCACGGGTGCATAATAAGTGATACGTTTGTCAAGGCCTGCAGTTGCCAGTGTCAGGAAACCTCCCTGTGAAGAGCCTGTCACACCCATCTCTTTGCCGTTCCACGGTGTATATTCCTCAATATAATCAAGGGCACGTATACAACCAAGAATGACACGCTTATAATAGTTTTTATCGCGATCATCGGTATAGAACTCCCAGTACCAGTTCAGTGCACCATGGAAGATATCATCATAAACCTTCTGTTCCATTGTCACCGGGATTCCGTGAATACCTATCTCCAAGGTGATGGCGCCTTGGGCAGCCGTCCAAACATCGCCTCCATAGGGGCGTACTCCAGCACCTGGCACACGTAGCAATGCAGGATATCTTCCCTCCTTCACGGGCACACAAAGGATACCATAGGTACGATAATCAGGCTGAATATTCTGAAAACTCACCTCATACACGTTCACATCCTTCGTGCAGCGTTCAGGCAAGAGGCGTTTGGTAGGATTCAGATCTGTCTTACGAGCCTCGGAAATAGCTTTCAGCCAGAAATCGGAAAAATCTTTGGGCATCACCGTTGAGGGCTGTAGCTGTTCCGGTGCGAAGGCAGCTCCACATGCACCCTTGTAATCCTTGCCATCCACATGGGCGGTTACATCCACCCGATAGAATCCTGGCTGCTTCATTGTACCTGACAGCTTCAAGGTGCCGTCTTTCAGCACTAGGCTTTTCTTGACGTCCTGATACATCTCCGGACCGGCCATATAGTCGATGCTCACATTATCGAGCAGTGTACCCGACTTTCTCACCTCTATCACAAACTGGGCATTCTCGCCCGTTTTATAGTGCCAGTCCTGATGATCCGGCTCAACGGTTACCACAATGCTATTGCCACGAATCTGTGCAGAAAGCGAGGCTATCGCCATCACACAGAAGATAATTGATAATAATCTTTTCATATCTTTTGTATACTTATTTCGTCAGTTTACTCATACGTTCTACCTGTGATTTAATGACCTGGAGCGTAGAAATATCACCTACAAATACGGAATTCAATCCCTGAGCCTCCTGAGCTGGGTCGCCCGTATAGTCGTCTCCAACCTGCCACTGCTCAGTGTGCTTAGGTTTGGCTAATCCGCCCCAGCCCCAGAAGTTACAACCTGCGAAAAAACCACCCTGCTCAGCATTGTCGCCTACAAGAGAGAACACATACTTATAGAAGCCGTCACGTCCTTTTGTAGGTGTGTTGAGCTCGAATTTGAAACCATCTCTAGGATAGCCGAACTCTTCCATTACAAGCGGCTTCTTGATCTTTGTACAAATAGCCAGATGACGATCGATATAATCCTTCGTATTTACCTTGGCACGCGGCAGGTTCTCTATCAGCGAGTCGGCCTTAGCCCAGCCCCAGTTGTAGGGCCACAGGTGGATATTTGCATAGTCAATGTTCTTATCAGCAGTGATTCGCTCCCAGCAGTCGAAATCGCCTTCACAGCCCCAGGCGCCCTCAGAACCAATCGAGATCAGGTGATTAGAATCGAGACTGCGAATAAGTGCCGATGCCTCAGCTAGCCACTTTTCAAAAGCAGGGAGCGCTTCTGTTGAAAATGCACGAGGCTCATTGCCTATCTGCCAAGACATGATAGCGGGATCGTCCTTGTAAGCCACACCTGTATAACGGTTCGTACGTCCCAGGATAAAGCGCACATAATCATAGAAGAGTTCATGTGCCTTCTGATTGGTTGCATATTTGCTCATCGCCTCCATAAAGGCGGGATAACCCACATCGTTGGGACGGGGCTGTTTGCCCGCACCGGCATGCTCCAGATAAAATCCATAACCGCCGCTCCACTCCCATGAATTGTTCAGATAGAGCACAGCTACCATCTGGCGCTTACCCATCTCCTGCAACAGAAAGTCAAGTCCTGCTAAAATCGTATCGTTATACACACCGGGAGCTACTTGCAAGGTCGGTTCTACCTTGGTTGTCACGCCACGCTCACCATCAGAACCAACAAGGATACGCAGGTTGTCAATACCCATCTCTTTCATCAGATCGAGTTCCCGACAAAGGCGCTGTCGGTCTCCACCCTGTCCTTCTGAGCCGAGAATGGCACCGTACCAGAAATTTGTACCCACATAATAATAAGGTTCTCCATCTCTCACAAAATGACCATCCTTCACAGCCACGAACTTCGACTGTCCCAACACTGTGATAGTTATCGCAGTCATTAGAAGAGATACACATAGCTTTAGTTTCATACAACGAAGTGAATTAGTTATTTTGTTTGCAAAGATACCATTTATTTTTCAAATCACCAAACAAATCATCCAAAATCGACACTAGGTTTGGTACTTTTGCACTTTTGCAGACTTGACTCTTATGTTTTATCACCGCACTCGAAGTCCGCCCTGGGCAAAAGGGGAGTCCTGCCTGGGCGGACTATAGAAAACCCTCAAGCTGTCTGCTTGAGGGTTATTATGATCGAAATGATTTGTACAAAAATATCACTCCTCGTTTTGTACAGGCTTGTGATAGCGAACAAGACCAGCCAAAGGAGTCTTAAGTATAGAACCCAAATGGAAGTTCAGGCGCTCAGCTGCCTCACGAAGTTCATCCTGATAATGCCAAGCCACACTACCCACAAACGAAACAGGCAGGTCTGGACGGCGATAAGGCTGAACATGACAGCGCAGAAAATCTGCAAAATTATCTACAACCACCGATCTCACTCCCGGATCATCAAGATGATTACCAATAAACTCAGAAAGTGATGCCAAGAAACGGTTTGCCAGAGGCTGGCGATAGACACGCTTGATAATTTCAGCCAGATTCAGACGAGTTTCTTTCTCAAATACCTCCTTAATTTCTTCTGACAATTTTCCACCATACAACTCATGGATAAAACGCTTACCAAGCACAGCCCCACTACCCTCATCGCCAAGGATATAACCCAATGCCGGCGTATGCTGCACGATATCGTTACCATCATAGAGACATGAGTTAGCACCTGTACCCAGAATACCGGCAATACCATAGTTATGACCACAAAGTGCACGGGCAGCTCCCAATAGGTCGCTATGCGCCTCAATGACACTGGCCTGTGGGAAAGTCTCCTGCAATAAAGAAGTCATCAGAGTCTCCAGTTCAGGACGAACACCACTTCCATAGAAATAGACAGCCATTGGAAACTCTGGTGTAAGAATGGCTGCACTACGGAGTTTCTGAACCTCAGGATTTGAGCCCATGGCTCCCACAAACTCTTCACGGACGATTTGCACAATCTCTTCACGTGACTGATGGACGGGGTTGATACCCTGTGTGTTAAGAACTACGGGTTGAGAGGCGCCAGTTACAATGGCCCAGTCGGTTTTGGTGCTTCCACTATCTGCGATTAATATCATTTTTTATATCATTTTGATGGTTTACGCTGCAAAAGTAATCAAAAAAGATTTAAAACAATCAGTTTATGGCAGTTTTTTTCTTGCAAATGTTTTTTTTTCCGTACCTTTGCAGAAGTTATAAATAAGTACACGAAAGAAATGAAACGCTTTTTACTGATATTCGTTCTCATGTCAGGCTTCTTTGTCGAAGCTAATGCCGTGTTGAAAGAGAAAGACCTGGAACAGACACTGGCCATTCTCCAGGCAGAGTTGGAACAGTACAACAACGAACTGACCGTGCGCAGTGCCATCAGAAAGGAACGAGCCAAGCAGCTTATCACCAATCTGCTGCTGACCATGAAACAGGCCGACCAGAACGCGCTGATGCTCTATTCACAGGAACAGACTCATTTGTTCGACATGACCTATGCCTGTAAGGAAGCTACCAAGCAATACCGGGAGTTTCACAAGCATCAGATACCTTTTACGGAATTCCTGGACAAGAATTCCAAGGAACTGGCTCGTTATGACAGTCTGGTGAAGCGGTTAGAGGCTATGCCTGATATGATGACCACCCAATACGGTATTCAGCGGCGTGACTCTTGTCTGGTGCTTGCCAAGAACATCCGAAGCATGCTGGCTGAGGGCGATCAGCAACTGCGACGGAACATACGCTATTACAACATGACGGAGCAGCGCCTGAGTGAGTTGAACGACTATGCGCAGAAGCGATATACCGACATCCAACAGAGTATCTTCATCAACGGAGGCGAAAGCTACCCTACCCTGCTGAGTCACCTCGACCGTCGCTGGAATTCTACAGTGGAGGCGGTGAAGAAGAAATACACGATTGACGACAACGACCTGTCGCAATGGAGCTCCCAATGGGTATTCGGTCTGTTTATCGCCATTGCCTTCTACGTCATTGTCGCCATTGTGCTCAACCAGCTTTTCTTCCGTTTCCTGTTGCCTAAGCGTTTCAAAACCCAAGAGTTCAAAGACAAGCAGGCGGCGATCATCATGGCGACAACCACTATCACCTTCGCCATCATCCAGGGACTACTGATCAACAGATCGACACAGAACTTCGTGATCATGGCATCAACCTTGCTCGTAGAATACGCCTGGTTGTTGGGTGTGATCCTAATCTCGCTCCTGTTGCGTGTGAAAGGCAACCAGATCGGCAGTGCCTTCCGTATCTATGCGCCCCTAATCGGCATCGGATTCATCGTGATAGGCTGTCGGATTATTCTGATTCCTAACGAGCTGGTCAACCTGATGCTGCCCCCAATCCTGTTACTTTGTGCCATCTGGCAATGGGTGGTCATCAGACGGCACAACCAGAACATTCCGAAATCGGACATCTTCTACACCTATGTGTCACTAACCGTGTTTATCGCATCGGTCATCAGCTCTTGGGCAGGCTATACGCTGCTGGCGGTGCAACTGCTCATCTGGTGGATCATGCAACTGACTTGTATATTAACCATCACCTGTATCAGCCAGTATCTCAAACTCCACGCCATGCGAAAGCATTACGACCAGAAGCCTATTACCCAGACCTGGGCGCATCTGTTTGTGGAGAAGGTGCTGATGCCAGCACTGAGCATCAACTCCATTATGCTGAGCATCTATTGGGCTGCCAAAGTATTTAACCTCAGTGAACTCTGTTGGCAAATATTCAAGTATCATTTCATTGATATGGAAAACCTGCAGGTGTCGATTCTGAAGCTCTCAATGGTCATCACCATCTGGTTCCTGTTCCGCTGGATTGTCCATACCGTATTGGCCCTGTTGCGTCAGCAATACCTGGCCAATGACCCAACCACAGCAGCCTCTAAGGAGGTGATGAGCAAGAATGTGATACAGGTGCTTATCTGGGGTATCTGGCTGATGATCTCGCTCTCGGTGTTCCATATCAGCGTGGCTTGGTTGCTGGCTATCTCTGGCGGTTTGTCAACAGGTATCGGTTTCGCCTCGAAAGACATCATCGAGAATATCTACTACGGCGCCTCGTTAATGGCTGGCCGCATCAAGGTAGGCGACTGGATTCAGGTGGACGGCACAATGGGTAAGGTTTCCTCTATCAGCTATACTTCCACAGTGGTAGAGTCACTTTACGGTGAAGTCATCACCTTCCAAAATGCACAGCTTTTCACCAAAAACTACAAGAATCTGACACGCAACCATGGCTATGTACTGGCGGTAGTACCATTCGGCGTAGCTTACGGATCAAATCTGAAGCAAGTGACGACACTGGTAGAGGATGCACTGAACAATATGAACCACCAATGGATGGACCAGAGCAAACAAGTGAAGTGCGTGGTATCCGAAATGGGTGACTCCAGCGTGAACTTCAACCTCTTTGTATGGGCTGATGCACCAAAGAAGTCGTATGTTGTGAGCGATGTGCTGAAATGTGTGTATGACACGCTGAATCAGAACAACATTGAGATTCCGTTCCCTCAACAAGACGTTCATATCAAGTGAGAAGTGAAAATTATGAAGAATATTTGGTGGATTTGATTATATTTTGTATTTTTGCAACATCATTATGAAGGATAAGATAACGATAATAGCCGGACCATGCGTGATTGAGTCTGCGGAGCTGCTTGATACAGTAGCGCGTAAGTTGGTGGATATCAACACCAAACTGGGTACTGACATAATTTTTAAAGCCTCGTTTGACAAGGCCAATCGCACATCAATTCGCTCTTTCCGAGGACCTGGTCTGACGCGCGGACTACAGATGTTGGCAGACATCAAGTCACAGTACAGCCTGCGTATTTTGACTGACATCCATGAGAGTCAGCAGGCCGAGGCTGTTGGTGAGGTTTGCGACGTGCTCCAGATTCCGGCCTTTCTTTGCAGGCAGACAGATCTTCTGGTAGCAGCAGCCAAGACCGGATGCACGGTGAATATCAAAAAAGCACAGTTTCTCAGTGGCCAGGACATGAAGTACCCTGTGGAAAAAGCGCGTGATGCCGGCGCAAAAGAGGTATGGTTGACAGAACGTGGCAATATGATGGGCTATAACAATCTGGTGGTGGATTTCCGCAACATACCAGACATGTTGGAGATTGTGCCCACAGTAATTATGGACTGTACACACAGTGTTCAGCGTCCTGGCGGCAGCGATGGTAAAACAGGCGGCGATCGTCGTTTTGTTCCCCAGATGGCTCTGGCTGCAAAAGCTTTTGGAGCAACAGGCTATTTCTTCGAGGTGCACCCCACTCCAGACGAAGGCCTTAGCGATGCAGCCAACATGCTGGAGCTCGATAAGCTTGAGGCTCTGGTGAAAAAGTTAATTGAAGATTGATTGACAAAAACGAAAATGACATCGAAAGAATACGCGATACAATGTATAAAAGACGAGGCTGAAGCTGTAATTGGACTGATTCCCCAGCTTGATGACAACTTTGAAAAAGCTGTCAACCTGATTTTTGACTGCAAAGGCAAAGTCATTGTGACTGGTGTTGGTAAGAGTGGGCATATCGGCGCCAAGATCGCAGCCACTCTGTCGAGCACAGGAACGCCCTCATTCTTTATCAATCCACTCGATGTGTTCCACGGCGATCTTGGTGTCATGACAGCAGAAGATGTAGTACTGGCCATCTCAAATTCTGGTCAGACCGACGAATTACTGCGTTTCATTCCAATGGTACTCCACATGCAGATACCCATTATCGGCATGAGCGGTAATCCTGAATCGCTATTAGCAAAATATTCAACCTGTCACCTGAACGTCAGTGTGGAAAAGGAAGCCTGTCCGCTCAATCTGGCTCCTACCAGTTCTACGATGGCACAATTAGCTATGGGCGATGCCCTGGCTGTAGCACTGATTCAGAAACGCGACTTCAAACCACGTGATTTCGCACAGTTCCACCCTGGAGGTGAGCTTGGAAAGCGACTGCTTACTACAGCCCAGGATGTGATGCGTTCTGACGACATGCCTATATTGCCACCAGAGATGCACCTAGGTGAAGCCATCATTCTTGTAAGTAAAGGAAAGTTGGGACTGGGTATTGCAGAGGTGAATGATGAGATTGTAGGATTAATCACCGATGGTGACATCCGCCGTGCTATGGAGAAATGGCAGGCTGAATTCTTTGACCATACGGTCAACGACATTATGACACGAACTCCAAAGACCGTAAAACCAGAAACAAAGATCACAGAGATACAACGAATCATGAACAAATACAAAGTACATTCTGTTCTGGTAACTGACGACAAGCGACATCTGCTCGGCGTAGTTGACCACTACTCATGTATGATATAAAAAATGGAGAACAAGGCCTATATGAAGACAATAAAGAGACTGTTGATCGTTTTTTTGCTCACGCTACCTTTGGTTGTGGTGGCAGACTATTTGTTTAAGACACTCGACGCACGCGAAGGACTGACTTCAAGCCAGGTGAACTGTATTCTGAAAGATTCCAGAGGTTACATGTGGTTTGGAACACCTGCCGGACTGTACCGTTTCGACGGCTACACATTCAGAAACTTCCAAAGTGACTCTCAAGACGGTTCATCTCTCAATGACAGCTATATCAAATCCATTCAGGAGATGCTTGATGGTAATCTGTTGATTGAGACTTCCTCAGGCTATTGTATCTACCATCCTCAGACTGAGAGTTTCGAGCGTGATATGAAGCAGACATTCTCCAGAATGGGTATTGAAACCATTCCGAGTGTTGTGTATATCGACCACCATAAAAACCTCTGGGGAGCTATTCCGAATAAGGGAGTCGTATGCTACAACCAACAGCAGCAACTTCTTTTCGAATTCGGCTATACCGACGATTCTCATGGTGTACCACAGGGACTAATTATCTCTATCAGTGAATGTCGGGATGGTGCTTTGATTGTATATGACGACGGACGTATTGTATGCTGTGATGTCATGCACCAACAACATACGGTATGGAATACAGAAAGAATCCAGTCACTGAGCAACCGCAAAAACAAGTCACTGAAAGCTTTTGCCGATAAGATGGATAACATCTGGCTATATGGACAGGGTACCTTATATTTATATGATAAAAATAACGGAACATGGAACACTAATATCGGAGAGTCCTTGGGACTCACAGGCATTGGTGTGGACCGTAATGTGAATGGCATGGCCTGTGACCGTAAAGGCGACATTTGGATTGGTTCCGACCAACTTGGTCTGCTGAAGATGGACTGCAACACCCATGAGGTAACACCTGTGCAGCCACGTAACATCAACGACAGCCAGTGGATTACAGATAAAGTGAGTATCCAGAGCGTATATGTGGATGACACCGACCTTCTTTGGGTGGGTACAGAAAAATCGGGTATCGCCTATTCTGGACGATATATCTACCGCTTTGGTTCTGATCATATTGGTGACGTGACTGCAATAACCCAGGACGCTAATGGTAAAGTCTGGTATGGTACAAGCGACAAGGGCATAATAAATTATGAGGGTCCGCTGGCCAGTATGAAGGTTTCTACTCTGGCCACCACCAGCGATGGCAGTCTTTGGGTGGGATCAAAGCGCAATGGACTGACACGTATTTCAGGCGGTAACGCGACTATTTATTCGGTGGCAAAAGACAGCATGGCAACCCTTATTGACGACCATATCAATGCCCTTTGCACAGACAAGATCGGCAATCTTTGGATTGCTACCAATGGTGGTCTCCAAGTTTATAATCCCAAAATGAACACCTTCTCGTCCTACACCCGTGAAAGTGGTAAATTGCCCACAAATAATATCACCAGTCTTTTCTACAATAAGAATGGAAAGAACAACGAGCTCTTTATTGGTACAGCTGAGGGATTGATCATACTAAACCTTTCTACAACAGAAAAGCAGGTGCTGACAGGCAACATTTCGAATAGCAAATCGTTTAAGAACAATTTCGTTACTCAGGTAGTTCAGGACTCCAGAGGACTAATTTGGGTTGGTACTCGCGAAGGTCTTAACATCTTGAATCTGGAGAATGACAGTTTGAACTATCTGACAGAGAAGCAAGGTCTTTGTAACAATAACGTGTGTGGTATTGCAGAAGACAAGAACCATAACATGTGGATCACCACCAGTAGTGGTGTAAGTCGTATCGTGGTGCAGCGTAACCATGAAGACGGGAGCAATAACTATGGTCTTTACAACTACACAACTGCTGATGGTCTGCAGAGCAATGAGTTTAACCCTGGTGCAATTCTGACTCGTCAGGATGGAAACGTGTTGTTAGGAGGATTATACGGCGTAAACTGGGTAGTAGAGAATACCGATGGTGAGAAAGATGCCCTACCCCGTGTAATGCTGACTCAGCTCTTTGTTGGAGAGGAAGAAATTCTGACAGGTCATGAATATGAAGACCGTGTCATTCTGACACAAGCGCTTAACGAGACCAGTCATGTGGATCTTGGGCATGATCAGAACACCTTCACCATCAAGTTTGCCGCAGGTAACTACAATCAAAGTGAACGCCTGCAGTTTATGTACTGGATGGAAGGTAAAGATGAAGACTGGCGCAATGGTAACGCATTGACACACGGTGTAACTTTCAAAGATCTGCCTAGTGGTCATTATACGTTACATGTAAAAGCAATCAGTGCAGAGGGAGCCATCAGCAACCAGGAACGTGCTATTGATATTACTATTGAACGTCACTGGCTATTGTCATGGTGGATGATTTCGGCTTATATCATCCTGATAGCCGTAGCCATTTATTTCTGGCGTATCGGTTTGAAACAGCTTAAGGTGATTAAGGCTAGAAAGAAGGCTGTAATCGATGAACTCGCCATGCAGCGAGAGGAGATCAAGGCTGCCAGCGATGATTTGAGACAACCAATGGCTCGTATGACATCGATTATCAGTAACCTCTCTGAGAAGGAGAAATCCTTGGAAGAACGTGAACAGCTGAATGCTCTTCACTCGCAAATGTTACAGATCATCACGCGCGTTAGTGATATGCAGACAAATCTGGAGAATCCTGAGGAGAAGGCGAAAGCTGTGGTTCATGACCGTCTTGAATTGAACGCGCGTGGAGAAATTGAAATGCCAGAGATTGCAAACCATGCACTAACCACAGAGACAGCAAGACCTTCGCGAGCAGCTTTGGATCAGCCCACAATGAAGTTTACCGTGATTATGATCGATGACAACATCGACTTCTTGCAGTTTGCTACGGCCCGTCTGAAATTCGTCTATGACTTCCATGCCTATAACGACATAGAAAAAGCAGCTGCAGATCTTGAAGAAATGCATTGCGATATTGTAATCTGTAAACAGGATATGCCAGAAATGACGGGCAGTGATCTGTGTAATCAGCTGAAGACAAACCCTGCCACCCAAATGATCAAGTTTATACTGATGACAGAAGGCATGCTGACACCACAAGACATGCGTAACCAAAACATCACACTCTCTGCTGATGATTATCTGGCCAAGCCATTTAATCTGCAGGAAGCTACCATGCGTTTTAATAAACTGCTTGGATTAGGGCCGATTCAGGTTAATAGCGATTTGATTGAGGGCGCAGAAACACGTATGCTTGAAGGTCACAACTCAAGTATGACAACAGCTACCGAGTCGTATGGATTAACAGAATACAAGCCTAACGACGAGGGTATGCCAGATGCCGATGATCCTATGAGTCGCGTTGATACAAAGATTATCAAGCGTGACAACCAGCCGGCAAATGCAAAAGGGGAAGAAGATCCTGAGAAAGAAATGGCCCTCACAACCATGACAGCCATGAACATGTCGGACTTCTCTATGCTTGACGCTATGGATCAACAACTGATCAAAAACATTGAACAGTATGTGATGCAGAACATGAGCCGAGGACAGATCAGTCTTGAGGAGCTGGCTTCTGCAATGGGTATGGGACGTGTGCCATTCTTCCATAGAATACGTAATCTTACTGCCAAGACACCTGCAGAACTTGTGCGTGACATGCGACTGAAGCACGCCTGCATCCTTCTGAAACGTACAAACATCAACATGAGTGAGTTAGCAACAAATGTCGGTTTCATGACGGCAGAGAACTTTATCAATATCTTCAGAGAGAAATTTGGCATGATGCCACTCGAATACAGATTAAAACATCGTAAATGACAATAAGACATCAGTGCTCAGCAGGAATAGTGATAATCCTATTTCTGCTGATATCTCTTCATGGACACGCCCAGAGCAGCGATTCCCTATTCGTGGAAAACATGCGAAAGGAGGGTGTCCAGTTTACAAACGACAACAGCATTAAACTACTTATGTCGGGCAGAGAAAAGTTTGCCGACATGTTTGAGGCCATCCGTCATGCCAAGAGTAGTGTACATCTGGAATACTTCAACTTCCGTAACGACTCTATTGCAGGACTGCTGTTCGATATCCTCCGTGAGAAGAGAAAAGAAGGTGTGGAAGTACGTGCCCTCTTTGACGGTTTCGGCAATGACTCCAACAACAAGCCACTGAAAAAGAAACATCTCGAGGATCTCCACGCCGACAGTATAAACATCTACGAATTCGACCCTATCCGCTTCCCTTGGGTTAACCACATCTGGCCTCGTGATCACCGTAAGATTGTGGTAATAGACGGAGAGATTGGATATACAGGAGGTATGAACGTGGCCGACTATTATATCGTAGGTACAGAACAGGTGGGAGAATGGCGTGACATGCATTGTCGCCTTGAAGGCCCAGTTGTCAACGAACTGCAACGCATCTTTTTACGGATGTGGAAGAAGGTCACCAAAGAAGAGCTCAACGATCCGAAGTATTTCCAAGGGAAACCCGCAGGAGATAAGATGATTGGCATTGCCAACCGAGAACCACATACCACCAACAAGATCATGCGCCGTTTCTATATTCATGCCCTCGACCGTGCCAAGGACTCTGTGAAGATTGTCAACCCTTACTTTGCCCCTACGCAATCCATCCTGAAAGCCTTGAAACGCTGTGCTGACCGAGGGGTGAAGATGGATATCCTCATCTCGTCGAGATACGACGAGCCCCTGATGCCAGAAATTGTGCTCTATTATACGCGCAAGTTGGCGAAACGCGGCGTTAATATCTGGCGTTATCGTCCTGGGTTTCACCACTCGAAGATCATGATGGTGGATGGTAAGTATTGTACTGTAGGCAGCACGAACCTGGACGCCCGCAGTATGCGCTATGACTATGAGATCAATGCCATCATTATCAATCCGGAGACCACGCATCAGCTGGAGGATAAGTTTCTGGAGGACACTCAGAAATGCGATTACATGACCGAGGAGGAATGGAAGAAGACTCTAACGACCTGGAAAAAACTAAAAGGATGGTTAGGGCATCTGCTGACTTTTTTGATATAGCCCATGAAGCGCGATACAACCATATCCATATGCAAAGGAATTGCCATTATCTTGATGGTGATAGCCCATGCAGAAGCACCTGGTTGGCTATGTAAGTTCATCTTTGAATTCCACATGCCGCTGTTCTTTATTACTGCTGGCTATTTCTTCTCACTGAAATACCTGAATGATGAATCCACATTTGTCAAGAAACGAATTAAGGGGCTTTACTGGCCATTTGTAAAATGGTCGGTATTCTTCTTAATTATCCACAACTGGATGTTTGATATCGGAATACTGAATGAACGATATGGTAATGAGATGGGCGGTGTAACACACCCCTACTCCTGGCATCAGATACAACAGAATCTTTGGAATATCGTAACGGCTATGGGCGGTTACGATCAATTCCTTTGTGGAGCTTTCTGGTTTTTCAGAGGGCTATTCGTAGCAAGTATCCTATACCTTATTATATATAAGGTGATGGATCTTTGCATAACTAACCTCACAAAAAGTCCTAGCAAAACACTTCCTGCCAAAAAGGCCATCCCCTACTTCATTTGTCTGTTTATGCTTCTTCTTTGTGGTTGGAAAACATATGAAGGGCTAAAGATTATCACGCTAGTTCAGGGTGGTTATCGTGACTTAATGGGGTGTTTCTTCTTTGGCTGTGGCTTTATTTTCCGTCAGTTTGTCGACAGATATCAGGCTATGATTTCACGTCATTATGCCTATCTTTGGACTGCCATACTCTTTGGTGTAGTTGTATTCCTTTTCTCGAAATATCTGACTGCCAACATGAACTGGCGCTCTACATATGCCCAATTCCTTTCCCTGCCTTTCCCTGCTCTACTTGGATTCCTGATGACCTATAACATCAGCCAATGGATTGATCGGCATGAAGGTTGGTTAAAACATTCGTTGACATATATCGGTGAGCACACACTCTATATTTTCATCTTCCACATTTGCGCTTACAAAGTGGTGAGCTTATGGAAAATTTGGTATTATGGTTTAGACATCCGTCAGATAGGTTGTCATATGGTGATCCATGAATACTCACAGGAGGACTGGTTCTGGGTGGCATATACCATTGCAGGCGTCGGAATTCCCCTCGCACTCTACTGGCTACAGGAACAAATCTCCAAAAAGGTCAAAGAATATAGAGCATCATCTGCTGCTCAGGCTCACTGATACCTTTCTCACGCAATAAATCAGCTTCATTTTCAAGAATACATCTTGCATCACGATCAGTCTCTTTCAAGAAACGATGAAAGCAGTCGGCTGCTTCATCGATATTGCCACTAAACCACAAGGCATAACCATAATTCAACAAATCATCGGGATGCACCTCACCAGACAACAACTGGACGTAGATTTTATCAGCAGCTTCATATTTGCCTTCACAGACTAGCGTCCATGCCAATACCCGATTCACATTCTGATCGTCAGGCGATTCATAGTTCAGTCGATACAGATCTTTCAGAGCTTCACCATACTGACCTATGTTTGTTAGGCTTACAGCACGATTCAAACGATAGCTCTTCTTGTCTGGACAGATAACCAGTAACTTGTCGTAAGCTTCTAACGCCTCCTGATACATATGCCGGGAGAATAGTGCCCGAGCATAGCCTGCCAATGCCCTTTCATTATCGGGTTGAAGAGCCAGAGCATTTGTATAGCACAGCAGGTCGTCTTCATCCAACTGCAATACATTGACAGCGTGTTGAGCCAAATAACCAGCCATCATCCAGAACTGGAAGTCACGGCGCGACTCGCCATAGTTTTCCAGAAGTTTTGCAACTTCTGCCATCCGTTTCTGCTTTATAAGGAAAGCAGCTATTTCATTAAAGAAAGGCTCAAAATGAGTTTTTGAGAAAATAGTATTTGCACAAAACAGATATCGCGCCTCCTTGATATCGAAAGGATTTACAAATTCTGCACGTTGTGGAAACAGGCGGAAGAAACGATAAAGATCCTGAAGATAGCTACGGCGGATATAAGCCGCAGTCTCCAATTCTTCTAATGCCATTTCATTCATAGTTACCTCACCTCTTTCGAGCATCCCCCTCATATTTTTAGGAATCTGATTCAAGACCTGCTGAAAGATAAAGATAAAAGAATACTTGTCACTATTACAAAAAGGTCCCTTCTCCACCATTTGATGAAGGAATTGACTCTGAGTGGTCTCTTTAATGACATCAATTACAGCGGGATGGTTAGGATAAAAAGGTAAGAACCAGTTACTCAACTCATTGAAAAAAGGAAAGCGTTTCATCTGCGAGAAGCCTCCGAAATAGATGTCAGATCCTTGTTTCTGCATGTCAATCATACGTTGAAAACTGGCTTCCATTTTTTCCAATTTGCGTTCTTGTTCACCAGGATGCAAAATATCCTCCATAGGATCCTCCTCAACCTCCTCAATACCATTACGAGTCATACGGAAAGACTGATTCTTCCACATATCCGGCATAATCTCTTTTTGGATAGTCTGGGTATCCTGTTCTGCATTCATACAGAATATGATCTGTTCCTGCAATTCAACTAATTCCTTACAATGGTGCTCGTCTTCCAACAGCTTATGTATCAGATCTGTTTGCTCTGGATAAATTGAAGCTGCAACACGGCTATTTAGCGTTAACACCCAACCAACAAGTGCCCTTTGACGCACCCGCTCATCTGAAGCTTTTTCATAGACATGAATCAAAGTACGGAACTTCGCCATATCAAAATACTCTAACGCAGAGAGCATCACAGCACTGACTATCAACTGTTGATCATTAGAGTCAACTGTTGGCGACAAAAGTATCTCTTCCATCACCGTAGCAATACCATCTGTCCATATATCCGAAGTGAAAATATGGTCGAAGAGTACTTTCATCTCATGCTCATGCCGACTATACAACTCACGCTGCTTATACTCGCGTGTATGAGGAGGTTCTAAGTCCAAAATAGCAATATCGGAAACAAAGGTTTCCAACTCCTCACGGATTATCTGTGGTGCCCAGTCACGGGCTGTCATATGCTGACGCAAATAAATGGATGACAGAAAAGAAGAATGTCCGATACCATAATTGCGACTGATATTAATAGTCAACACATACATCCGCTGTAATAGCGACAGATAAAGTCTTTGCAACTGAGGGTCCTTAAAGCCTCGCTTCCAATAATCAGCCATCAACTGAAAATCAGTACGTAAAGCATGGAGCCTGTCTGAATTTACCTGATGCGGATGAACTGACAAGAAAGATTCCAATTCATTGATGGCAGCACTCAGATTTCGCTCCTCCAAGTGAGAAAACACCCTTTTTAAACTCTGATGTGTATCCATAGACTACTTTTTTGAGAGCCATTGCTGCGCTCGATCAATATCCTTCTGACGTGGCGCTTCGGCATGATTATACTTGAGAGAGTCAGGTAAATTTCTCAGTGCTGGTTCCGAAATGGTATAATACTTTCTGATAACATCTTTATAATGACGTACACCATACTTATTAATAGAGTCACAGGCTTCATTATAACCTTTCAGGAACACCTCCATCTGCTTCTTTCGATTCTGATCATCCATGCCTTTTGTCCGGAAAGCAACTACACCCATATGGATATCCTCCTGACGGGTATCAAGCAGGATCTTATGTTTAGCCAACAATGCTTGCGTTGCCTGAGGTTCAGTCAGGAACAATGCATCCATCTCGTTGTTTTCCAACATCTTCAAACGTACATTCACATCATTTATTTGAATGCGGAATACTCGTTCTGTTTTCAGCTTTGCACTATCCACAGCCAAATCACCAAGAAAATCAGTCACTGAGTAACGAGTCATTGCCAACATCTTATCATCGAGATGCTTCAGTTGAGTGATGCGCTGATTACGGTTGCTAATTAGCAACCAATAGGCATTTGTAGAAGCAACATACTTCATTGGTGTACCTAAATGAATCATCCTTTCAGCACGTACCAAATCTGTCACTATGCCTTCCACCCTACCACGCATCATAGCTGTATCACAATCCATCTGTGCAGTGTAACGTTTTAATCGAATATCTACTATTGTATCGAACAGATGATGGTCTTTCGCAATAAAAAGAGGCAGACAATCGAGTGTCGGCATGACAGCAATTTTCAAAGCAGCAGAGTCTTCTCTTGCAAGCTTCTTCCGTTGCTCTTTTGACAATCGTTTGGTCTCTTCATAAGATTGTCCACAACCTGCCAGCACCAGCAGACCTGTTATGACAAGGGCAATTATCCTAGTATATTTCATCCTATTCATAATAATTGTGTGCAAAATTAAACAATTATTTTGGAATACCGAAAATATTTTGTACTTTTGTATTCAATTATGGCAAAAGACAAAATCGCATACGTATGCTCCAACTGCGGACAAGAGTCGGCAAAATGGATTGGGAAATGCCCTTCTTGTGGGCAATGGAACACATTTAAGGAAATTCGCGTAGCTGCTGACACCAAGCAAAAAGCAGCCACGACAGCGGCAGCTTCCACAGGTCATGCCTTGAGGAAAAATAAGGTTCTGAAACTGCGCGACATTTCAAATCAGGACGATCCACGAATAGATATGCATGATGAAGAACTTAATCGTGTACTCGGTGGCGGTCTGGTACCTGGTAGTATTGTCCTTTTAGGCGGTGAACCTGGTATCGGAAAATCAACCCTCTCATTGCAAACGATGCTACGTATGCCAGAAAAGAAAATTCTCTATGTCAGTGGTGAGGAGAGTGCCCATCAATTGAAGATGCGCGCCAATCGTATTCCCCATGATGAGAATGACAATTTTCTCCTTCTCTGTGAGAACTCACTTGAACATATCTTTGAGCATATTAAGGAAGAGCAACCTGAATTAATAATCATCGACTCCATTCAGACCATTATGACTGAAGATGTAGAATCTTCTGCAGGCTCTATAGCCCAAGTCAGGGAGTGCGCCTCTTCCCTGCTCAGATTTGCCAAAACTAGTGGTGTACCCGTTATTTTGATTGGTCATATCACCAAAGAAGGAACGCTAGCAGGCCCAAAGATCCTAGAACATATCGTTGATACCGTTATCCAGTTTGAAGGTGACCAGCACTATATGTACCGCATTCTGCGCTCCATGAAAAACCGTTTTGGCTCCACAGCCGAACTAGGTATCTATGAGATGCAGCAGAATGGACTCCGACAAGTGAGTAATCCTTCAGAACTCTTGCTTACTCAGGATCACGACGGACTCTCTGGTATTGCAATATCCTCTGCCATCGAGGGGGTACGTCCCTTTCTTGTAGAGACACAAGCACTTGTCTCTACTGCAGCCTATGGGACCCCACAACGTTCTGCGACTGGCTTTGACCAGCGACGACTAAATATGTTGCTTGCAGTCTTGGAGAAGCGTGTAGGATTTAAACTCATGCAGAAAGACGTCTTTATCAATATTGCCGGTGGTCTGCGGGTTACTGATCTGGCAATGGACCTCAGCATCATTGCTGCAGTACTCTCTTCGAATGTTGATACCCCGATAGAAAACGGTTGGTGTATGTGTGGCGAGGTTGGTCTTTCTGGCGAAGTACGACCAGTAAACCGTATTGAACAAAGAATCGCCGAAGCCGAAAAACTCGGATTCAGCGATATGATTGTCCCCAAATACAATATGCAGGGCTTTGATGCAAAGAAATACCACATCAGGCTTCACCCCGTCCGTAAGGTCGAAGAAGCCCTCCGTGCCCTATTCGGTTAATCCTCGTATTCGGTTTTATCCTCGACACCTGCCTCAGCAAAGGCTTCACGACGCTCAACACAGGTTCCGCATTTACCACAATGCTTCTCCCCGCCCTTATAGCAAGACCAAGTCTGACTATAGTCAATACCAAGCGCCTTGCCTCGACGGGCAATATCGCTTTTAGTGATATTGGTATAAGGGGAGCGCAAATGCACATTCACGAAAGTACCAGCCACAGCTGCCTGATCGAAGGCATCGACGAATTCTGGACGGCAATCAGGATAGATGGTGTGGTCTCCCCCATGATTAGCCATCATCACACACTTTAGTCCATTACTCTCTGCTATTCCCACAGCAATAGAGAGCATGATGCCGTTGCGGAATGGCACCACGGTAGATTTCATATTCTCATCAGCATAATGACCCTCAGGAATCTCTTCCCCACCCTCTAACAACGAGCTCTTGAAATACTTCGTCATGAAGTCCAGAGGGATCGTGATATGCTTGATACCCAAATACTCACAATGCTGACGAGCAAAAGGTATCTCACGTGCATTATGCTTCGAACCATAATCGAACGAGATAGCAAGGGCAATACGCTCCTGCTCATCGTATAACAGTGTGACAGAATCAACGCCACCACTTAGAATAATAACTGAATCTTTTTCCATTTGGCTGCAAAATTACAACTTATTTTTCAAAACGAGCTGAAGAATCAGATAATTTTGCAAACTCCATTTTACATTATTTTTATTAGTTCGCAAAAAAGTATTAAATGTTCAATGGCCAATGGCTAATGTTCAATGTTTTTTCGTACCTTTGTGGCTAGTTTTGAATATTCAACATTTAAATTTATTAAATCATGACAATCAACGAATTCAACTTTGCCGGTAAGAAGGCAATTGTACGTGTAGATTTCAACGTACCCCTCGATGAGAATGGTAAGATTACAGACGACACCCGTATCCGTGGTGCCCTGCCTACCCTGAAGAAGATTCTGGCTGATGGTGGTGCTACCATCATCATGTCGCACATGGGTAAGCCCAAAGGTAAGGTAGATGCTAAAAAGTCTCTAGGTCAGATCCGCGAGGCTGTAGAGAAGGCTCTGGGTGTTCCCGTTACTTTCGCTCCCGACTGCGCTAAGGCCGCTGATGCCGCTAAGGCTCTGAAAATGGGTGAGGCTCTGCTGCTCGAGAACCTGCGCTTCTATCCTGAGGAAGAGGGTAAGCCCGTAGGTATCGACAAGGCTGATCCTGCATATGACGAGGCAAAGAAGGCTATGAAGGCCAGCCAGAAGGAGTTTGCAAAGACACTCGCTTCTTACGCTGACTGCTACGTTATGGATGCCTTTGGTACAGCTCACCGCAAGCACGCTTCTACCGCTGTTATCGCCGACTATTTCGACGCCAACAACAAGATGCTGGGTCTGCTGATGGAGAAAGAAGTTCAGGCTGTTGACGCCGTTCTCTCTAACATCAAGCGTCCATTTGTAGCCATCATGGGTGGTTCTAAGGTATCTTCAAAGATTGGTATCATCGAGAACCTGCTCGGCAAGGTTGATAAGCTCATCCTCTGCGGTGGTATGACTTACACCTTCGCTAAGGCTCACAACGGTGAGATTGGTAACTCTATCGTAGAGCTCGACAAGCTGGATGTAGCTCTGGGTGTTGAGGAACTCGCCAAGAAGAACGGTGTAGAACTCGTACTCGGTAGCGATTGCACAGCTACGAATGGTCTTGACTTCGGTACTATGACTGTTAAGCCTGGTTCAGAGATTATCACCTGCCCTGCCAACAACGTACCTGCTGGTTTCGAGGGTGTTGACGCAGGTCCTGCTTCTCAGGACGACTTCCGCAAGGCTATCAAAGGTGCCAAGACCATCCTGTGGAATGGACCTGCCGGCGTTTTCGAGTGCGACGACTTCACTGCAGGTAGCCGTGCTATCGGTGAGGCTATCGCTGAGGCAACAGCTGAGGGTGCCTTCTCACTGATTGGTGGTGGTGACTCTGTAGCTTGTGTCAACAAGTTCGGTCTGGCAGACAAGGTTTCTTATATCTCTACCGGTGGTGGTGCTCTGCTTGAGGCCATCGAGGGTAAGGTTCTCCCAGGCGTTGCAGCTATTAAGGGTGAGTAGTCACTTCCCCCACTACAAACAAATAATCCCCGCCAAGTAGCGGGGATTATTTGTTTGTAGTGGTTCCCAAATGCAGCTACGCAGCTGCGACAAAATGCGCGTCGAGATGAGAGTCTGGCAGATTGATTACGGGAATCTGGGGGATTGGTCCGTGCGCTTTAAAAAAGGCAATAACATAGAAGTTGACCCAACTTCTATGTTATTGCCTTTGTTTAATGTGGTCGCAGGGCTCGGTCGAAACACCACTTGACAAGTGAAGGGATTCGGCTGATTTGCCCAAGGAGTCTTACAACATAGGGCTTGTAGAAGAAATCATTGAAACGATCTTCCTTCTTTAGTTTCTCAAACTTACGTGCATTAACCTCTCTGAACGGGCGCCCAGAGATGACAGCATCAGCAGCAGCCTTTGCTGTCTCAAAAGCAGATTTGATGCCTTCGCAAGTGACACGGTTAGCAAATCCACCTGCATCACCAATGAGGATGATATGGTCGTTGAGAGGATAATCATTCTTCAGATAGATATAGCAGCCACGCAGTTTCGTTTCAGGAATATGTCTCTGCTGCAGGATTTTGCGGAACTTGTCGGGCGTCATGTTGACATCACCATAACCCACAGCATCGAATTCACTATTGGGGAAACGATAGAAATAGCCGTTTTTGTCGTATTTCGGAGACATTCCCACTACAAGGGCATTTTCGGGCGATTTCTCCACATATTGCTCCATGATAAGCAGACCATTATCGCGACGGCCCATCAACTGACGGCGTACGCCACTCGTGGCACCATCAGCTCCTATCAAATAACGGCATTCTACTTGTTCTCCAGATTTCAATGTAACGATAATGCCATCCTGCTTTTCTTCATAACGTAGGAAAGCACCTTGCATGAACTCACCACCTACCGACTTATAGGTCTCGAGCAACATATTGTCGAACTCCTTACGCTTGACAAGCCGTAACTCGATAGCAGTCTCAAAAGGACATGCTGGGAAGCCCTCAACCTCGAGTCGAATATTGCGGATGCTATTATATTCATACTTTATACCTGGAATCAGCTCTTCAAGCAGTTTCCAACATTTGGGAGTCAGGCCACCACCACAAATTTTATCACGGGGGAAGGTGGCATGATCAATAAGCAGGCATGATACACCTGCTTTTGCTAATAAATAGCCACAAACAGAACCAGCAGGACCAGCCCCGACAATCAACACTTCAATCTTTCTCAGATTCTCCATATCACTCTACTTCATAACTAACAGAATCCCCAACCAATCGGTGGCTGGGGATTCAAATCATCTGACTCTACTCTTTATCAAGCAGGATGTTCATCATCTCAACAGCAGCCTTTGCCACAGAGGTACCAGGTCCGAAGATAGCAGCGACACCAGCTTTATAGAGGAAGTCATAGTCCTGAGCGGGAATCACACCACCGGCGATAACCATGATATCCTCACGACCCAGTTTCTTGAGTTCCTCGATAAGCTGAGGAATCAGCGTCTTGTGACCAGCTGCCAATGAAGAGGCACCCACCACATGAACGTCATTCTCAACAGCTTCACGAGCAGCCTCAGCAGGAGTCTGGAACAGCGGTCCCATATCCACATCGAAGCCACAGTCAGCGTAGCCAGTAGCTACAACCTTTGCACCACGGTCGTGTCCATCCTGTCCCATCTTGGCAATAAAGATACGAGGACGGCGACCTTCCTTCTCTGCGAACTCATCGGTCAGCTTGCAAGCCAACTCGAAGTCGCTATCGTTCTTTGATTCTGAACTATACACGCCTGAAATTGTTCTGATTACTGCTTTATAACGACCTACGATCTCCTCGCAGGCATCTGAAATCTCACCAAGGGTACAACGCAGCTGAGCAGCCTTCACAGCAAGGTCGAGCAGGTTGTTCTCACTCTTCTTGCCCTCGTTGAACTCACGAACACACTCTGTAATAGCCTTAAGTGCAGCCTGACAAGCAGCTTCATCACGAGTAGAGCGAACCTGAGCCAAACTCTCCTCCTGCTGTTTGCGCACTGCAGTGTTATCCACCTCAAGGATATCAATAGGATCCTCGTGCTCAAGACGATACTTGTTGGTACCAACGATGGTCTGAACACCTGAGTCTATACGAGCCTGAGTACGGGCAGCAGCCTCCTCGATACGCATCTTTGGCAGACCAGTCTCGATAGCCTTAGCCATACCACCCAACTTCTCAATCTCCTGGATATGCTCCCAAGCCTTATGAACCAACTCATTAGTCAGCGTCTCCACATAGTAAGAGCCTGCCCATGGGTCGATCTGCTTGCACACCTTGGTCTCGTTCTGGATATAGATCTGGGTGTTACGAGCAATACGAGCCGAGAAGTCGGTAGGCAGAGCGATAGCCTCATCAAGGGCGTTGGTGTGCAGCGACTGAGTATGACCCAGCACAGCAGCCATAGCCTCGATACAGGTACGACCTACATTGTTGAAGGGATCCTGCTCGGTGAGTGACCAACCAGAGGTCTGAGAGTGGGTACGGAGAGCTAATGACTTAGGATTCTTTGCACCAAAGCTCTTCACAATCTTTGCCCACAGCAAACGGCCTGCACGCATCTTGGCAATCTCCATGAAGTGGTTCATACCGATGGCCCAGAAGAACGAGAGGCGAGGTGCAAAAGCATCCACATCAATACCAGCATTCACACCCGTACGCAGATAGTCCATACCATCAGCCAGCGTGTAAGCCAACTCAATATCAGCGGTAGCACCAGCCTCCTGCATGTGATAACCTGAAATAGAGATGCTATTAAACTTAGGCATCTTCTGAGAGGTATATTCGAAGATATCTGCGATGATCTTCATGGAGAATGCAGGGGGATAGATATAGGTGTTACGCACCATGAACTCCTTCAGGATATCGTTCTGGATGGTACCAGCCATCTCCTCGAGCTGGGCACCCTGCTCCAGACCTGCTACGATGTAGAATGCCAAGATAGGCAATACAGCACCATTCATGGTCATCGACACAGACATTTTATTCAAAGGAATGCCGCTGAACAGCACCTTCATGTTCTCCTCGTTACAGATAGATACACCAGCCTTACCAACATCGCCAACCACACGGGCGTTATCAGGATCGTAACCACGGTGTGTAGGCAGGTCGAAGGCTACAGAAAGACCTTTCTGACCAGATGCCAGATTACGGCGATAGAAAGCGTTCGATTCCTCGGCGGTAGAGAATCCGGCATACTGACGGATAGTCCACGGACGGAAGGGGTACATCATTGAATACGGACCACGCAGGTAGGGCGGAATACCTGCTGTGAAGTCGAGGTGCTCCATACCTTCGAGGTCTTCTTTCGTATAGACAGGACGCACCTCGATATGCTCGGGGGTTTTCCAGTTCTCTACGATACCATTATCTTTAATCCACTTGGCACCATCTTGAGCCTTGATGCCTGCATAGATATCAATATCTTTAAATTGTTTACGCATAATTCAAGTCTCCTATTCTTTAAATACCAAGTTTCTGATTATATTCTTTCAAAGTCTCAAGCACATTGCACTTCACGTGGATATAGTTCTCAATGCCAGCGGCCTTGAGATCCTCCATGCATGCAGGTGCACCAGCTACAACAAACATAGCGCGACCATTCAGATATTTGAAGGCTGGAATAGCATACTCGGCATACTCATCATCAGAAGAGCAGATAACCACGATGTCGGCCTTTGCCTCAAGCGCAGCATCAACACCTTCCTCGACAGTCTTGAAGCCCAGATTATCAATCACCTTATAGCCAGCACAAGCCAGGAAGTTGCATGAGAACTGTGCACGAGCCTGGCGCATAGCCAGATTACCAATGGTAAGCATGAAAGCCACAGGAACCTTGGTCTCTTCTGTATGGATGCGAAGATCCTCAAAATCAGCAGCGAGGCGGGTTGACGAAATAGCCTTGAACGGATGGTCTTCCTCATCGGCATGACCACAGCAGCAACCACAAACCTTAGCCTTCTTGCCCTCACTCTTCTCTGTGAAGTTCGGGAACTGGTTAGTGCCCAGCAAGAATTCTTTACGTTTAGCAGCGTCACCATGACGCTTCACGTTTGTAGCATTGATATCATCTTGGATAGTTCCTGATTTAATAGCAGCAAGGAATCCACCCTCCTCTTCTACTTTTAAGAATATCTTCCACGCCTCCTGAGCCAGAGCATCAGTTAAATGCTCAATATAATAAGAGCCTGCAGATGGATCGACAATACGATCAAAATGGCTCTCTTCCTTAATCAGCAACTGCTGATTGCGGGCGATACGCTCGGAGAAATCAGTAGCCTCCTCATACGGGGCATCAAACGGTGTTACCACCATTGAGTGAACACTACCCAGAGCAGCACTCATAGCCTCGGTCTGCGAACGAAGCAGATTTACATAGCTATCGAACAGCGTCTGATTATAAGTAGAGGTGGTGGCGTTGATAATCATCTTGCAAGCACAATCGCACTTTGGCTCATACTGCTTAACAATCTGAGCCCACAACAGGCGTGCAGCACGGAACTTAGCGATCTCCATGAAGTAATTCTCGCTAACACCCATATTGAATTTAATGCTCTTAGCGGCAGTATCAACATCTACACCAGCATCGACCAACTGCTGCAGATACTCATTACCCCAAGCGAGCGCATAGCCTAACTCCTGAACGATATAGGCACCGGCGTTATTCAGAGCGTCAGAGTTGACAGTGACGCAACGGAAGTTGGGATATTCCTTCAGCGCCTCAACGAGTTTCGGAGCAACTTCGAGGACTGGTGTCACATCCTTACCCTTCATCACCATCTTTGCCATAGGATCCCACTCAATAGAGCCAACAACCTTTTCCTTATCGTACCCCTTCTCAGTGAAGTAAGCTACAAGAATCTCAGCAAGCTCCACAGAGTGACGGGGACAAGTGGCGAAGTTCACTTCTACGATATCACAAAGGATACCTTCAAGAAGAGCCACAACATTCTCCTTTGACACCATCTTTCCAGGAAGTTTGAAGCCTAAGGAGTCTATTCCCTTGTTCAAAATATCAAGGGCCTTGGCGTTAGCTGACTTTACATCATCCACTACAATGTTCTGACGAACATACCACACATTTGAGTCCTTCTTATTACCCCTTACAAATGGGAACTCTCCAGGAAGAGCATTAGGAGTTTTCAGATTCGCCAGGTCTTCACGGCGATAGAAGGGCTGTACATTAAAACCTTCATTAGTTCTCCACACCAAGCGTTTTTGGAAGTCGGCACCTTTAAGATCGACTTCAATCTTGTCGAGCCACTCCTGAGTGGTCGGCGCAGTAAACTCGGTAAAGAGTTTCTCTTTGTTTGCCATAGTTACAGTGCTAAATTATTATATACGTTTGTCTTAAGTTACACATTATGGGCTACAAAGGTACAAACTTTTTAGGCAAAATAGTCGTTTGAACTGTGAAAGAAATAAAAAATCAGTATTTATTCAAAATAATGTGCACAAAATAGCTTATTGTGAGCAATTTTTAGTAACTTTGCACCCAAATTGGCAAGAAAATTTGTGATCTAAAAAAGTTAGTGAGAAAATATGGAATCATTTAATTGGTTAAAAGACCTATTTACAACGACAGACTCTGTAGCGCATATCGCACTATTGTATGCCATTGTCATTGCGATAGGTGTCTATTTGGGAAAGATTAAGGTTTTTGGAATCTCACTGGGCGTAACCTTTGTGCTTTTCGCAGGTATTCTGGCTGGGCACATTGGATTCACTGCTCCCACCCCCATTCTGACGTTTGTTCAGGATTTCGGTCTGATTCTCTTTGTATTCATGATCGGTATGCAGGTGGGACCTGGTTTCTTTGAGAGTTTTGGAACTGCAGGTATCAAGCTCAATGGTCTGGCTGCCAGTGCCATTGTCTTAAACATCCTCGTAATGTTCGCCTGCTATTACATCTTCTTCGACACCTCTAACACTGCTAGCCTTCCCATGATGGTTGGTACGCTCTATGGCGCTGTCACAAACACCCCTGGTCTTGGTGCTGCTAACGAGGCGCTCAACACAGTATTCCCCAACGGTGCCCCTCAGATTGCCTCTGCCTATGCCTGTGCCTATCCTTTAGGTGTACTAGGTATTATCGGCGCTACTATATTAATAAGGTACACGTGCAAGGTAAAACTGGAAGATGAAGAAAAACAGCTCTTGGAGATGGATGGTACAAAAACCAATAAGAAGCCATACAAGATGCACCTGGAAGTAACCAATAAATACCTTGAAGGCAGGACACTCTTACAGGTGCATGACTTCCTGAACCGTGATTTTGTGATCTCTCGTCTTGTTCATGAGGGAGAGTTATGCATTCCCAATCGTGATACGATCTTCCATGTAGGCGACCAAATGCTGATTGTCTGCGCTGAGGCAGACCAAGAGGCCATCACGGCGTTCATTGGTCCGAAGCTCGACATCGACTTTGAACAGCAGGATCAGCCTTTGGTATCAAAGCGTATCCTGATCACCAATCCGAAGATTAACGGTAAGACCTTGGCTTCGATGCACTTCTCAAGTGTACATGGTGTGAACGTCACTCGTTTGACCCGTCATGGTTTGGACCTCTTCGCTTCAGGCTCGCTGCCACTGCAGGTAGGTGATAAGATCATGGTGGTGGGTCCTGAGGATGCCGTTGACCGTGTAGCCAACAAGATGGGTAACTCTATCCGTCGTCTGAATGCGCCTAATATTGCTACGATCTTCGTTGGTATATTTATCGGCCTGATCTTTGGCTCATTCCCACTTGCCATCCCTGGCATGCCTGTTCCTGTAAAACTGGGTCTGGCTGGTGGTCCGCTGATTATCGCCATCCTCATTGGTCGCTACGGCTATAAGATTCATCTGGTCACCTATACAACGACATCTGCCAACATGATGCTCCGAGAGATAGGTCTGGTATTGTTCTTGGCCTCAGTGGGCATCAAAGCTGGCGCCAACTTCTTTGAAACTGTAGTAGAAGGTGATGGTCTGCTCTATGTCCTGACAGGTTTCCTCATCACCATTATTCCAATCCTGATTATTGGTCCGATTGCAAGGATACGTTATAAGTTCAACTACTTCACTATTGCAGGTATGATTGCTGGTACCTATACCGATCCCCCTGCTCTAGCTTACGCAAACAGCATCTGTTCCAAGGAGGCTCCTGCTATAGGCTACTCTACGGTCTATCCGCTCTCAATGTTCCTCAGAATCTTTACGGCGCAGATTATTGTACTGTTCTTCTGTGGTTAGTCATTTTTGAATATCTATATAATAATAACGACAATGAATAAAGTAAAAATCCTGCTATGCGGAATGCTACTGGGATACACCTCATCGGCAATGGCCCAAGGAGCCAAGAATATCCGATTGAATGAGGTGTTAACCAATAACACCGCCAGCATTGTGGATGAATTCGGCAATCGTGAAGCCTGGATTGAGGTGGAGAACATTTCGTTTACCACCTATAATATCCGAGGTATGTACTTCACGACTGACCGCTCTGTCCTCGACCCTCAGATGAGTGTCCCTGAGCGTATCAAGCGTATGAGCGTGATTCCCAACGGAGACTCTCGCACACAAATTGGCGGACGGCAGCATCTTGTGTTCTTCGGTAACTCAAACCCTTCACAGGGCAAGTTACATCTCTCTCTCCCCATTCCCATGTCAGAGCCCGTATGGATTGGCTTCTACAATGGTAATGCTGTCGAACTGATCGACTCTGTCACTGTTCCTGCACTTGCTGCTGATCAGAGCTATGCCCGCCATGGCAACGAATGGAGTGTGAAGTCACCTGAAAACGTGACGCCAGGTATTGAGAATTTCATCAAGACTGACGAGACGAAAGATGCCAAGTTGAAGCGTGAGGATCCCTATGGATTCGGCATCACACTGTTGGCTATGGGTATCGTCTTCTTCTGTCTGGCTGTTCTCTTCGTTTTCTTCTGGATCTTCGGTCTTATCATGCGTCATTTGGATACTGCAAAGAAGGTGGTTAACACCCAGCCTATCAAGCCGATTACTAAGACTGTAGAGGTGACCCACGACATTGCCCATGCCACAGGAAACATCCTACAGGATGGCTTCCAAAAGAAAGGTATCGACAAGGAGGTCTATATTGCTGTCATCTCGATGGCACTGAAACAATATCAAGACGATGTACACGACGTAGAGAGTGGTATCATCACCATCAAGTCGCATCATACAGGATGGACTGATGAATCTAATCAGATGACCCACTTCTCGAAGCCTGTCATTCCGACATCGCATCGCGCACCCAACATTCCCACAACCCCAGAAATCCATTAAGCAATGAATAAATATCAGTATAAAGTACAAGGCGTCGATTACGACGTAGAGATTGAAGAAGTAGAGGGCAACGTAGCAAAAGTCGTTGTCAACGGTGTCCGTTTTGACGTAGAGCTAAAGCAACCCATTAATCCCACGAGCACATTGAAGAAGGTACGCGTTGAGGCGCCCAAACCAGTTGCTCGCCCTGCAGCACCTGTTGCTCCAGCTCCTGCAGCACCCGCTGCTCCCACAGCAGCAGGAGCCGGGTCTCCTATTAAATCACCGCTTCCTGGCACAGTCATTGAATTGAAGGTCAATGTGGGTGACACAGTGAAGCAAGGTGATGTGGTACTCGTGCTCGAGGCAATGAAAATGCAGAACAATATTGAATCAGAGTATGACGGAACTGTGACATCCATCACCGTTAAGCAAGGTGAAACTGTCATGGAGGGTGCCGTTCTCCTCACAATTGGATAAGCAGTTATGGATCTCGGACAATTTATCATACAGAACTTTCATGAGTTTCTTACTTATACAGCATTTGCCAATGCTACAGTAGGAAATCTTATCATGATTGCAGTGGGAGCCTTCTTTATCTGGCTTGCCATCAAAAAGGATTTTGAGCCATTGTTGCTCGTCCCCATCGGACTGGGCATCATCCTTGGAAACATCCCATTCCGTGCTGATGCAGGATTGGAGATTGGTCTTTATGAGGACAACTCGGTACTTAACATCTTCTATCAAGGTGTTCGTCAAGGATGGTATCCTCCACTTATTTTCCTTGGGATTGGCGCAATGACCGACTTCACAGCTTTACTTGCAAACCCCAAGTTGATGCTGATTGGTGCTTCTGCCCAGTTTGGTATCTTTGGCGCTTATATGGTGGCCTTAGCCATGGGCTTTGAGCCTTCTCAGGCTGCAGGTATTGCCATCATAGGCGGTGCTGATGGTCCTACAGCTATTTTCTTGAGTTCAAAGCTCTCCCCCAACCTGATGGGAGCTATCGCCGTTTGTGCTTACTCATATATGGCTCTTGTACCAGTGATTCAGCCGTTCATTATGCGTTTGCTTACCACGAAGAAAGAACGTGTTATCAAAATGAAACCTGGTCGTGAGGTATCTCAGACAGAGCGTATTCTCTTCCCTATTATCGGATTGTTGCTCACCACCTTCATCGTACCTTCTGGCCTTCCCCTGCTGGGAATGCTCTTCTTCGGTAATCTACTGAAGGAAAGCGGAAAGACCACTCGACTTGCAAAGACTGCCGGAGCAGCCCTTAATGATATTGTAGTAATGTTGTTAGGTCTTACTGTAGGTTGTTCTACTCAAGCCTCTGAGTTCCTCACATTCAATACAATTAAGATTTTTGCCTTAGGTGCTATGGCCTTTATGATTGCAACCGCTTCAGGTGTTTGTTTTGTGAAGATAATGAATCTTTTCCTTCCTGAAGGTAAGAAACTGAATCCGCTAATCGGTAATGCTGGAGTATCTGCTGTTCCAATGGCCGCCCGAATCAGTAACAACCTCGGACTCGAGTATGATCGACACAACTTCCTTCTCATGCACGCCATGGGTCCAAATGTGGCAGGTGTAATCGGTTCTGCAGTAGCGGCAGGAGCACTTTTAGGCTTCCTTTCATAGTAAGTTTTAAAACTTTTATTAAAAAATCCCCACTTTTCTTGTTAAAGCGGGGGTTTTTTATTAACTTTGCCCACAAAATAGAATGGAGATGAATGAGAGAATAGATTCGGAATTCAAAGAAGAGAAATGTTTGAAGCGTCTTCTGACACTTCCAAACGATATTTCAACCATCCCTCAACTGAGTGAATTTATTGAGGGTATTGGTGAGGAATTGTGTTTGGATATGTCAGTATTGATGAGTCTAAATCTCGCCTTGGAAGAGGCCGTCGTTAATGTAATGGAGTATGCATATCCACCTGATGTAAAAGGTGATGTTACGATTGAGGCCATTGCTAACGAAACGCAATTGGAATTTATCATCAGTGATAGCGGTATTCCATTCGACCCGACCAAGAAGGAAGCTGTTGATACCACTCTATCGGCAGAAGAGCGTCCTATTGGAGGATTAGGAATCCATTTGGTACGCGAGATTATGGATTCCGTAAAGTATGAATACAAAGATCACAAGAATATATTATCATTAAGTAAAATTATCAAATAATTATGATTATTGAAATTAAAGAGCATGATGGCGGCATGACTGCCATCTTGAATGGCCGACTTGACACACCTGCAGCTGTAAAAGCTCAGCAGGAAATCGGCCCCCTGCTTGAGAATGCAGACAAAGAAATCATTTTCGATTGTTCAAATCTTGAGTACATCAGTAGCTCTGGTCTTCGTCTTTTCTTGACCATCCGTAAAGAAGCCTCTGTTAAGGGGGGTAAGGTTATCATTGAGAATATCAATGATGAGATCCGCAAGGTATTCATGATGACAGGTTTCTTCAACCTGTTTGAAATCAGAAATGCATAATTTCGGGAAAGGAAGGCCCAAAATTGCAATCATAGACCCCAACACCCTTTCGGCGTTGGGGTTAAAGCAGATATTGCAGAATGTAGTACCTATCATGACGGTTGACACTTATGGTTCCTTTCTGGAGCTTTCAGCCAACAAGCCTGAAGAGTACTTCCACTATTTCACAGCCATGAATATCGTGCTTGAGAACAAGGCATTCTTCCAGAAGCGCAGACAAAAGACCATTGTCCTGACACTGTCGCGTGATACCATGTCACAACTGTCGGATTTCAATTGCCTCTGCATCAATGTAACAGAAGAAGAACTCATACGCTCTATTCTCATGTTACAACAACATGCCCATGGTCATGGCGAGCATATGCCACCGATGCCGAACATTCTCAAAAATAAGATTCTTTCTGATAGAGAGATTGAGGTTATGTCATTAATTGTTCAGGGCTACATAAATAAAGAGATAGCGGATAAACTGAATATAGGATTGGCAACAGTCATCACACATCGGAAAAATATCATGGATAAACTTGGAATGAAAAGTGTCAGTGCCCTCACAATCTACGCCGTCATGCATGGCTATGTAGATATCAACAAGATCTAAGCCCATGTCTATAGCCCTTTCACATTTCACTTTTGGGAATGCCAGTGCCGACGTCTCCTGTTTCGACAATGGTACTGAAGTGAAGGAATATCAGGCCATGATTCACGTCTGCCAACATAATATTCCTTTTGCTCAACAGTTAGAGGCCATCATGACTGCATACAGCGAATTGCTGGAGGTTCTACCTGACGTACAGGCAGTATTCAAGCGCTATTTCCTCAGTGACGCCGCCAATCAGGCTGATGAGGTCATCGTGAATGATGTGACTGATTGTGCCAAGAGTATCATCGAGCAGCCGCCATTGGATGGTACAAAGATTGCTCTTTGGGTCTATCTTATGACGAATGTACAGACAGGCATCGGAAAGAGTGGACTCTACGAAGTGCGGCATGGTGCTTTCCGTCATCTCTGGAATGGTTCTGCTCACAATATGGCAGCTAACTCAGAGTACCAGACACGCCTGCTCTTCAATGAGTATAACATGCAGTTGCTTGAAGAAGACTGCACCCTTGAAGCTAATTGTATCCGTACCTGGTTGTTTGTCAACGATATAGATTTGAATTATGGAGGTGTGGTACGTGCCAGAAATCAGTTCTTCTTTACACAAGGACTGACTATGAATACCCACTTCATTGCCTCAACAGGCATCGGAGGTCGCCAGCAGGATCCAAACGTACTGTCTCAGATGGACAATTATGCCATTGCAGGCATCCAAAAAGAACAGATCCATTATCTCTATGCTCCCTCCCATCTAAACAGAACCAGTGACTATGGTGTCTCTTTCGAACGTGGCACGTATGTTGACTATGCTGATCGCCGACACGTGTTCATTTCAGGCACAGCATCTATCAACAATAAAGGTGAGGTGATGTATCCGAAAGATATCGTGAAGCAGACTCATCGCATGTGGGAGAATGTGGAAGCACTGTTGAAAGAGGCTGATTGCACCTTTGAAGAAGTAAGTGAGATGGTGGTCTATCTGCGTGATATTGCAGACTATGAACTGGTAAGCAAACTTTTTGAGGAACGTTTCCCAGAGAAACCTTATGTCATCGTGCAGGCTTCTGTATGCCGCCCTGCCTGGCTAATAGAAATGGAATGTATGGCCATCAGGCCAATCTCCGCCCCATCACTCCCCGCTTTCTAAAGAATCGGCAGATTAGGATTATCGAAATGAATAATCCAACAATTAAAAGAAACATATAGAAGGGAACATCATTGTAGAGTATCTCAGCCTCAACACGCCAAGGGCTGAGAGGTTCCATCTTCTCTGGACGAGGTGTAATTAATTTACCTTGAGTAAGTAAGATAATCATCCCCACTTTCTCGTCTAACTCAATTACTGGAGCAGATTCCCTCACCATCTGACGCATTTTTTCTGGCAGATCAGCCCCAAGGGAGTTGAGCCGATAGCCAAGTGTGTCGTCAAAGAGTTCCGAGAATTTTGCATATTCACCTTCGATGCCAAGTTGATGGCGAAGATTACTGTCAGGAATCAATATCATTGGTTCATCTTTCCAGACATCAGGACGCAGATGCCAACCATAGAGGACCTGAACAGAAGAAAGTCCTTTATAAGAGGTCTTACCATATATCGATTCCAGGAAATCATTGGCAAGTGTAGCCAAAGGACATACCCTATTACGCCAAACCACCTGTTGACGAGCTGCTTCGTGGGCTTTTTCTGCGTTAATCGAAGGAATACTTCGAGCAGAAATTGTGACTGTTGATATTAACAACAGCCACAATAGCGAATATTTAAAATGCCACATTCTCAGGATTAGATATCTTTTTGATAGCCATACACTCCATCTCTATGAGCCAACCTGGACGACAGACAGGTGCATGAACGATAACATAGGGTTTTCCCTGAAAACGTTCCTCGTATAACTCTTTCACAATGCCATAATCAGCTATATCACGCAGATAGACCACCATCTCACTTACTTCTTCAAAGGTGCAGTCTGCCTCTTTCAACAATGCTTCCACATTCTCCCACATGCGATGAGTCTGCTTCACAATATCTTTCGGATACATCACCTCACCTTTATTGTTGATAGATGCTGTGCCTGAAATGAACACGTGTCGGCGATCAGCATAGTCAACATACGTGCCACGTTCGAAAGAGACACCATAGTCACTGGTTCTGTTTAGATGGGAGGGAGCATAGAGATAATGGATCTGTTCTTTTTGGATGCCTGCAATGGCATAATTGTCCATCTGAGACAGTACGTTTGGATCCTGCTGGCGACCTCCGATGCCTGTAGAAGCAATGAAGTGGGTATTCACAGTCAGGCCTTGTGTAAAGAAAAACTGGTTACGAGCACGTACCACACCACCATAGTTCAAATCTACATCGTTAACAAAGAACCAGGTACGGATACAGTTGGCTTCCAAGGTACATCCTTCCTGAATGAGTTGCATATTATACTCATTGAAAAGCAGGCGTGTCTGATACTCTGAGTTAGCCGCCATATTGTGAGCAGAACCATTCCAGAGATGACGGAAAGCACCATGTCGTACTTCGTAGAGTCCACTCTTGCCAATACCTGTCTGTACGTTTGTCATGAGATAGACCCAAAGAGCAATCTTTGTACCATCCAATGGCGGCTGCTCGATGATACTCTTGGCACAATCAGTCACATCATTCACGATGACATCATCAGCCTGATTAGCGGCATCACTGAGGAAATAGCGCTTGAATACAGCGCTGGCTCCTTGCAGCTCATCACTGAGCAGATGATTATATGCGCCGATAATAGCCTCCAATTGTTGATTAAAGGACAGCCGTGAGGAATTGGCATGAATCATAACCTGGAACTCTTTCACCTCTGTCCCATTGTCAAACATGAAGATATCCGCAAATGCGTTCTTATATTCTAATCTTTTATTCATTTCTTTCTATTTCAATTCTAATTCTCTTTAGCCCCATTATTGATCCAGCTGTCAATAAGAGGCAGGATTGTCTCTTCGTTCTTCTCTGATACCAGATCATGATGAGCCATAGAAATGCCAGGCACAGTCAGCTCATGAAGCACCATGTGGAGAACGCTGTTTGAAGCATTATTCGTCTCTACCAGTTTCTTGTCTTCCAGTTTCCTGGAATCGACATCCACCAGTGCATCATAACTTTTCCCATCTGTCAGATAAAGTCCTGCTGCAGCACGATTCGAGGCACCATGACAGTTGGCACAAGTTGTGTTGAAGAAGTTCTGCTGTATGGCATTGAACATACTGATATTGACTGTTCCCACCTCCATCTTCACTGTTTCGCTGGCATCTGATATATCGGTTTCCTTAAAGGTGACAATATGCCTTCTCAGACGATCAAGAACGCAAAGACGTACCAGTTTTACCTCACTTTTTATTCCAGAAAGTTCTACAGACACTCTACCGTCTTTTACATCGCTTGCCGTAATCACTTTAGACACTTGGGCATATTCATCATCAGCCTCTTCAAAGCCTGCGATAGAGACCCTGTAGTTACCAGCCCAGTTTTCCAGACCTTCAAGCGTCCCTTCAAGCACAACGGTTTTACCTTCACTTGACGCTGCCGTGTCAGGATAGATACGTCCATCATCACAGGCAGTCAATCCAAGTGTAAGCACACCCAATAGCGTAATAAAGATATTTTTACTCATTGAAAAGACCTTTCTTGTTAAAAAGCGTACTGCAACATAAGCTGTGCCATATGGGTACAAATACCAAGATCATCAAGATCACGATCAAGTTGTGTGGCATGACCTGTACGTCCGATATACTGGTACATGGCAGAGAGCTTGATATTGGTCTTCGGGATGAAGTAGTTCACACTGACAGCAGGCATATTCAGGATACCGTCCTTGCCTGTACCATTACGGTCATAGAAGTCATAACGCAATCCGAGCTGCACCTGACGATGCACGAAGTAACCCACCTGGGCATAGCCTCCCCAGTAGTTATAGCTGTCATCAATCTTCTCACGCTTGGTGAAGCCAATATGCATATAATAGGCTTCCGCGCCCACATACCAGCGATTCTTCAACATAGCAAACTCAAAGCCTGCACGGAAATCATTCGTCGATTCACTCTCAGCCTCATTATTATAGTTAGCGCTCAGACCAAAGAGCATCTTGTCCTCATGCAGCAGCTTAGGATTACCCTGCGTCATTGGCATGGCACCCTTCGGCTGGAAGGTCACACGACCGGCATAGAGCAGAGATGGCAGATGATTGTCGTCACTGATACCCTTTGTGGCACCATTCTGGGCAGAACCTGTACC
Organism: uncultured Prevotella sp.; assembly: GCA_946405145.1. Lineage (GTDB taxonomy): Bacteria > Bacteroidota > Bacteroidia > Bacteroidales > Bacteroidaceae > Prevotella. The sequence goes on from CAMJGE010000001.1 coordinate 209,348, forward strand.
ATTCCAGAGACCCACCTCATAACCAAACTTACCCCAGATCAGTCCATGCATCTCTACGCCAAGGTCGAAACCAGTACCGATACCTGGGGTAACAGCATTCAGGGAATAAGGCAGAATAGCCTGGGCAGTGAGTGATGTAGGCAAAGTCGGGAAGAGCGTCTCACCAAGTGTGGTCAGATAGGCATGTGTAAATGGCGTCTTGAACTTACCTACACGGAAACGTAATTCAGGCATAGCGGCATAGTCGATCCAAGCCTGCTGGAGGATATTTCCACCCGAAGCTGCCGCATTGACACTTACGTTATAGTCAATCTTTCCGAAAGCCTTACCTGTAAAACCTATGATGGCATAGTTCATGGCAAAGCCTGAGTTTGCCACATTATCCTGATTGTAAGCCTTATCGAGTCCTTCATCGTCATAATAACGGTAGCTAAGGGTACTCTGCAGATAAAGGTATGGTTTGAACACAAAGTCACCATTATTTGACTGGAGGGTAAACCCTCTGTCGTCCGCAATAGGAATCACACCATTATCCATATTCAACTGAGATGCCTGAACAACATCTATAGTGTCGGCGGACATTATCTCATTCTCATCTTTTTCGGACTCTGCAAAGACTGTTGCTGAGAGCGAAGTTGCCATAACGATAGCGAATAGTTTGTTGTATTTCATTTCTTTTCCAGTATTTCTTTTGATTTATATTTTAGGTTATAAACTCCAGAGGAACTGTATGAGTTGGTCGCGCTCCTTCTTACTCATATTCTTGAATTTATTCTTGGAGGCTTCACCTTCTCCACCATGCCACATGATGGCCTCTACAAAATTACGAGCACGTCCGTCATGCAGGAAATAGGTATGTCCATTAACCTTTTTCTGCAAGCCTATACCCCAAAGCGGAGTGGTTCGCCACTCATTGCCTCGTGCAAGTCCACTCACGAAATTGTCATTCAGACCTACACCCATAATCTCCGAACCCATATCGTGGAGCAGATAATCCGAATAAGGGTGAATAGTCTGTCTGCCAAGCCAAGGCAGGTTCGTACTCATCAACAGCGTAGAACCACGTGGTTTGGTATGAAGCGTAGTCACATGACACAGATGACAACCAGCCTGATAGAACAACTGTTCGCCAGCCTGCACATCGGCATTATTCACATTTCTTCTTGCTGGTACAGCCAGCCCTTGCATATAGAGGTCAACATCCTCCATATCCTCAGAACTTACGTCGAGCATATCATATGCAAGTCCCATCATCGAGCCTTCCTCCATCTGTACCTGTCCTTCACATATTTCTTCCGGATAACGGCTGTTTGTCATACCCATATCGCTGGAGAAACCAAGTTCTACAGTCAGATCTGCATGCTGAGCTTTGTTACCAGAAAGTCCTAGTTGCAGTTTTCCTCTTTCATTGATGTAATTACAGCGCCCACTGATCCCCCACTCCGGGTAGTTACTCTTCCGGGCTAATGCTTCAATCTCATCAGGATCGAGTGCCATCATCTGTCCCATTCCCACGTGACGCAGCGGTACACGAACAGTACAGAAGAGATCGTCCGGACTGATGGAGTCGGCATACCACTCTGTTATCGACCATTTAGGCACACAAAGGGTGTATTTCTCGCCATCAGGGAAAGAGAAGGTCATCGAGTCGATCTTTACCTTCAACTTACCTTCTGGATGAACGCCATAGATGGCCTGATCATGTATCACGCGACCATAGTTTGGGAAAAAGGTGCCGTTCTTACGGGTTATATAAATGAGTGAGGCAGTAAATCCATAAGGACCAGAGCCATCGTCACCTCCTTGTTTGAAACTGGTCCAGTAGGTCGGTTCCGTACGCCCTGCATTTCTATGACAACTGCCACAGCTATAGCCGGCATATACAGGGCCGAGACCACCCCCATGCCCATTCTCGTTGGAAGTCTTCACATTGTCATAAAGGCGGTCTCCAGCATTGAAACGTGAAGCATAAGTACCTGACAGCCAAGCCGCAGCCTGGTCGTAGGCTACAGAAGAGTTATAGAATCCCGTTGATGTTCCAGCAGACAAAGCATAGCCCCTGGGAATGTTGACATCCTCTACATCCAACTGGTCACTTTCGCTACAGGCATAAACAGAAAAGAGACTTGTCCCAAGTAAAAAAACACTCAAGTATTTGTTCATAAATGTTACAAAATCTTCTATTACCCAAATTTAGACCACAATAGCGAAGACAGAAATAGAATCCTGTCTCCGCCTTGCGGTTTGGTTTATTGATACCAATTACTTGGTATGGTTAATTAAGAAAGGTTTCAGCTCATTTTCCAAGATATCACTCAGCTCTGCACATGCTTCCATAGCAGCCTTTGCCTCCTTAGAATTGATGTTATTACGGAAAGGCTGTGGAATAGCCTGAATAGCATCAGCGGCATCCTCAATGGCTTCCTTCACATCGGCATCAAGCTGTGCATCATACTTAGCAACCAGCTTCGACAGTGAATTCGCGTTAATCTTACCATCGCGTGAGCCATAGTAGGCATTGCGGATAGAGTAGATATTATTGGTGTAGTCATCACGAGAGTGCCAGCTGTACCATGACTCTACGGCATAGAGTGCCTCATTGGTCTTGCCAGATACATAGAGGTCATAAGGATCGCCAATCTTGGCTTGTCCCACCTCACCTGCAATGTCGATACATCCATCAATCAGCTGCTCAATACAGCTCAAACCACTGGTAAAGTCACCACCATCATGCTTCTTGAACTTATCAGCATAGCCGTTGTTCCAAGCATCAACAAGTGTGGTCACATCGTCAACCAACAGCTGAGCAGTATTTCTCATATACTGTGCCCATGCATTAGCGTTGCTGGCATTATAAACGGCATTTGCTGCCTCGCCATCTACAGCCTGATCTGTCAGCGTACGAGCCTGTCCATCACGGAAAGCCAGGAACTCGAGGGTGTGGAAACCACGTACATTCTGAGCGGCAGCGATAGCTTCGTCATCCTCATCATAATCACCAGTCCACTCCATCTCGTTCCACTGCTGTGACTCCAGCATCTTCACAATGGCTTCCTGATCCAGAGGCCAGGAGTCCATGTTTGGATCAAGACCTAAGTCTGCAACAGGTCCGAAGAGGAAAGCCTCACTTGACTCCCATGGCTCACGGGCAGTCAGCCAAGCATCACAGATAGCCTTGAAGTTTGCATTAGAAGGATTATCACCAAAGTCAACAACAGCCTGATAGAGTGCGCTGTTCTTTGCCTTCAGGTCACTGTATGTGGGAAGCACCACATTGTCAACATACTGATTGATGATGGCATCATACTCAGAATCCTGGATAGTGACCTCCTGATCAGGTTGAGGAGTAGGCTGAGGCGTATCCCCATTCTTACTGTCACTACTGCTACAAGATGTCATTGAAAGGAGGCCCATCATAGCAAGACCCATTGCAAAAATACTCTTTTTCATTTCTCTTACGTTTTTATTAATTAATAATGTGAATTTACTTCTTGAAGAACCAGCCAATATAGGCGATGCCGATACCAAACTCATTCTCGCTGTTATAAGCACCCTTACCAAAAACTTTGCTCGTACCTATCTGACGTGTGGTATAGTCTGCTTTTACCACCAGGTTGGGCAATGCCCTCCAGTTCAAGCCGAAGTTCCACTTGCTCACCTGGCAACGGGCATCCATCACATCCATACCCTCACCCTTCTCCTGAGAGTTGTAGTATTCATACTGGGCAAAGGGATAGATCACAGGGAAGCGCTTATCACCACCAAAGACGCTTCTCAGATTCACGCCTACTTCAGCGTTATAGGATACAGCGCGCTTGGCAATAGGCGTCAGACGACTATATCCTGATTTATTGGAGAGTTTACCGTTTTTAGCACCCAACTGATCCGCATGGGCAATATTACCACTCAGATAATTGACGCGGGCTGTTACATACCTGTCAGAATATTGCGCATCGAGCGAATAGATGGTTACAGGTATCTTTCCTATCTCATCATAAGTAACGAGTTTGTCGGAATTTGCACCAGTGTTGGGACAATAATAGATCGAACCACCCACTCTCAGGCCAGGAACACCTGTGTAGTTCAGACGAGCCACATAGGCAGGACTGGTGAAGTTATCACCTTCAAACAAACCTTGCTTGCCTTTCCTGACCCAGTTGTTACGATCAAAACCATTGGCATTCAGACCTGTTACAATCATAGCCTCATAGTCGAATGTACTGTAGCCCTTGCCGAATTTTCCGAGGAACTCAATACCTGTTTCATGCCAGGTACAGGGGATGATGGTCATTTCACCCTCTGGACGAGAAGAACCAAAGAAGTTGATAGGCTCGTGATGAGCGTTTGTAAGTCCAACTGGCACAATCAGATGACCTGCTCGAACATTGAATTCAGGTATGATCATGCGAGTGATGTGAAACTGCTCCAAAGCCACTTCACCACCCTTCTCTACCTCTGTCTCGTATTCGCCATTCTCGGTGTTCTCTAATTCATAAGAGGTACCCGTACCTCCATATTCAAACTCTATCTCCGCACCAAGAATCCATTTTGGCGTAAACTTATAGTCAAAAGCCAGTACAAAACGTGGAATCGAAATCGTGTTGTGACTTTGTTTGGCATTACCCTCCTTGTGTCCATAGAAACGATTAATACCATAATCCTTGAAATTAGCGACTATCTCTCCATAACCTCCAAAACGAAACTTGTTGTAGCCAAGTGTGTCAGGTTCAGCTGCTTGCGCAGCACCAGCCAACATGCTCATAACAAGCAGACTTAATAACTTTTTCATTTTCATAACAAACTAATCAATCTTTGAAATCGAGTGCAAAATTAGGTTAATTCAGCGATCCTTACAATACCTAAAACGAATGAATTTTAACACATAGACAAGCACAGATTACTACTTTTTAGGTATTGCGCAACTCATTTTTCCGCCGTACCTTTGCAGTCGAAAAAAAGATTTCACGATGACAAAGATCACAACGACAATCCCCACAGAGATGAAGGTACTGATGAACCACATCTATGAATTTAATAAAGGTGTACGCCAGATGGTGCTCTTCACCTGTAAGAAGAAATATGGTCAACTGGCTGTGGATCGGCTTGAGAGTCAAGGTATCCCCTATGTCTTGCAACCTGCAGGGCAGCAGAATCTGAATGTCTATTTCGGACGCCGCGAATGTCTGGATGCCATCCGACTCATCGTTACGCGCCCTCTCAACCAGCTGACACCTGAAGAGGACTTCATTCTCGGAACCATGCTTGGCTACGACCTCTGCGCACAATGCGAACGCTATTGCAAGCGCAAGAACGGATGCAAGGGCAACTGTGACGGAAAGTGCGAGAATAAATGTATCAACAAGAATTAACCACATAAGTATAAATAAGAAATGAACAAAACAATTGTAATTTATGGTTCCTCCACAGGAACCTGCGAGGCCATCGCAGAGAAGATTGCCTCAAAACTAGGCTGCGAGGCTGTAAACGTGCAAGACCTGACAGCTGATGCCGTTGCAGCCAACCAAAACCTGATTCTTGGCACCTCTACCTGGGGTGCTGGTGAATTGCAGGACGACTGGTACGACGGACTGAAGACACTTCAGGGTGCCGACCTCAGTGGTAAGACCATCGCCCTCTTCGGCTGTGGCGACAGCTCATCCTACAGCGACACCTTTGTAGGTGGCATTGGAGAGCTTTATAATGGCATCAAAGCCAGCGGCGCCAAATTCATCGGCAGCGTGGAGACTGACGACTATACCTTCGACGACTCCGAAGCAGTCATCGATGGCAAGTTCATCGGTCTGCCTCTTGATGATATCAACGAGGACGACAAGACTGATGGTCGCATCGACGCTTGGCTTGCAGCCATCACACCCGAATTATAATCACAGGCATAAAATTCATAAGAGTATTTGTTTAGTTTTAGTTTTGAGGTGGTTGATCGTGATGATCAGCCACTTTTTTTTCGTAACTCTGCCATCAGAGATGGCGAACTTACCATGCACTCGGAAATGCAAAGAAAAACGAGTTTTCCTTTGCATTTCTCTCGTTTTTTCGTAACTTTGCAAGAAATCGCAATCTTTCTTTATGTAAAGGCAGTCTGGGGAATTGAGAAATTTCCAGGTTACGAATTGGAGACCGTACTCAATTCCACGTTCTACTATAAATTGCTTTCAATGAGCACCCGATGAAGAGTCACCAGCCGTATTATGACTCATCATCGGGTGCAAAGGTAATCATTTCTTCTGAATCCGCCAAATGCTTTGCCTATTTTTCGCCATCAAACGGCAACTCGCCCAGATATTTGTCAAAGTCGCTTTGGAATAGACGATCTTGTACAATGCGATATTTCTCGAATTCTGTTTCTGCATGTTCTTTTGCTTCTTCGGCAGACACGCTCCCTGCAGTCTGAAGTACCTCATTGCCACCAGCCGCTAAGATGGTGTCAATCTGCTTTGCCCAATCTTCCATCGTCATTGGGATATGGCGCTTAGCCATTCGCTCCGCCAATTCGAGAACACCATTTACCAGTTGTCCCATATCTGCCAGTTCCATTTCTTTCAGATAGTTCTTGGCTATTGATACGTCCGTCTTGACTATCTTCCCGTCAGGTGCATTCTCCCATGTTGTCAACCCCATGTGCTCTTGTTCAGCATCAGCACGCTCTACAATCAACTCAGCGGCTGTTCGACCATGCACGGCATAATGCATCTTGTTTTGCATCATCTTGAAGAAGAGCCTTGTTGTTGGCGCATCACGATTGTAATCAATAGCCGTTGCATAGATATCTGTCAATTTCTGATAGAATCGTCGTTCAGAGAGGCGAATCTCACGAATCTCTGCTAACAAGTGCTCGAAATAATCCTCATCCAAGAACGTACCATTCTCCATACGTTTTCTGTCCAACACATAGCCACGAATAGCATATTCACGAAGCACACTTGTGGCCCACTGGCGGAACTGCGTAGCCCGAATGCTATTGACACGATATCCCACGCTGATAATCGCATCGAGATTATAGAACTGAAGCGTGCGATTTACATCTCTATTACCCTCACGACGAACTACCGAAATTTTCTCGGTAGTTGCCTCCTTTTTTAGTTCATCCGTATCATAGATGTTCTGCAAATGTACACTTATATTGTCAGAAGTACAGTCGAATAGCATCCCCATCGCCTTCTGGGTACACCACACAGTCTTGTCCTTATAGTACACCTCTATCCCTTGTCCCTTCCCTTCTATCTGAAAGATAAGGAACTCAGCTGTGCTATTTCTTATTTCTTTACGTTTTGCCATATTTACATAACGTGTTATTCCTATTCTAATGTTTTTCAAACATAATCAGCAGAAATCCCCATGATTTAGAAAGGCATCTAATGTCTCTGGAGGTAATTCGTCCGTTGTCAATGGACGAATTTCGATATGTCCTTTGTCGCCTACAGGAATGATGCTGTTTTGTAAATCGTCCGCTGACAATGGACGATTCTCGAACATGCTGCACCATGCCTCGTAGAAGATGCGCATACGTTTGATGCTGGTCTCAGAGAAACCCCTTAGTCCAGGCAGTTCCTGTTGCAGCAATTCTGAGATGGTACCAATAGCATTGCTGCCCCATCTTGCAGCTCTGCTTTGAACGGAAATATACCCACCAATAGCATAGTAAAGAGCCAACACTTCCTTGTTTACTAACCGTGCTGCACGATAGCGACTTTCCAATATCGCTTCCTTGATAGCCTTTACAGCCTCAGCATACGTCGCTGTTATTTGTTTCTGTTCCATATTAATCGTTTGCAAAATTACAAATAAATATCAAAGTATGATTAGAATTTGCCTAATTCTTTTAGCTCATTCACATCGTATGGAGGATCTTTCCTATGTAACATTGCATGACAATTAGGGCAAACAGGTACAAGATCTTTTATCGGATCCAATTCGTATTCCTTGCCAATTGATGAAAGGGGTACTTTATGATGAACATGAATATAACCACGACCTATTGGTCCATACACTTCTTCAAAGTTCATACCACAAACAGCACATTTGCATCCATGAGCGGCTATACACTTTTCTCTAGCTTCTCGATTACGCTCATAGCGATTGACTATAATTTCCTTTTTCGCTCCTTCAAAAACCGTTTCAGGATTGGGAATCTCGTCATAGTCAGGAATACTTTGATTTTGGAAAAAAAGTGAGATGTATTCAAATAGTTCAGGATTGTTATGCATAGGAGTCTGAATACTTCGTCCTCCATTAAATCCATGAAGTTTCAAGTTATCTTCTTTCAAACCATCATTGAGAGATTCTGCTATGAATTTCAGTTTGTAAGTAAGATGACTTGTTTTCTTCCTATCCACCCTATATTTTTCATCTCCTCTTACGCAATTATCCTCCACCACTTTTGTGAGGAATCTAATACGACGTTCATCTGACATAAACAAATAAACTTCATCACCAATAGAAAAGTTTGTTCTGTGCATAGTCCAACTTATAAAACCTATTTCATGTAAGGCTTCTGCATGGTGCCACATGCTCCTATTAGCAAAAACAAGCCATCTTTTTGGGAGGGGGCCAAATAGCTCTTCGCATCTATCTAATAATTTGTATGAAATATAGCTAAGATTCCAATATTCCTTTTTATCGGAAATTCTTCTGAAAAGGGTGTAGAGATAATGGCTTGCCTTCTCCCAATTCATTGGGTCATATCCCGACAATGGTTCATCGGTATTTCTCCGCAAATAGTCAACAAGTTTATTGATACGTGTAATATCACATTCTGTACAAAGTATCTGGGGTTGCAGCCCTGCCAATAATCTATTGGTTGCAACATTCAGATTTCTTTTAGTATATTTCCTAATAATGTTCCTTATTTCATTGTATTCGTTCCACAACGGAACGTCCTGACTTTCAGCAATCGCTTTCAAGTGCGGGGCTAATTCCATCCAATGTTCTTTAATGGATGTCTTTTCTGCAGTAGTCATTTGGCCATTTCCCAATTTTGCTACACAATTAAGATTTTTCTCGAAGAATTGCTCAAAGACCTTCTTCTGCCACGTTGACCAATTGTTTCCCCTTTTGGCTTCTTCTATGAACTGATTAGTGTCATTCCTAAACCTTAGTCCATTGTCCTTAGGTTCTTCTAATCCATTAATAAGCTCTTTCAGTGATTGTTTCATGCCCATTTCCTATTGATTATTATACACCATCATATAGTTTGTTCTCAGAGAATGAATACCAACGTGTGGCAGTGTATCTGTCCCCAATATTCCTTTGTTTTGATTCATTGTTTACCTATAAAAATCAAAGACTTATTAATATTTATCAACACGACTTTAGCTTGATACTATCCATGATTAAGCTTGCATTACAATCATTTTTATGTCGTTGATAGTAATCTTTCGCTTGGGAATTAATATCGCATGATTCTTTTATTTTATTTCTCCTTTTTTGAGGATCAACTATTTGTATTTGAGAAAAAAACATATCTGTCGTTACGCACAGAGTCCATACTGGAACATTGGTGTTTTCTAAAAGCTTTTCAACAAATACACATTCATCACTTAAACATGAAGTTAAGTAAACAGCCGATATTGTATTGTCTATTTCTATTTCACTAATATTGTCACTAACAATTCGGTATTCGTTTTCAGCATCCCACACAGTGAATTTTGTAAACATTATGGGTTCTTTGTTACGAAGAATATACCTTCTTATGTCGTTTCTCGTTATTATGCCATTTATAGAAGGAAGTTTGGGTAACTTATCTTTATAACATACAAATCCATCAAACACTTCAGATTTGTCCTTATAATTAAGATACAATTTGTTAAAATCGAATTCCATGCACACACCTCTCCCTTTGTTTGCATATTGTCCCCACATCATTGGGTTCTTGAATCCTTCCATCCGATCATCGTCTAGCGTAAAACTTAATTGACGAAAAGACATTCTTACATCATTAAATGCCTCTGTTAATGGGAGACAGCATGGATTGTTAACTTCAACTGTATGCTTGTACTCCATAAAATCATTAACATTTTCAATTGACCCAAGAAGGATTTTTTGGGAGAGCCAGATTTTTACAAAGCTCTCAAAAGACGTATAATGATATAATTTTCTTCCTCGAAGTGCTTCACAAGGAGGTTTCTGTTTATTTATTGTTTCCATTTTTGTATCATTTCATTGCTATTATTGCCTGCATCAAAGCATATACTTCTTCTGCTTTAGATTTGTCATTTCCAAATTCTAATGCTAGTACAGGCTCCTCTATTGATTTTATGCCTATCTTGACAATATATGAACTAGAGTGGTTGGGAGAAATAGTACTAGTAGATTCTTTTTTTGCAGTTACTGCTCCTATAACAGCTCCTGCCACACCAAAAGTTAGTGCACCTACAGTAGCACGCCCTAACATGCTACCTGTTTTGGTTCTCGTTACTTGAGAAATGGGGACATTCCCCTGATTTTTGTCATACATTGAACAACTAAGAATATCTTCAAAGCTATATTCTTTTTTGCCAAAAAATATTTTCTTTGGTTCCTGAAATATCAGAATATCTTGATAGTATTTTACGTTGTCTTTACCATAACATGATTGTTTGTAGTTAACAGTACGTGAAACTACACCATATCTATCAATTAGTGCTTTAACATATTGATTATATTGTTCTTGGACAATATTCTTTTTCTTTAATCTTTCCTCTTCCTGAAGCCTTGCTTGAATTTTATCCTTTTTCATTTGTTTCCACATGAAGTATCCTAATACAGCTATAGCCAAAACAGCGAACAAAACTCCAAACAAATATTTTAGACTATCCATAAGATTGTCATGTTCTTCTATTTGTTTGCGTTCTACATAATAGATCTTTTTTAAGTTTTCATTAGTGATGATATAATAGAAACGTCCGTGTGGATTGAGAACGAAATCATTAGCAAGGCAGCGGAACGAAATCTTCTGATTTTCTTTTTCCCAAACATATTGAAATGATTCTGGATAGTATATGCTTTTTACAAAATAATGAAGACTTAATGTATCTAATACATGTTCCTTACTATAGATTAAGTCCCTTAACTCATACTCATTAATTCCATATTTTACCTCTGTCTCATATGGAATACCGGCATAGTCAGGTAATCCATATTTTTTTATAAGAGTTTCTAAAACTTGTCTTGGTCCATCAAGAAAATCGTTTTTATTTAATGAATCCTTATAAACCTGATACTTAAATACATATCGGTTAGATGGAGTGTAATTAAGCAAAATGTGACAATCTTCTTTCTCAAAAGCAATATTATAAAAAGAAGTATTGTCAAAACCGGCAGGGAATCCAGTATCAGGGAAGCCCATGTCTATGAACATTTTGGATACGACATCTACATTATTCTCTTCTCTAATATCAAACAAAGTAAACAATTGTGATGTGTCCGCTTTGATTGTATTATTCAATAGAAAAGGAGCATTAATTAGCAAAATAAGAAAAAACTTTTTCATATTTTCTTTGATTATATGTTTCTATTTTTATATTCTAGCTGTGGGGGGAATAACTATAATGCATTAATCGATTTCTGTCGTTGTTCTTTAATCCGATTATTTTGTATACTCTCTCTCTTTAATATACTTTTCTATTTCTTTATCTTTAGACCTGTCGAAGAAACGAACATAAATGGTATATTTATATTCTCCTCTTTCGTTTCCGTAGTTGGGGCACTCTTTTCCTTTTATGGATATTTGTAACAACCTATTGTCTGTTTTCCATTCGGCTACAGTACCGCCAGGGAAGTAATTTTTACGTTTTTCATAATCAGTATAGAACCAGTTTTCTGAGGATACGCCTTTAGAAGTACATTTCCCATATTTCTTTTCAAAATAACCAATAAAATCCTCTAATTGAGCACTCACTTCCGTCTTACTAAATTTTGATATATAGAAGGATTCCCATACAATTTGGGAGAGTTTGCCCTTCCATGTAAAACTCGAATAGTATCTACCTTGTGTCGTGGAAACGTCCAATACTTCTTTCTCTATATCAACAATCTCAATTTCCATGAATTCCACATCAGCATAGATAAAACCATTTCCGTCAGGCTTATTATATCGTTTATATTTGTATACGTCTAACTTATTTTGAAACTTCCGAACGCTATTAATTGCCTGTTTCTTATCCATGCCATATAAGACCTCTCCAAAAATAGTATCACCCAACGCATCGAATGCTTTTACGCATTCATTTTTATTGTTCGCCCCAGAACAATCATATGATTCAAACTCAACGTATGGAATGCTATCAGGTAACAAATCATCTTCTGCTGTTTTGTTCTTGTTCTGATTGTTACACGAAAGGAAGAGAAAACCTCCAATCAATACACATATTAGCTCTTTCATAATTTGATCTCCCAAAGTGATATTACATAGATTTTATGAACCGTTGATTATACAAATCTTCGATACTGACATTCAAGAGTTTTGATATTCTTGCCAAGGTTTCCATATCAGGTTGTGAAGAGTTGGTGCACCATTTGGAAACAGTAGATGGACTCACTCCAAGTTCCTCAGAAAGCCATTTGCTGGTTTTCTTCTGTTCCACTAACACTAATTTCAGGCGATTAACGTCTTGCATACATTTCAAATTTTTAGTTTGGGTGTAAAATTAGTGAAAACTATTCATCCTGCAAAGAAGAAAGTTCTTTTTTTAGAGTTTTTTATGAACATATGCCACAATAGCTGTTGCCTCTTATTTCCTTTTGCTTGACATACTGCAAAGAGTTTCCGTTGAAGGGTGTAGCCTAATACGCACTTTTCTGTGGAGTGCCACACAAAGATGCTTGTCTGCTTTCTGATGAGCAAGCTCGGCAGACATTAGGGTCTTGTTTCCCTGAATTGTTATTTCACAACAAGGAATTTTTAAAGTAATCTTACCTGGAAATCATGATGTACCTTTGCCCGCAAATTACAAAAACCAAACAAGACATGGAAGTTATATCAATTGAGCGCAGTACCTACGAGGAACTGCTGACGAGCTTCAATAGCTTCGTCACAAAGATGAAGGAGATGGCCAATAGAGGCAATGACAAAGGGTTGGGCGATTGGCTTGACAACCAAGATGTATGCCAAATGCTGAACATCAGTCCAAGAACTTTACAAACTTTACGAGACAATGGGACATTGGCCTATTCTCAAATCAATCGTAAGGTGTATTATAAGCCTGAGGATGTGGAGAGTGTTCTTCATGTTGTGGCTGATAGGGGTAAGGAAAGCAAAATGTGTAACCTCAAAACGAGCCGCCTATGAACGAACTGATAATGCCGCATAACGTTGGTGTGAAGAATGCATTAGAGAACATGAAGGAGGTGCTTGCTCTATACAAGAAAGTGATAGGCAATTATCGTCCGCTATTGGATGGTGAACGCTATCTGACAGACAAAGAGGTGGCCAGCATTCTGAAAGTCAGCAGACGAACGCTACAGGAATACCGCAATGATGGTGTGATACCTTATATATTGTTAGGTGGCAAGGTGCTTTATCGTGAGAGTGATTTAGAAAAGGTTTTGGAAAGTTGCTATCATCAGGCTTATAAACGATAGGGAAAAGAAAGAGCTGTTAGCGGTTCCTGTGCTGAGGGAATATAACGCAGAAAGACGGATGACAGACTTCGCTAATCATTCGTCTTTCTGCTTTGAAGTTTTTGGGCCGCTGTAATCTATGCCATCTAAATGTCTCTGAATGATGCGTTGAGTTTATTGCCAAGCATCGTCAGGTCGTTATCGAGTTTTTGACTTGTGATGCGGGCGTAAATCTGGGTGGTCACGATATTCGTGTGGCCCAATACTCGGCTAACGCTCTCAATGGGCATTCCTTTTGAAAGCGCCAAGGTTGCGAACGAGTGCCGTCCACAATGGTAGGATATGGCTTTCTCAATGCCGCAGGCTGTCATCACCGTTTTCAGCTTCTTACACATCGACCAGTAGTTCATCTTGCCGAACACCAATTTGTTCTCCTGTAGGTGCTTGTAGCGGTCGATGATCTGCAAGGGTACCTCCATCAGTTTCACCTGGAAGGGGATGTTGGTCTTGTGCCGCTTGCTGATGATCCACTTGTCACCATTGATGTCCACGATGTTGTCCGTCATCAGGTTCTTCACGTCGATGAACGAGAGGGCGGTGAAGCATACGAATACAAAAATATCACGCACGAAGGCCAGATTGTTGTCCTCGAACTCATGCGTTACGACGGCCTTCAGTTCTTCTTCGGTCAGAAACTCCCTTTCCTTGCAGTTAGGGCTGATATGGAACTGGGCGAATGGGTTACGAGGAATCTTGCCGTTGTAGTGCGCCCTTAGTACAACGCCTTTCAGCCACATACACCGCTGCCAGATTGTGCCATTAGCCAATCCTCGGTCTGTGCTGAGATAGGCGGCAAACTCCTTGATGAACTCAGGTGTCAGTTCCTGCATCGACATGTCTATACGACGATAGTGTGACTGAATGAAATCTGCCACATCCTTCCGCGAACGCTCCATAGCCCAGAGAGTGCTTGCCGCTCTGTCCTTGCCCACACGCTTCTTCTGATTGGCGATGTCCTTATCGAAAGCACTCAGCAGCGTTTCGTACTCGCTGCCGAAACCCTGATAGGAGTTGCGCACCATCTCTGCCGTAACGAAAGCCTCACGATCCGATAGGTGCTGATAATGCTTGATGATCTGCGCCTTGATATTATCCAGTTCGCGGTTAATCTGCAATGCCTCCTTGCTGCGGCCCTTGGCACAATTGCCTTTCACGTCCCACATGTCAAGCGGAATCGTTTTCTTACAACTGAACTGGCTTTGCGTGCCGTTAATCGTCACCCTGCCCATCACAGGCACCATACCATTCTTCTCCTTACTCTTGTTCACATAGAACAGAATGTTAAAAGTACTTCTCATGTTCCTTACTCCTTTTAATTTTGGCTGCAAAACTACTATTTCTTTTGGCATCCATTGTTATGCAAAATGTAGCAGTTTGCGGAATAAGAACGGGTTACGAATTAGAAACCTAACTCCTTCACCAATTCTCCCCAATTTGCTTTTAGCCCCAAATTGAACTTCTTCATTCTTCCCCGTCTTGCCTTTATTTTAGGCAGAATTGCGTTAATCTTCCCAAATCCGTTGTTCTTTACAAGCTTTTTTCGTAACTTTGCAGCTGATATGGGAAAAATCATCATTGCAGGCATCGGACCTGGTAGTAAGGAAGACATCACACCCGCTGTACTCGAAGCAGTGCAACAGGCTGATGCGATAGTAGGCTACAAATACTATTTCCAGTTTATCGAATCGTATGTCAAGGAGGGATGCGAGTGTATCGACACAGGCATGAAGAAAGAGCGTGAACGTGCCGAACAGGCTTTCCTCATTGCAGAGACAGGAAAGACGGTAGTGGTGATTTCCTCTGGCGATGCAGGTCTATATGGCATGGCACCACTGATCTATGAGATGGCAGAAGCCAAAGGCTCAGACATCACCATCGAGACACTTCCAGGCATCTCGGCATTCCAGAAAGCTGCCTCACTCTTAGGCGCACCCATAGGCCACGACACTTGCATCATCTCACTATCCGACCTGATGACACCTTGGGAGGTAATAGAGCGCCGTATCAAGGCTGCTGCCACAGGCGACTTCGTGACTGCCATCTATAATCCCAAATCCCACGGACGCTATTGGCAACTATACCGTCTGCAGGAGCTGTTCCTGATGGAGCGTTCTGCCGATACCCCTGTAGGCTATGTGCGTCAGGCTGGGCGCCCTGAACAGGAGGTAAAAGTCACCACTCTTGGTGCCTTCGATCCTGAAGACATCGACATGTTTACTGTCGTACTGATTGGCAATTCCCAGTCGTATATTGCTGATGGCAAATTCATAACCCCTCGTGGCTATTATCGCGAGACTGCGACTGAGGGTGAGAAGATTGGTCAGAACATCATGATAGAATCGTTCCGCACCATATCTGGCGAATTAAAGAAAGACTACCCCATCGATCACAAATGGGCTTTACTTCACGCCATCCACACCACAGCAGACTTCGATATGGAGCAGATCCTTTATACGGATCCCAAGGCTGTGGAGACCTTATATAATAAGGTGAAGGATGGAACGCTGAAAACCATCGTGACAGATGTGACAATGGTGACAAGTGGTATCCGCAAGGGGGCCCTTCAGCGCTTGGGTGTTGAGGCGAAATGCTATCTGAGCGATCCACGGGTGGCAGAGATGGCTCAGGCTCAGAACATCACGCGCACGCAGGCTGGCATCCGTCTGGCTGTAGAGGAGCATCCTGACGCACTCTTTGCTTTTGGCAATGCACCTACAGCACTGATGGAACTCTGCGACCTGATACGCAAGGGCAAGGCTCATCCTGCTGGTATCATCGCTGCTCCCGTAGGCTTTGTGCATGTCCGCGAGTCGAAACATATGGTGAAGCCCTTCCGTGATATCCCCAAAATCATCGTCGAAGGACGAAAAGGAGGCTCTAATCTAGCTGCTACGCTCTGCAACGCCATCCTGACCTTCGATGATGCAGCCCAACTAAAACCTGGTCGTGACTTATGAAATTTATTGTCATAGGAATCAGTGATGCACCTGAGCCGAGTTTTTCGTCTGAGGTGCTGGAGGTCATCAAACAGGGCAAGATTTTCTCTGGTGGCAAGCGCCATCATGAGATTGTAGCCCCTCTGTTGCCTGCAGATGCCCAATGGATCGACATCACCACCCCACTCGATGCTGTCTTCCTGCAATACCAGTCGCTCACCTCTGATATCATCGTCTTCGCCAGTGGCGATCCGTTGTTCTTCGGCTTTGCCAACACCATCCGGCGGAAGATGCCTGAGGCAGAGATCCTACTCTACCCCACTTTCAACTCCCTGCAGCTATTGGCGCATCGACTGGTGATACCTTACCACGATATGCGTATCGTCTCACTGACAGGTCGCCCCTGGCCTGAGTTCGACAAGGCACTGATAGAGCGGACTGCAAAAATCGGCATCCTGACGGATAAGGAGCACACCCCTGCAACGATTGCCCAGCGCATGATAGACTATGGTTACACCAGCTATCAGATGCATGTGGGTGAACATCTTGGGAATCCTACACTCGAAAAGATCACTACCCTATCGCTTGAGGAGGCAAGCCAACGCGACTTCTCCCATCCGAACTGTCTGATTATCGAGAGTCTGGGGCAACTCTCTCAAAGGACTTTCGGCATCCCCGATGCCGACTTCACCCTACTCGACGGACGAGAAAAGATGATAACAAAGATGCCTATCCGTCTACTGACACTTCAAGCACTCGAATTACGCAAGAAGAATGTCTTCTGGGACATCGGTTTCTGCACAGGTAGCATCTCTATCGAAGCCCGTCTGCAGTTCCCTCATCTGCAAGTATGCGCCTTCGAGATCCGTCCTGAGTGCGAGGCGATCATCCAAGAGAACATCCGCAAGTTTGGAGCCCCAGGCATCGACATCCATATCGGCGATTTTCTGAGAACAGACCTCTCAGCCCTTCCTCATCCAGATGCCGTGTTTATCGGAGGTCACGGAGGTCATCTGAAAGAAATCATGGCGAAGGTAAAAACTGTTCTGTCGGATAATGGCTGCATCGTGATGAACAGCGTCAAGGCCCCTCTTGTCAAGACTGACAGTCATCAGCTCTGGGACGAAGCCTGTCAGGAACTAGGCCTGAGACAAGCCCCACCCACCACCAGAATCATCCTCAACGAGAACCACCCCATCGAGATCCTCAAAGCCTATTATCATCCTGATAAATAGGTAAAACATTAAACTTAATTCAATAATCATTTGGTGCTTTAAGGAAAAAGCACTTTCTTTGTATCAAGTTTCCGTTTCAAACTTTGGGATGCACATACCAAACTTTGGGATGTAGATGCCAAACTTTGGGATGGACATTTCAAACTTTGAAATATAAATTAATTCGTATGATGGCAAAATATTTTATTAAGGAAAACATACTGTCTCATACTCATTACGACTTTTTTCCTATAAAATTTGTAGGTTAGAAAATTAATACCTATATTTGCAGTTGAATATATACACAAAGATATGAAAAAAATCCTTTTTATCATTGGGTCGTTGAGGAAAGAGTCCTTCAACAAGCAATTGGCTCTTGAGACAGAGAAGATGATTGGCAGTCAGGCCGAAGTGACTTATCTAAACTATTCTGATGTGCCGCTTATCAATCAAGATATTGAGTTTCCTGAACCAGAGGCCGTAGGTCGTCTGCGTGCTACGGTGAAAGAGGCTGATGGCATCTGGGTGTTCACACCTGAGTATAATTTCAGTTATCCAGGACACGTGAAGAACCTGTTCGACTGGCTCTCCCGTCCATTAGTGGCAGGTGACTACGAGACTCCAACAGTCATCAATGGAAAGAAAATCGCCCTGACTGGTGCTGGTGGCAAGATGGCTACAGCAAAATGTCGTGAGAAGCTGACGGAGTTGCTCACGCTCCTCAAGGCTGATGTGATGGAACAGCAAACGGGCATCGTGCTGAACCTAGAGGCATGGACTGAAGGTCGTATGATTCTTACCGAAGAGCAGATCGCATCACTGAAGGCACAGGCAGAGGCCTTCCTGAAATTCATCGGATGAAGAAATGAATATAGCAATTATACAAATCAGTGAGGCAGGCAATGAGATTGCCTCAGCGCTGCAAAGGGAGCTGAAAGCAAAAGTGATTCAGCGCTCAGAAGTAGGTAAGGAATGGCAGAAGCAGGATGCCTTTATCTTCATTGGAGCAATAGGTATCTGCGTTCGCACTATTGCACCTTATATCAAGGACAAACATGAAGATCCTGCAGTGGTGTGTGTGGATAGTATGGGACTAAACGCCATCTCCGTACTCTCAGGACATATCGGAGGGGCGAATGATCTGGCTCGTGAGGTAGCAGGCATCATCGGAGGCAGAGAAGTGATCACCACCCAGAGCGACAATGCAGGACTCTGGGCACTCGATACGTTTGAGAAGCGTTTCGACTGGTCCACGATGAGTGACGAAAAAGAGCTGCAGGAGTGCATCTATGCTTTCGTGAATCGAAAGCCCACAGCCCTGTTTTTGGAAGTGCGCGATGAGGGTACAGACTATCTGGAGAAGACCAAGCCGGAACATGTGACCATCATCGATGACATCAGTGAGGCAGATCCTGAGAAATACGAGTTGCTGATCATGGTGACACCTTTCGTGCATGCTGAGCCAGATGATATGTGGGTACTGCAATTTATACCGATGGTGGGGACCATTGGCTTTGGTTTAGCGCATCACCCAAAGGTTTTCAGATATATCTACGACGAGATGGCTGAGGCACTTATCAGTCATGGTATTATGCCTTGTTCCCACAGGTATTGCACCATCGATGCGAAGAAGGACGAACCGTTTTGCAGGCGGCTCGAAAAGACCTATGGAGAAAAGGTGGAATTCTATACTGCAGAGGAGTTGGCGCAGGTGGATGTGCCCAATCCCAGTGCTACTGTTGAGAAGCATGTAGGTACACCCAGCGTGTGCGAGGCAGCTGCCATCATAGGTTCAAATCATGGCAAGCTGATCATCCCCAAGATAAAAGGCGAGAACTGGACTGTTGCCCTCGCCATCGACTACAAATATTTACGTGAGAAGAAAGGACATATCGAGATTGTGGGTGCTGGTCCAGGTGATCCTGATCTGGTATCTGTACGAGGTCGTAAGATGCTCGAAAGGGCCGACCTGATCCTGTATGCAGGTTCGCTGGTGCCCAAGGCTCTCACGGAGTGCCATAAGCCAGGAGCTGTGGTGCGCTCATCAGCAGATATGAATCTCGAGGAACAATGCGCGCTGATGAAGGAGCACTACGACAAGGGGCATTTCATCGTACGTCTGCATACAGGCGATCCCTGTATCTTTGGAGCCATTCAGGAGCAGATGGCCTACTTCGACCAGCAAGGTATGCGTTATCACATCACGCCAGGTATCTCCTCCTTCCTCGCTGCAGCAGCAGAGTTGCAGAGTCAGTTCACGATTCCTGAGCGCACACAGACGATTATCCTGACACGTGGCGAAGGGCGCACACCAATGCCTGAGAAAGAGCAGCTGCATCTGTTGGCAAAGAGTCAGAGTACGATGTGTATCTTCCTCTCTGCCGCCATCGTGGATGATGTGCAGCGTGAACTGCTACAGGAGTATCCAGAGGACACCCCCGTTGCAGCCTGCTATCACCTCACCTGGCCTGATCAGAAGATCTATCGAGGCAAGCTGAAAGACTTGGCGAAGATTGTCCACGACAATAACCTGACCCTCACCACGATGCTTGTGGTAGGTGAGGCCATCGACAATCGTCAGGGTCTCTCAGAGCTCTATAACAAACACTTCACCCACCTATTCAGGAAAGGCTCGACCAAAGGTCAAGGTGACGACGAAAAAGATTCATAAAATCATAGGAAAGAGAACAAAAAACTATCTCTGCCTTTGACGGAGAAGTAGCCTATCACAACAAAACAACTTGTTTTACTTTCAAAGAGACTATCTTTTAGGATCGTTTAGCATATCTTTTAAAAGGTAAAACAAGTTGTTTTACTTTTGTAGATGACGTTTTCCCCTTTATATAAAGGCATTCCAGCGCATCATAATGGCAGTGATAGTAAATAGAAAACTATCACTCAAACAAACCTTCTGATATTCAATTTGTTAACATCAAAAGTGACACTTTGCTCTTTTTTCACATAGAAAATAAGTAAGAGAATCCACTTCGTATCTATAGGGATTCATAACCACTTCGAAAAGACACCTATTTTTGTCTTTATCTATAAAAAAAAGAGATAAAGCTTCGCTTATTTACATTATTATTTGTATATTTGCAGCAGAAAAAACAAGAACAAAATGAACAACAAAGAACCAGGTTATGTTTATATATTGACTAACCCCAGCTTTCGCGAGGATTGGGTAAAGATTGGCAAGAGCAGCCGCCCCGTCGATGTACGTTCAAAGGAACTGGATAATACTGCCGTTCCCTTGCCATTCGAGATATTCGCCACGATGAAGACCACGAAATACAACGAGGTTGAGAAACTGGTACATAAAACCATCGATCGCCTCACTGACCTACGCATCCGCCAAAATCGTGAGTTCTTCAATGTAGCTCCACAGATGGCACTCGACATCTTCCGTGATATCGCTATGACGATAGACGATGCAGAGGTCGTTGAATATGAAAATAACATGCCTATTAATCCTGAAACAGATCAAATTGACTCAAGAAATCCAAAGATAAGTAAAACGGACACATCAGAACTTCAATTAAAATTTTGGGAAGAGTTTAATGCAAACGCAATCAACAATTCTACATTCTCTAACGAATTCAAATTACGAAAAGCATATCCACAGCATTGGTATGATTTGAGTATTGGTTCTTCTGAATACCATATTTGTTTAACGGCAAGCAGGCAAAAGCGAGAATTGACAGCAGGTATATACATCACCTCAAATAAGCAGACATTCTATACACTTAAAGAACAATGTGAAAACATCGAAAAAGATCTTGGATATGAGATAGACTGGCGAGAAGCGACGAAAGCATGCCGTTTTTTAGTTTATCATACATTTGATTTAGATGACAAATCACAATGGCAATCGGCTTTTTCCTGGCTTTATGACGTAAGTGTGAAGATAAAATCAGTAATGAGTAAATACACGAAAGGCTAATCAATTAAAATAGAATCTGTATGTCGTATTATGGCAATATCCTTGAAGAGGAATTAAAGAACAAGGTTGCGCAAGATCTGTTCTCTGGTTTTGACACCACACAGATTATTGGACGTGTGGATTTTTGCGTATCTATTCCTGCCGATCCTCTTGGACTAAACGAAGCAGAATCTCTGTTTTGGGCTGAAGCAAAAAAGGGAACCAACCATGATATATATGAGTCAATAATCCAATTGATTTTGACTTTAGGCAAGGAACGCCCGCAAGATACCATATTGCCACCTGCTTTCATTGGTGCTTTCGATGCTGAGAAGATGGCCTTTCTCCCATATAGTGCTATTCTTGATGTACTCCGCCAGAATGACTTCAACTGGAACGTTGCACCCAGCGACCATAATACAAAGGAGTTTCAACAATTAAAGGAACTCTTGAATGATGCTTTGCACAATGGTCTCGAAATCTACAATTACGAAAAAGATGCAAAGGAACTCGTTTACTTCATTAAACGCAATTTCCATCTTCGTAAGATTGGGGTACGCCATATCCGAATAAACAAGAACAATTTCACCCACATCTACCTAAAATGGTTAGAGGCAGTAAAGCCTACCATCAATATCAATTGGGATATTGCCAAGAAAGCTGGCATCATTGACGCCGATTTCTATTTGGCAGACATTCTCTCTAAAGAAAACAATACATTAGGTGAGAAACTCTTTGTCCTATTACAAAATGACCACTATGTGCTGGATCGTGAAATCAAAGATACAGGCTTAGAAGAATACAAACGAGCGCAATTCTCTGATAAGCAAAAAGCACATACCCAATTTTGGAATCGTTATGCTCGTCCACCTCGTCGCGAGTATTGGGATGACATTGTAAACCGTCGTGACTTACTTGTCCCACAAGATGTAAGAGAGCGAAAAGGCTCTTTCTTTACTCCTGCTCGATGGGTAGAACTCTCCCAGCAATATATTGCAGCAGAATTAGGAGAGAACTGGCAAGAAGATTATTATGTTTGGGATTGCTGTGCAGGAACAGGAAACCTGCTGGCTGGACTAACAAATAAATACAACATCTATGCTTCAACACTCGACAAAGCAGACGTTCAAGCTATGCTACAGCGCATTGAAGCCATGAATGCTGCTGCAAGAGACAAGCAGAAAGGTGGTGCAAACTTATTGGAAAGCCATGTCTTCCAATTTGATTTTCTCAACGATCCATTATTAGACGAAACGGATAAAGACGGGAATATCATCAAAAAAACTAAATTGCCCCAACCACTACAAGATATCATTCGTGACCCAGAAAAACGAAAGAAATTGGTAGTATACATTAATCCACCATATGCAGAAGCCAGTAATGCTAGAACTGTTACTGGTAGCGGGCGAAATAGAACAGGACTTTCAAAGTCTGCTGTACAAGAACGATATAAGAACCAATTAGGAAGAGCTGGGAATGAACTGTTCGCCCAATTCTTTGCACGAATTGTTGATGAACTCCCTTCAGCGGTGCTTGCACAATTTTCAACTTTGAAAATTGTGCAAGCACCCAACTTCCGTGAGTTCCGGAAAACATTCCGGGCGAAGCCCGGTCGTTTTTTTCTAGTTCCAGCCAACACCTTCGACAATGTCAAAGGAAATTTTCCTATTGGCTTCCAGATATGGCATACAGGAAGTGAAAAATTCTTCCAGCAAGCAGAGGCAGATGTATATGACTCAAAAGGAGATTATCTTGGAAAAAAGAATCTGTTTTCTTATGATGACGATTTGTTTATTATTAACTGGTTACGTCAATTTTACAATAAGACAGAAAAACATTACGCCTATCTTCGCTATTTAGGAACAGATTTCCAGAACAACAAAGGTGTCTTTATAACCCTTAAACCATCTGACAATGATCTTAAACAAGTAAAAGGAAACTGGATAACTCCAAGTAATATAATTCCAATGGTTACATATTTTGCAGTTCGACTTAGTATTGAAGCAGATTGGTTAAATGATCGCGACCAATTCCTCTATCCCAACAATGACTGGCAGGTGGATACTGAGTTTCAGACAGATTGTCTCATCTATACCCTATTCCACGGGCAAAACCGCATTAGTAGCGAACATGGAACAAACTATTGGATTCCTTTCACAGAAGAAGAGGTAAATGCCAAAGAGAAATTCGAAAGCCATTTCATGAATGACTTTATACACGGTCGAATCAAAAAGGCAATCCGAACAGAAGAAGAACAAAAGGAATATGAAAAAGATAGCAAGAACTATCATGTAGCAGATGTCTTTGCAGAACCAACAACGACAACCAGTCTTCAAGATGGTACTTCCCCATTAGTTCTTTCAGAGAAAGCAAAGGCCGTCATGAATGCAGGCAGAGAACTTTGGCGTTACTATCATCAGCAACCTGTCGCCAAAGAAAAACCGAATGCATCATTCTATGATATTCGCCTTTACTTCCAAGGTACCAAAACCACCAAAAGTGGCAAGTTGCAGATGAACACAGAAAGTAATGACCCAACATACACAGCCCTCATCACTAACCTTCGCCAAAAGCAGAAAGAACTGGCAAAGAAGATTGAGCCTAAGGTATATGAATATGGTTTCCTAAAGCAATAATTATCATTCGTTAAATTGGGTAAAAACAGTAACAACATCTTTAAAAGAATCGCAGGGATCAATCTATTTTAGAATCATTTCAAGGATAAATCAAGAAGGTATGACTCAGGATGAAAGATGGCTACGGCAATATGAGGAGATGATGACATTTATGGAAACTAATCATCGACGCCCCTCCAAACATAGACTTGAAGAGCATGATATGCTAAATTGGTTTAAGAGCACGAAGAAGCAGATAGCAAAAGGGGATTATCCACAAGATCGACTTGAGAAGTTTGCCATTCTCATGAAAGTTGCTGATAAATACCGTAGGAAGAATCAATATGAGTATAAATAACGGAATATGAATAAAGAAAAAGAAATAAAGAAAGATTTGGCAACTATCTCTGAAGGTATTATACAGAACAATGATTCTGAATATGTTAGATTCTTTTATTTGAGATTTCCAAAAATCCAAACAGCGTCTGGACAATTGAATCTCAACCTTAATTATTTTAAGAATGAGATTTGATTGGCAGATGACAATCCGCCTCTTGGTATTACTCACGTAGAAAAATACAGAAATTTGAATGAATGTTTGGAAGTAAACGAAAAATAACTTATCTTTGCAACATAATTAGTTTGTTATGAATAAAGCTGAAGTAAAACGTGGGTTGATAAACCGTTTAAAGAAAGCTAATGCTTTCTGGTCTTATCAAGCAGATGCCATAAAGGATGTGCCTGATGACATCCTGGTGGAACTGGTTATGCTTCATCTTGATTTGGACGATATTGACAAACTATTTGATATTTATCCTTATAAGTTTGTAAAAAAAGCATGGATTGAAAACGTGGTGGCTCAAGGAGAAATGTATTATGTACTGAATAAGTTCTTCGCATGGTATTATTTCAAGATGAAAAAGCCTGGTGCCTATGTCAGATCGATGGCTACTCGTGAACTGAACAAAAAACTAATAGCATGACAAAAGGACTGGCCCCACAGACATCAGAACTGTTTGATGCAGTAACTCGTTTGGATTGCATCAAACCATTTGTGCTTGTTGGCGGCACGGCATTGTCACTACAACTGAATGCTCGCCAAAGTGAGGATCTTGATTTCATGCGTTGGAAGCGAGGACCTAAGGATAAACTTGAAGTAGGATGGCCAAACATAAAGAAAGAACTCAGTACAATTGGTACTATAGAGTCTGAAGATATATTGGGTTTTGATCATGTAGTATTTGTTGTAAATGGGGTAAAACTGTCTTTCTATGCTGCCCCTCGAAAGCAACTCAGTGCTATGCAGCCTATTTCTTTCAGAAATAATCTTAGAATTGCTGATGTCCGTACTATTGGTGCTTTGAAGATGGAGGTAATGCTCCGTCGTGCAAAGTTCAGGGATTATTATGACTTGTATTCTATACTTAAAAGCGGTATTGATATTCAGGATTTGATACCCCTTGCGTTGGAGCACTCTGATCATAAGTTAAAACTGAAGAACCTACTTGCCATGATTACTAATGGAGATTTCTTTAGTAAAGATAGTCAATTTGATAAGCTATCTCCAGTTTATGATGTGACCCCTACTGATATTCAAGAATACATCAAGGCGCAATTATCGCATGATAGTAAATGAGATTTCTTTATGGGGTGCGGCACTGGTGGCGATTATAGTAGTTATCGCAATGATAGCACTGGCGTTCGTTGACAGGAAGATGCTACGTCGCATGCTAGTGATATTCGCAGCGACATTGGCGCAGATGGCTGTCGTTGGGGCTGTGGTGTTGTTGGCCTTCAAGACGTTTGCCTGGTGGGCCTATCTGCTCTGGTATCTGCTGATCCTGTTCTTGTCGATCTGCTGGGTTCTATATCCTATAAATATGATGTGGAAGAGGGCACTGATACCCGTAAGTGCTGCGATGCTGGTGGGTAGTATAGTGGTTGGAGGCAGTACGATACTGTGTCTGCCAATGAATGTCTATCTGACAGTGTACTCAGTGCTGATGGCTTGTCTGACGGCATCGATGATCCAGATCCTGATGAACTTCCTGCGCAGTCAGCACGGCTCACCCAAGAATCCAGAGGCGTCAAAGCTGGAAATCTCATGGCGTGAGAGTGTGTTACCCCAAATAAGATCCATGGCCCAACCCTTGGTGATGGTCATGCCGATGCTGTATGCTGGTATGCTGGTAGGAGGTATCTCTGCCCAAGCCGGACTGCTCATCATCTTCTTGCTGATAGGTGCCTCGTTTGTTGCCAACGTGTTGGCTGGCGTGATTGCGCTTTCGATGATTCATAAAGGACAAAAAGCATGATTCTGGTATTCGGAGGAACGACAGAAGGCCGCAAGGCTGTGGAGGTGCTTGAAGAAGGTGGCTCGCCTTACTTTTATTCTACCCGCAGTGATGGGCAGAAAATAGAATTAGTGCATGGAAATCATCTGACTGGAGGCATGGAGGTGCCAGAGATGATACAGTGTTGCAAAGAGCACTCTATCCGTCTCATCATAGATGCAGCCCACCCTTTTGCAGAAGAATTGCATCGTAATCTGCTCTTTGTGGCTAAACACATTCAAGCACCAATTATCAGATATGACAGAATCTATCCACCACACGACCAAGATCTCATTTGGTGTAAGGATTATAACGATGCTATACAGCTATTAGAAGCCAATGGTATAGAACGGTTATTAGCACTGACAGGCGTCAACACAATAGGAAGATTGCGTCCTTATTGGGAGAAATACGAAGATAGCTGGTTTCGTATTCTGAATCGTCGTGCCTCGCATTTTGTAGCCAAGGCTAATCGTTTTCCAGAAGAGAGGCTTGTATATTATGAGACAGACGACACAACAGATCTTATACGTGACCTTCAACCACAAGCCATTATCACCAAAGAAAGTGGACTAAGTGGAGGTTTTACAGAAAAGGTGGAAGCTGCAAGACAAGCTGGTATCAAAGTTTTCGTGGTAGAACGTCCAAATTACCCACCACATACACCCAATCCGCAGAATGTCCACATAGAAACAGTCAACGGACCTTACGGATTGCGGCGAGCTGTGGAGAAGCTGTTGCCTGAGTTCTATCCCTTGCATAGTGGATTGACAACTGGTACTTGTGCGACTGCTGCGGCTATCGCTGCAACGATAAGACTTTTGAAGAATGAGACACCAGAAGAGGTACCCGTTTTATTGCCTGATGGTGAGACGATTCATGTAGCAGTTTCTTATGGTGAAAACTATGCTTCAGTATTCAAGGATGCTGGTGACGATCCTGATGTAACGGATGGATTGGAGATACGGGCGAGTGTCAAACCAATTCCCGCTGACGCGCCTACCCGTAGCCTTTCAGACACCTTTGAGATCTTAGGTGGCGAAGGAGTAGGCACCTTCACACTTCCAGGTTTCGACTACCCTCCAGGCTCACCAGCTATCAACAAGGCACCTCGTGAGATGATTCGACAGAATCTAACAGCGATAACAGACGATCCACTCAGTATCACCATCTCCGTACCAGAAGGTGAGGCTATTGCGAAAAGAACTTTTAATCCCCGTCTGGGTATCGAAGGTGGAATATCGATTATCGGTGTCTCTGGCATCGTAAAACCATTCAGCGAAGAAGCCTTCATCGACAGCATCCGTAAGTGCATGACTGTGGCCCAAGCCAGTGGCACCAATCGTGTCGTCATCAACAGTGGGGGTAAGAGTGAACGATTCGTGAAAGCACTCTATCCCACCCTGCCACGACAAGCGTTTGTGGAATATGGCAACTATATCGGCGAGACCTTGAAAATCGCCCACGAACTGGACATCCAGGAAGTGACTCTTGGCGTGATGTTAGGCAAAGCCGTGAAGCTGGCTGCAGGTCATCTGGACACCCATAGTCGTAAGGCCACGATGGACAAGGCGTTTATCAGTGAGATACTCGAAGAAGCTGGTATTCACATCGACATCAGCACCCTCACCTTAGCGAGAGAACTATGGGAGATAATACCAGAACAACAGATACAGAATTTCGCAAGCACCATCATCCGTCATTGCGAAAGCTATTGCAAGCCCCTGCTACCCAATGGCACACTGACCATCCTGCTGATCAGTGACGAAGGGCAGATTTACGGAACAAGACAGCTGCAATGACTGGGGCTCCTATTAGGGCTGTGACAGAGTTGACAGGCAAGGCGCCCTCGAAGCCTGGCATACGTGCTATCAGATTGCAGAACAATGCCAACGCTGCGCCACAAAGAGCTGTGGCTAGCATCAGTATGCGATGATCGGAAGTGCGGAAGATAGCTCGAGCCAGATGGGGAACAGCCAAACCAATAAACATGATAGGTCCACAATAAGCCGTGACGATAGCTACCAGTACACCAGAAGATACAATCACCAGCATCCGACTGCGACGGATATTCAAACCTAAGTTGGCAGCATAACGCTCTCCTAACAAGAGCAGGTTCATCGTCTTTACCAAGAGACAGGCCAATGGTAGAAGTACACACATCAGCACGACGAAGAGCACCATCTCATCACCTGACACACGGGAGAACGAGCCTAAGCCCCACACCACGAAAGCCTTTACATCTTCCTCTGGCGACAGAAATTTCAGCACACCTATAATCGCAGTGGCGAGATAACCTATCATCACACCAATGATTAGCAATGTGACATTATCCCTCACCTTCTGCGACACCCAGAGGATCAGTGACATCACAGCCAGCGCACCCACGATGGCAGCAACACTCATTGCCGCATCACCCAGATAACCCAGACGGGAAAGTGCCACACCTCCGATACGCCCTGATAGCAGCACGACGAAGGCGACACCTAAGGCAGAGCCGTTGCTGATACCCAACACGGAAGGACCTGCTAAAGGATTGCGGAATACCGTCTGCATCTGAAGACCACTGACAGCTAATCCTGCACCAGCCATAATAGCCGTCAAGGCTTGAGGCAGACGACTGCTATAGACAATGTTCGTCCATATCTCATTACTCTCGGCACCCAAAAGGATACGACATACCTCTGTTACGGGAATCCTGACGGAGCCTATGAGCAGGTTCACAATCAACAGTACAAGGATACCCACGACGAGGGTAATAATCAGCGGCAGGGTACGTCTCATTTCAGAAGTCGATAATAGGTGGGTTGGTAATCAGTTTCTACGAGTTCCGGATGGAAGATCGCCACAAAATCCTTCAGCAGCACATCTGGTTGCACAGGGGTAATCTCATAATATGGCTGTTGCTTCATATTACAGTAGATGACCTTCTGCTCCTTATAAGCCTTGAAGAGTTCATTTCGTGGCTCAGAGGACTTCAGGGCCTCATAACTGAAATCGTCTGGGAAGCTGTTCAGGATGCGCCAGTAGTCTGCATTAGCCGCCAGGGCATACATTTTCTCAAACTCCAGGTTCTCGCCTGCCGTCTCTTCGTCCTGGATGACATAGTTGGCACCTGCATCACGGAAGATCTGCGCCAAGTAGTTCTTGCCACCAACGGCATGCCAATTGCCATAGTGCATCTCACCAGAAAAGACCGTAGGACGAGTCGTAGCTGATGAAGCCTTTTCTTTCAGATCATTATAGCGCTGTTCGATGCCAGCAAACACCTCATTGGCTTCCTTTTCCTTCCCAATAAACATGCCTATGAATTTGATCCACTCAGCCTGTCCTAAAGGATCGAGTTCCTGATACCCCAGATGGGGCACTAACATGATACCTGTCTCTTTGATGGCTTCGTAACCACCACGCTTAGAGGGCGAGATAAAGATCACATCCGGATTAGCAGCAAGCACCAGTTCTGTATCGAAATTACCTTCCATGCCAATCTTCACGATACGTCCGTCTTTCACACGAGCCAGAATATCCTTATTATAGAGATTCTTCGTGCCAGTCAGTCCTTTCACCACATCATGGGCATCAAGGATGGTGAAATTGGAGAGTTGAAGTGACGTCATACAGATGGTACGCTGGATAGGTACCTTCACCTTTGTATAACCCTCAGGCGCATCGGCATCATCAGTCCTCACGAGGGCGAAATGATCATGCTGCCCCACATCCACCAGACGGATATCGGCAGAGTCGCGCACACTAAAGCCTGTGGCATACTTCACTGTCACCTCTACGAAAGCATCGTCGGAGGCGGCATCTGCACCAGACTTCTTAGCATTCTTACCAGAACAGGCACTGAACAGGGCTACAACAGCAAAAGCCCAAAAGAATTTTCTCATAAAACGAAACAATTATTATCATCAATATCTCTGCCACACGATTCACGCGGACAGCCTTTGTCATATCATCAGTTGTCAGCAAGCGTTCATGCTCGCCTATATAGGGTTTGTCGAAGAGTTGTCCGAAATAATAATGTGGTCCTCCAAAACGACAATTCAGGATACCAGCTAAGGCAGCTTCTGGGTAACCACTATTCGGACTGGCATGAAGACGACCATTCTTCCAGACAAACTTTAGGAGACGCAGTTTCCCAGAGGACAGAATCATCAGCAAAGCCGTGAGACGAGCTGGGATATAATTAGCCACATCGTCGATATGCGCAGCCCAACAACCAAAGTCCTTATAACGCGCCGTCTTGTAGCCGATCATCGAGTCAAGCGTATTCACCATCTTATAAGCCAGCATGCCTGGTGTTCCCAACAAAGCAAACCAAAACAGTGGGGCTATCACCCCATCGCTCAGATTCTCTGCCAACGTCTCCAACGCTGCTGTTCGCACCTCCTGAGCAGAAAGCTCTGTGGTGTCGCGCCCCACAATACGAGCCACCTGTTGACGACCTTCCTCCAGACTGCGATCCAAGGCATGGAATACGGCCCGAACCTCTCGGATCAGGGTTGTTCCTGCCAGACAACAGAAGACGATAACAACATCAAATATGACGACAACCGCATCATGAAGAGATAGTAACAGATAACGCAGATACCAGGCTACAAAGAACACCAGGAGAATCAAACCTACTGCCAACAAGGCACCTTTCAGCATCCGATGGTGCCCCTGATTCAAGCGATGCTCACCCCAGGAGATCATCTTACCAAACCCCACCACAGGATGAGGCAACCAGGCTGGGTCGCCTAAAAGCAGATCGAGCAACCAGCCGATCAGCAAGGGTAATATGATTATCATCCAGCTATCCATGTCTTAGTTGCGTAAATGTTTTGATAGCCTTCACCAGCTCATCGTTATACTCAGGCTGTTGTGCAGCAATACGAAAATGACAAGTATCAAGTCCCTCGAAATTAGATGAATCACGAATCAGAAATTGATGATTCTCAATTAGATATGACTTCAATTCGGATGCAGAAGATTGTTTGATAGAGCAAAGCATAAAGTTTGTCTTGGTGGGATAGACATGAATGCCAAAGATGCCACGCAGTTTCCTAGCGACGAACTGAGCCTCAACCAACAGATCTTCCATGATAAACTGTTCGTTTGGGTCCTTATGGGTCAAGAGCCATTTGCCTGCCTCTATCGCCAAAGCATTAACAGCCCAAGGACGATAATTGGCACGCAGGCGACTGATGACAGGAGCAGGAGCTGTGATATAACCCAGACGCACACCTGGTATGGAGAAGCGTTTCGTCATAGAGTGAATCTGAATCACGTTCTGCATCTCGATGCCTTCTCTTGGCGAAAGCATTTTACAAAGTGTACAGTCCTCATACGACTGATCGATGACGAGCCAATGATGTCGACGCGACAGATTCTGAATCTTTTCCGAAGGATACACCTCACCCGTAGGATTATTGGGATTGCAGAGCCAGCGCACAGCTCCACCCTTGGGTATTTCCTGATAGCCAAACATCCTACAGGCATCCGCATACTCGCTGAATGTTGGACGCTTCACAGCAAACGTGCCTTCATCACGCAACGTCTGGGCTATCAGATAGATGGCATCTGTAGCACCACTGGTAACCAACACCTCATCAGGCTGGATATGATACTCATTGGCAAGCAGTACTTCTAAGCTATGTGCTGAAGGTTCTGGATAATGATTGATGATCTCCAGGCGCCCAGCCAAGTGCTTACGCAACCCACTGGTATCAATCAACGGAGAGATGTTGCTGCTGAAATTACAGCGCAACGCTCCATAACGATAGATGTCATCACCGTGTCCTTCAATCATGGTCCGAGAGTATTTGATAAATCCGATCCATATCCACATAACGGCGCACATGATCGGCGAGTTTGTTGTATTGTTCTTCTTTATAGGCCTGATAGTCGAATGAGGTGGCATCGCCACTGAACTTCTCCGCGAAAGGTTTCAGGAGTTCATCCACAAAGGCCGCATTATCGAGGATACCATGAACGTATGTTCCCATACACTTCTCATTCACCCGATAGCCGTCAGCTCGTCCGTCGTGCAGATGAAGCATTGGCGAGGCCTCCGCATCGCCGAAGGGATGTGTCTCACCCATATGGATCTCATAACCCTCACCATATTCGCACTTCACCTGACGGGTGAGTTTCTCACCACTCATCGTGGTGGTGACAGGCAACAGACCAAGTCCAGGCAGACGTTCTATATCGCCTTCCACATGATCCGGATCGCACACCTCGATACCCATCAACTGATATCCGCCACAGATACCCAATACGGAAGCGCCTTCACGATAAGCCTTGACGATAGCTTGTGCACAACCGTTCCGACGCAGTTCATAGAGATCGTGCAAGGTCGATTTAGTACCAGGCAGAATGATGATATCCGCCTTCTGAATATCCTCCACGTTATTAGTATAAAAAAGATGTACGCGCGCGTCTTGTTCCAACGCATCGAAGTCGGTATAGTTCGAGAGGTGCTGTAACATGATGACGGCAATGTTCACCTTGTCCTGTTGCAGTTGGAAAGACTTCTGGGCGAGTGCCACAGAATCCTCTTCCTCGATATGGATATCCTTGAAATAAGGGATCACACCCAAGACTGGCACCCCGCAGATCTCCTCCAACATCCTGCGTCCTTCCTCAAACAGACGCATATCCCCACGGAACTTATTGATGATGATGCCCTTGATGAGCGCTTTGTCCTCTGGTGTCTGCAGGGCGATGCTGCCATAGACAGAAGCAAACACCCCACCTCGATCGATGTCACCCACCAGGATCACATCAGCCTTCGCATGACGCGCCATCGGCAGATTCACCAAGTCAGTAGCTCGCAGGTTGATCTCCGAAATGCTGCCTGCACCCTCCATCACGATGGGATTATAACGTGCTGCCAAACGATCGAACGCCTTGCAGACCTCTGCACGGAAATCGATATCCCCAGCCCCTTGTCTGCGCCAGTAGTCATACGCATGTTTATTGCCCACAGGTTTGCCATTCAGTATCACTTGGGAAGTATGGTCACTCTGCGGCTTCAGCAACAGCGGGTTCATATCCGTATGACAAGTGATGCCAGCAGCCTCAGCCTGAACAGCCTGAGCCCTTCCGATCTCCAGTCCCTCAGGTGTCGCATAGCTGTTGAGTGCCATATTCTGTGCCTTGAAGGGAGCTGGTTGGTAGCCGTCCTGCTTGAAGATACGACAGAAGGCTGTTGCAACGATGCTCTTGCCGACATCACTGCCTGTTCCTGCAAACATGATGGGATGAAGCTGTTTCATATCTGATAGAGGTGCGTATAGCTGGCTAATACATTCTTATAACTGAAAACGGGTGTCGCCACAGGCTTGCCTTTGGCATCAAAGACCTGTGTGGCAGATACTGGAGATTCACCCAGACGCTCGGCTTTGCCGCTTTTCTCCGAAAAGAACTGCGTATAATGGAACTCATGTCCACGATAGACTTTCCCATCGAGTTCGAACTGACGATAACCCAAGGATAACTTCCTGTCAGCCTTACGGGCCGTAATCCGATAAGGCAACACACCACACATGGGATATTCGCCCTCATCCGTCATAATACTCTGGCAGAGATACATCATACCTCCACATTCGGCTACCACGCTTCCACCCTGTTCAGCAAAGTCCTTGATGGCTTTTCTGCAAGCCTCGTTCTTCACAAGTGCCTCCAGATGTTTCTCTGGATAACCACCAGGCAGATAGAGCAGATCGATTCCACTGAGGTCAGGCACCTCAGTCTCCGGATCGAAGAAGCGCACAGAAGAGAATCTGTCTATGGTTTCCTGATAGAGAAAACTAAAGCTCTCGGCATTGCGCGCAAAGAGCACTTTTTGTTCCCATACTGGGAATAAAATATTCCCACACTGGGAATCAAATATTCCCACGTTGGGAACATATTTTGGGGTTAAAGCCCGCCAATCGACATGTTCTTTTAAAAGATTGATCAGCTTATAAGTCTCTGGTTGTTCAGAGAAGTCCAAACCCAGATAGCGTGAGCCTTGTTCGAGTGAGCTATCCTTAGGGAGATACCCCAGACAGCGAACTTGCAGATCATCGCACACCTGCTTGAGCATCTCGAAGTGGCGTGCTGATCCCACCTTATTAAATATAATGCCTGCAAAACGGATGTCCTTGCGGAAATTCAGGAAGCCCTGTAACAGCGCTGCTATCGAATAAGCAGCCGACTTCGCATCGACCACCAACACGACAGGGATATCGAGCGTCTTGGCAATCTCATAGGCAGAACCTTTATCGCGATCATAGCCGTCGAACAAGCCCATCATCCCTTCTACGACACATACGTCGGCATCTTTGCCATAATGAAGAAAAAGTTCTCTGACATGCTCTGGCGAAGCCATAAACGTATCGAGATTAATGCTGGGACGACCACATACTGAGGTATGAAACTTGGTATCGATATAGTCAGGTCCACACTTGAAGGGTTGCACCTTCAAACCCTTTGAAACAAGAAGTGCCATCAGTCCTCTGGCAATCGTTGTCTTGCCAGAGCCACTAGTGGGGGCTGCTATCAGAAATGCGGGTTTCATCTCTGCAAAGGTACAAATTATTTGGATAAAACAGGCTTCATCTCTGAAAAAGTCAAATAAAATTTGGTTTTTTCTTCGCTAAATCGAAATTTTGCACTATCTTTGCAGCCGAAAATAAGGCAATCTGGTGGCTGATGCCGCCTGATGTAAGGGAATCCAGTTAAAATCTGGAACTGTACCTGCAGCTGTAATCCTCCTTTGAAGGGTTTGCTTGTATAACGCCACTGACATGAAGTCGGGAAGGTAAAGCAGACTGGGGAAAGTCAGAAGACCTGCCACAAACGTTTAAAGTACGATCGTTCAGGAGTTAGCGGTCGGGAAACAAGTTTTTTATGAGTATTAAACAGAAACTGGCTGTTGGCCTTTGGCTGTTGACTGTTGGCGTAAGTGCACAGACAGGAGTCTGGCGTTCTGACAGTTTACAGGAAGTAGTGGTGACAGGTACTGGTACACAGCACCTGCTGAAAGACGCACCCGTTCAGACTGAGGTGATCAGTCATCGTCAGCTGCAGCAATATGCCGGCAAGAGCATCGAGGATATCCTGGCAGGACTCACTGCCAGCTTTGAATTTGGTGAGAACGATATGGGTTCCCATCTGCAGATGAACGGACTGGGCAACTCGTATGTGCTCATCCTGATAGACGGCAGAAGACTGCATGGCGACAATGGTGGTGAGAACGACCTGTCGCTGATCGATCCCAACAACATCGAGAAGATAGAGATTGTGAAGGGTGCATCGAGTGCCCTCTATGGTAGCGATGCCATCGCTGGTGTGATCAACATCATCACCAAGAAACATCGTGAGCAGGGTGTAATGTTTGAGAACACCTCACGCGTTGGTTCGTATGGTGACATCCGTCAGCATAATGGTCTCGCCCTGAACTACGGCAAGTTGTCCAGCTATACCAACTTCCAGCTTCAGCACTCTGATGGTTGGCAGAACACCTCTGAGGAAGCCATCTCACAGACAGAGTATCACATCACAGACTCACGCAACAAAACTGTGAATCGTCACACCAACTGGCAGATAGCAGAGCGACTCACCTACCAGCTGACACCAGCCATTGAGCTGTATGCTGATGGCAGTATCTACTGGAAACGCATCTATCGTCCTTGTGGGCATCACCCCGGGGTGGATGTCAAGACGTGGGATCTGCAATACAACAACGCGTCTATCTCCGCAGGAGGTAAGTGGAAACTGAACAGCACAGATGTCATCACCCTTGATGCCGACTGGAAGCGACATGCTTACAACTATGTCTATACAGACACCACACTGACTGATGGCTATGTAAACGGGCATTTCACCAACTACTATCCTTACTTCCCTGATGATAAGGAGTTGCAGAGTGATCAACGACTTACGAATATCTCGTTGAAGGGTATCTTCGATCTGCCCTACGAGCAGAAGCTGAGTGCAGGATTCGACTATCGTTACGACTGGCTGAAGGCCCCCATGCGAGTAGAAGGCGGCAAGGCAACAGACAACACCCAGGCCCTCTATGTACAGGATGAGTTGGCACTGCTCGATCCGCTCTATCTGACAGCAGGTCTTCGACTGACCAGAAACCAAGGGTTCGGCACACGCCTCACCCCCAAGATCTCTGCTATGCTGAAGTTGGGTGACCTGCGCTTGAGGGCCACTTGGAGTCAAGGCTATAAGACCCCTACTCCCAAGGAGCTCCACTACCAGTATGTCAGGAATATGAATGGGGTGTATCTCTACTTAGGCAACGAGAACCTGAAGGCTCAGACCTCCAACTACTTTGGCGTGAGTGCCGAATACACCATCGGACACCTGACATTGACACTCGCCCCCTATTATAACAAGGTGAAAGACATGATCACCCTCGTCACCATTCCCACCAAGGATGCACCAGGTGATCTGATTACGAAATACGACCCTATCCGAGTGCGCCAGTATCAGAATATGGAAGATGCCAAGACCTATGGTGTTGATTTCACTGTGCGCTATCAGGGCAGGCACTTCACAGCAGGCGGAAGCTACAGCTATCTCGATACAGAAGCCAACCAGTATGATTCTGAAAAGGAGATCATGAGAAAGGTTACCATCGATGGCATGGCTCATCACAAGGCAAATGTGTATGCCACATGGAATCACGATTTTTCGAAGCACTATAAGTTGGGCTTAGGCATCTATGGCCGATTCTCCAGCAAGCGGTACTATCAGATTGACGGCGATGGTAAGGGCTATCAGCTCTGGCGCCTCTCCACCAACCACCAGATAGGTAAGATATGGCGCATCGATGCAGGTATCGACAACATCTTCGACTATGTGGATCGTACCCCTCACGGATTACATCTAGGTACCACCACCCCAGGTCGTACCATCTATGCCTCACTGACAGTTAGAATCAATGAAGGGAAAAAACTTACGAACAGATATAAATCAAATTTTAATTCAAACTACAATGAACAAGATTAAGTATTTCATGCTGGCTATGATGGCTTTCGTAGCCAGCGCTTCGTTCACCGCTTGTAGCAGCGATGACGACAACAACAAGAACAGTGGTAAGCAGTCTAACTACGAAGAATATCAGAAGGCTGTAAATCAGACTGTAAACTCACAGAAAAAGAGCGACAAGGTGATTCTGCTCGTAGCCTTCGGTTCTACATGGGAGCAGGCTTACGATACCTTCGACAAGGTGGTTGACGAATACAAGTCAGCATTCTCAGGTTGGGATGTTTATCTTTCTTTCTCTTCTGCCATCTGTATCAACAATGCCCGTAAAGGTGAGAATGTGGCTCCTAAAGACTACTACGATCCAGAGCACTGGCTCACCGCTATCGGTCTGGCAGGCTACAAACAGATCGTGGTACAGTCGCTGCAGGTGATCCCTGGTGAGGAGTATCGTCGTGTTCGCGACAGCTATGTGAAGGACTTTATGAACAACCGTAACAACGACTTCACCGATGCCTATATGAAGAGCATCGATCGTCAGGTGGTGATAGGTACCCCACTGATGGCAGAGGAGAGCGATGCCAAGGCACTGGCTACCACACTTAACAACGAAGCCGACGTGAAGGCAGCTCTGGCTAATGGTATCGTTGCTTTCATGGGTCATGGTAACCCTGAGGGCTATGACTACTATGGTGGTAACGTACGCTATATACAACTGGAGGAGTCCCTTCGTGCCATCAGCCCCAAATACTATGTAGGAACTGTAGATATGGACGAGACTTATGCAGAGGATGTACTGAAGCACATCGAAGGCGGAAAATTCGACTACAAGATTGGTGACGTGACCAAGAGCGTTACCTATGCTGCCAATGACGCCGATCAGGCTCAGCTCTTCGTACTGATGTCTATTGCTGGTGACCATGCCCACAACGATATGGCTGATCCCGATGACGATGAGAGCTGGTACTCGCTGTTCAATGCAGCAGGCATCGAGACTGAGGCCTATGAGACCAACTTCACTGAGGCTTGCTGGAAGCAGTATAAGAGCGGTGATGAGTATATCCCTGGTCTGGCAGAGCGCAGTGCCGTTCGTAAGTTATGGATGAATCACACAAGTGATGCTATTAAGAAACTCGGAACTGACGAGGCTTTGTCAACACCGACAACTGCTCCAGGAGAATGAGATTATTAGGTGTATTATTATATAGGTTTGTATCAGGAGGTGCTGTCGTGAGACAGCATCTTCTTGCTGTTATACTGCTGTTTATGGGCAGTATGAGTGTTCAGGCTCAGATTCATAAGATGGAACATAAGGATTCGTCTTCGGTAAATCGCACCTATAATCTGAACCCTATAGTAGTTACAGGCTCTGGACATCACCAGCGTCTGAAAAGTACTGCCACACCTGTGCATGTGCTCTCTGCTCAGGAAATACGAGAGCAGGGCATCAGCACCTTCGACGGCGCCCTTGTCCGTATGATGCCTCAAGTATCAATGGCTCCCAACGCTATGGGTACCTTCTTACGCCTTAACGGCCTGGGCAACAAATACATTCTGATATTGATCAATGGTCAGAAACTTTCTGGAGATATCTCCAACAATGTAGATCTCAATCGCATCAATATGGCTCGTGTAAAGCGTATCGAGGTGCTCGATGGAGCTGCCTCCTCTCTTTATGGATCAGATGCCATTGCTGGTGTGATTAACATCATTACAGACCAACCGACACAGAATCTTATTAGTGTAACTAGCGACACGCGTGTGTCAGGTCACGGAAAACTAACGGAGAACGTGACACTCGACATCTACAAGAACGGTTTTGGTTCATACACGTCTTTCTCACACGATCGTGCTGACAGCTATCGTATAAATGATCTCGAATACGTAAAGGATTCAGACACTGAGACACAGCACTCTATTGCCCCTCTCTTTACAGGTTACCGTTCTAATCTCATTGGACAGAAGTTTACCTACACGCCCAACCAGCATTTAGCGTTGAATGCGGGTTTGGACTATTCCTATAAAATAACAAACCGCCCCGAGACTCGTGAGGACGTCACGGGTGGTCTCGACTATGAGATGCGCTACAAGGGCTTTCGCTGGAACTTAGGTGGTATCTATAAATTCACTGCCAAGAACTCCCTGCAGGCCACCTTCACCGTTGATCGCTTCCGTTATGGTAAAGAATATGATGTAGCCACAAAGGACTATGCCGTTGGAGATTATGTGCAGTCGAAGAAACAGCGTATGATGGATGGAGAACTGAAAGCCATTCTCGGACTGACCAGAAATTCAACGACCATCTTTGGTGCAGACTGGCGTAAGGACTATCTGACAGCTACCTCTGGAAACATTGATGAACATGTCTATACGCTGGCTGCCTATGCACAGCACGAGATGAAGTTATTTAAGGACTTTACCGCTACGCTCGGACTAAGACTGACCCATCACGAGACCTTCAATAATCATCTGACACCAAAGGTTGCCCTGATGTATGCACCAGGCAACTTCCGTTTCAGAGCCACCTATTCTGCTGGTTTCCGTGCCCCGGGACTTGATGAACTCTACTATCACTACTTCTCTGTGAATCGTGGTAAGGCTCAGGTTAGTTTCGGAAATAAGGATTTGGATCCTGAGAAGAGCAACTACTTCTCGCTGAATGCCGAATATCGCAACGAGGTGATAGCCGTGAGTCTGACTGGTTATCTGAATCGTATCAACGATATGGTGATAAAGCAGAATGTACCGGTAGATGACATTACCCGCCAGATGCTGATGACAGAATTCCCAGAGATGACACAGGATCAAGCTGACAAAATGGTGAGTTATGCCCTCTATCAGAACAGTGATAAAGGGGATGTGAAGGGCTTGCAGGTAAACGTGTCGGCAAACATATTCCAAGGCTTCAATCTCTCTGTAAATTATGCCTATACATACGCTCGCAGTAAGAGTGGAGAAGAATGGACCGTTCTGGAACGTAGCATCCGCAATGCTGCCACCATCGCTGCCAACTATCACCACTCGTGGGGAAAATATGGTTTGAATGTCAACCTAAACGGACAGTTACAGTCGAAGACATACTATACAGGCAATTATGAGAATGCCCCTGGATATGGTATCTGGAATCTCCATACCACCCACAACTTCGATGTTTGCAAATGGGCATACCTGGCGCCAAGCATCGGCATAGACAACATCTTCGACAAGGTGGACAACCGCATTGACTCCAGTATCAGGAAGTACGCCCTCTACTCTCCAGGCAGAATGCTGGTAATTGGTCTGAAAGTAAAATTCAAACAATAATAGCATAGAATTGCTGAATATCAACTTTTTTTCGTACTTTTGCAGCAAAAACAAGAAAATATGAAGACGAAACATGTACAGTATGAGACGCAGGGCACATGTTCAAAGATGATTGATGTGACTGCTGATGAGAGCAATGTGATTCAGCAAGTATTCTTTCTAGGTGGCTGTAATGGCAATCTACAAGGTGTAAGCCAACTGGTTCGCGGACAGCATATCGACGATGTCATCAAGCGACTCAATGGTATCCGCTGCGGTACAAAAGGTACCTCATGTCCAGACCAGCTTTGCAGAGCGCTTGAACAGTTGAAGAGCGCGCCGTTGCAAGACTAAGAGAACATGCAGACAAGCATCGACCAAACGAAGTGGTATGACCGCCTCTGGGCATCGCTGATCTTCTTCACCCGCCTACCCTTCTGGCGACTCTATCAGCCTCCGAAGGAATGTTATAGGCGGGTGGTAGAGCATTGGCCCCTAGTGGGCTGGCTCACAGGGGGCGCGATGGCAGCCACACTCTATTTATGTAGTATGGTTCTACCCTACACGGTGGCGGTGCTATTGGCTATTGTAGTGCGGCTGCTCCTCACAGGTGCATTACATGAAGATGGATTGGCAGACTTCTTCGATGGATTCGGTGGGGGCGGTAATAATCGGCAACGAATCCTCGACATCATGAAGGATTCGCATATCGGCACCTATGGTGTACTAGGGCTGATTCTCTACCTATTTATATTAGCAGGTTCTTTATACTCTCTAAAGCCTCAGACAGCAGCTTTAT
The DNA here is from genome assembly GCA_946405145.1 of uncultured Prevotella sp. GTDB lineage: Bacteria > Bacteroidota > Bacteroidia > Bacteroidales > Bacteroidaceae > Prevotella. The sequence continues at coordinate 251,037 of CAMJGE010000001.1, forward strand.
TGATTTTGGCTGCAGATCCCTTTGCTAAAATGGTAACAGCCCAGCTGATTCTGATGATGCCTTACGCCCGCAAGGAAGAAGAGGCAAAAATAAAAACGACATATCGAAAGTTCGGTCTATCCACAGGCATCTGTCTCGCTATTCAGGGACTGTTGCCTATAGGGACTTTCATATGGATAACAGGCATCGCATGGGAGATGGTGATATTCTTGCCCTGCATCGTAATGTATTTCCTCTATCTGCTGATGTGGCGTAAGATTCAAGGCTATACGGGTGACTGTTGCGGCGCAACCTTCCTATTGGTAGAATTAGCCGTCTATCTCGTAGTTTGTATGCAATATCATATAGCAGCCCTATGAAGAAACTGATATTAATAACAGGTGGTCAGCGTTCTGGCAAGAGTAATGAGGCAGAGACAATGGCACTAAGCCTCTCCCCCAACCCTGTCTATCTTGCCACCGCCCACATCTGGGATGACGAGTTCAGGGAGCGAGTACACAAGCACCAGGAGCGTCGCGGACCACAATGGACGAATATTGAAGAAGAAATGGAATTGAGTCGTCATGACCTATCAGGTCGTGTAGTCGTCATTGACTGTGTGACACTTTGGCTAACCAACTTTTTCTTTGCTAATGATTCAGATACAAACAAATCATTTGAACTGGCAAAAGCGGAATTTGATAAGTTTACCCTGCCAGATGCCACCTACATTTTCGTAACAAACGAGATTGGCAGTGGTGGAGTAAGTGAAAACATTATTCAACGCAAATTTACTGACCTTGAAGGTTGGATGAACCAGTATATTGCCTCAAAAGCTGATGAGGTGATTCTCATGGTCAGTGGTATTCCCGTAAAAATAAAATGAAGACATTCGTAATAGAACCTATCAATAAATCACTTGAATCTGCTATTCAAGAAAAGATTGACAATCTTAACAAGCCCAAGGGCGCCTTGGGACGTTTGGAGGAGATTGCCATGCAGGTATGTCTGATTCAGCAATCACTCAATCCTAGTCTCACCCATCCTTGTCATCTGCTTTTCGGAGGTGATCACGGAATCGAACGGGAAGGTGTCAGCGTCTCACCCCGTGAAGTAACCTGGCAGCAGATGAAAAACTTCACACATGGCGGAGGTGGTGTTAATATGTTCTGTCGTCAACATGGGTTCAAGTTGCGCATCATTGATGTAGGTGTTGACTACGATCTATCTTCCGTAGAAGGTATCATCAACCGCAAAATAGCAAGAGGCACAAAGAACTTTCTCTACGAGCCTGCCATGAGTGAGACAGAATTTGACCAAGCAATACAAGTGGGCTGCGAACTTGTTGACGACTGTGTCGCAGAAGGATGCAGGATTCTGAGCATTGGGGAAATGGGGATTGCCAATACCTCGCCATCCAGTATATGGATGTCACTCTTTGGAAATATCCCTTTGGCAGAATGTATTGGTGCTGGGGCTGGTCTCAACAAACCAGGTATCCAACATAAGTATGAGATACTTTCGAAGGCTCTAAACCGTTATCTAATCTATGAACCACACCCAACAAAAATCACCCCATTCCGCTATTTCGGAGGCTTTGAGATGATCGCCGCCATTGGAGCCATGCTTCGTGCTGCTGAGCAACACCTTATTATATTAATTGACGGATTTATTATGACGGCATGTGCTGCTGCCGCCATACAACTCTATCCTACCGCAAAAGATTATATGATATTCACCCATTGTGGGGATGAAAGCGGACACAAGCTTATGCTCGATATGTTAGAAGCAAAGCCTTTGCTTCATTTAGGACTCCGACTCGGTGAAGGAACAGGTGCTCTCTGCACCTACCCCATCATCGACTCTGCTGTAAGAATGATCAATGAGATGAATAATTTTGAGAACGCTCAAATTACCAAATACTTCTGATTCCAATTACTTTTTGCCAACCATTGAAGGATGTTTCTTAAGATGCTCCAAACGGTACTGACGTGGAGTAATGCCAACAAACCTGTAGAATGAGCCATAAAAGGCCTGACGATTTGCAAAACCTACTTTGAAACCCACGTCCTCCATATCAAGATCTTGATAACGTTTATCAACAAGTATCGACATAGCTTCTTCAATACGGTACTTGTTAACAAAAGAAGAGTAGTTCATGTGGAAACGAACATTAACAACAGCAGAGATGTAACGAGTATTGGTACCTATCTCTGCAGCAAGCTTTTGGGCTGAATAGTCCTTGTCGCGATACTTTTTCTGCATCACAATGATGTTCATGATCTGCTCCTGCATCTGATCCATCATACGAGGACTCACAAGGCTTCTATAAGCAGCAACCTTTTCCTTCTTCTCTGTAATGTTATATTTTGCCATACGCTTGTGTGGTTGATTTGTTGCAAATATATAAAAAAAAACGAAATTTTGAACAATATTTAAATATAAGTTACGCAAATTAAGCGTAAAGATATTACAACATATAGGACTTGCCACGATGGCAAGGCCTATATGTTTCTTCATAACTGTTGACTTTATTTTGCGTAAGCAACGCTTCTTGTCTCACGAATGACAGTAATCTTAACCTGTCCTGGATAAGTCATCTCATTCTGAATCTTTGTAGCTATGTCTGTGCTAAGAGCCTCACTCTCTGCATCGTTCATCTTATCAGCACCTACGATAACACGGAGCTCGCGACCTGCTTGGATAGCATAGGTCTTCGTAACACCAGGATAGCTCATGGCAATGGCCTCAAGATCGTTCAGACGCTTGATATAGGCCTCAACTATCTCACGGCGGGCACCTGGACGCGCACCAGAAATGGCATCACAGACCTGTACGATCGGAGCTAACAGTGTTTGCATCTCCATCTCATCATGATGGGCACCGATAGCATTGCAGATATCAGGTTTCTCTTTGAACATCTCAGCAATCTTGGCACCATAGAGTGCGTGTGGCATCTCACTATCCTCATCAGGTACCTTACCAATATCATGAAGTAATCCGGCGCGTTTTGCCTTCTTCGGGTTCAAACCGAGTTCTGCAGCCATAACTGCACATAGATTAGCTGTCTCACGTGCATGCTGTAACAGATTCTGTCCGTAAGAGCTACGGTATTTCATCTTACCGATAATACGGATTAGCTCTGGATGCAGACCATGGATACCCAGATCGATGGCAGTGCGCTTACCTGTCTCGATGATCTCATTATCAAGTTGCTTCTTTACCTTGGCAACCACCTCTTCAATACGGGCTGGATGGATTCGTCCATCACTTACAAGCTGATGGAGAGCCAAACGGCAAACCTCACGACGTACAGGATCGAAGCCAGAGATTACAATAGCCTCCGGGGTATCATCAACCACGATCTCGACACCAGCAGCAGCCTCAAGAGCACGAATATTTCGACCCTCACGTCCGATGATACGTCCCTTCACCTCGTCGTTGTCGATATGGAACACGCTGACTGAGTTCTCGATGGCAGTCTCAGTAGCCACGCGCTGGATGGTCTGAATGACAATCTTCTTAGCCTGAGCATTAGCATTAAGCTTTGCTTCATCCATAATCTCATTGATATAGCTGGCTGCAGCAGTCTTAGCCTCATCCTTCATCGACTCTACTAAACGGGTCTTAGCTTCTTCTGCACTAAGGCCAGACACCTCTTCAAGTTTCTCACGTTCCTTGAGCTGCATTTTCACAAGCTCTTCACTCTTAATAGTCAGAAGTTTCTTCTCATTATCAATACGTGTCTGCTGGTTGTCAAGGTCATTCTTACGGCGACCAAGTTCCTCCTGACGCTGATTCAGCGAGATTTCACGCTGTTTCAAACGGTTCTCACTCTGCTGGATGTGCTGGTTGCGCTGTTGCACTTCCTTCTCAAGTTCACTCTTTTTATTGAGGAACTTCTCCTTCACTTCCAGCAGTTTCTTTTCTTTGATAACCTCAGCCTGTTTTTCGGCTGTATCAAGCATCTCTTTGTATTTCCCCTTCAATACGTAGCGGAAAACAAGATATCCACCAACACCTCCCAGAACGAGAGCACCGGCAGCAATCAATAGTACAAAAATTAAATCCATATAAAATCTATATTGTTATTAAATGATTTCTTACTTCAACACTTCCTCAATCTCAGAAGTCAACTTCGCAAGAACATCATCATAGGGAGCGGTATCATTCTTTCCGCGCTCACGCTCATGAAGCAGAGCTATATCAATCAGCGTCATCAACGCGATTGTATGCTCTCCTTTACGACCTTTATAAGCCTGAGCATAGGCATTATACCGATCGGTAATGAGCTTGGCTGCACGTCGATAGAGTTCTTCATCAGAGCGGCGTATTGTCACCTCAATCTCTTCGTCATAGACATGCAGACGTATATGGAGTTTGTCGTTGTTTACTTCTGCCATTGAATAGCACTTTATTTCCCGTCACTTAAAAGAGAGATGCACTTATTCACATCACGAATCATCTTAGATACCCTTGCCTTGGCAACTTCGAGATCTCCGTCTGTAATTTCCAGCATCTTAGCCATCTTCAGTGAATTGTAATTTTCATCCGCTTGAGCCAACTTTGACTTTAGATTCTGAATCTCCTGCTCGTCTTTTTGCAACTGCACATGTAAAGCGTTGTTCTCCTTTTTCAGTTCTTGAAAACGAAGAATCATCTGCCGAACACGAGTCTCGAAAGTAGTCAGAGTCTTCTCATTTGGATTCATACCATAACTATTTGGTGTACAAAATTATATAAAATCTTATTTAAAGATAAACGTAGAGCTCATCTTTTAAGTTTTTTTATATTATTTGTCGTCTTCTGCAGGTCTTGGTTCCTTTTTTGCGAGCATTACTACTTTATAAACGAAATCAGTAACCCACTTTTGAGAGAAACCAAGACGGCGGTTATATTCACGTACAGCAACTACAGTTTTCATTACACCAGCATCAGAGAAGTCATTCTTATTAAATATATCGTTCACTGTCTTCTCTGTCATGGTGTACAGGGCTTTCTTCATGAAACCAGGCAAACGAAGCTTAAATTTCATAAGGTTACCTGTCAACATCATGATATCCTGGGTAAAACCCTGAAACTGGAGCAAATAAGTCTGAGCATCCTGAATCTTCTTACAGCGACGGCGAAGGCTCTGATCAATCTCCTTGAAGAAATCATCATCCATTCCATACATCTCTTTAAGCATCTTCTTACAACGAGAACGCTCACCTACACCTAATTTGTTATTTACAGTAGGTACCTTTAGTGTGGCTTTAAACACACGAAGGTCAGGAAGGGCTGCCAGGTTAGTAATACCCAGATCTGCTGCCATCGCTGCCTGGAAATACACACGGATGAGGGTCATGAAATCTTCCATTCCACCCACCTTCTGAGAGTCGCTCTTTCCAAAAATTTTATTCCAAAATCCCATTTTTCAATTATAATTTGTCAATTTCGCCTGCAAAGGTACAAAAAAAATTAAGAATTAAGAATTAAGATTGAGAATTATTTGTATCTTTGCACCCAACAAATTATTTATTTATGAAAGGAATCGTATTAGCAGGTGGTTCTGGTACACGTCTTTACCCCATCACCAAAGGTGTCAGCAAGCAGTTGATACCAATTTTCGATAAACCAATGATCTACTATCCCATCTCAACACTGATGCTGGCTGGTATTCGTGACATTTTGATTATTTCGACACCGTATGATCTACCAGGTTTCAAACGCCTGTTAGGGGACGGCAGTGAACTAGGAGTTCGTTTCGAATATGCAGAACAACCTTCTCCTGATGGTTTGGCACAAGCCTTCATTATTGGCGAGGAGTTTATAGGTAACGACAGTGTTTGTTTAGTACTGGGTGATAATATCTTTTATGGAAGTGGTTTTACTGGCATGCTGAAGCAGGCCGTTATCAATGCAGAGGAGAAGGGACACGCCACCGTCTTCGGCTATTACGTGAACGACCCTGAGCGTTACGGAGTGGCTGAGTTTGACGAGCACGGAAACTGTCTGAGCATTGAAGAGAAACCTGAACATCCGAAGTCAAATTATGCTGTGGTTGGACTCTATTTCTATCCAAACAGCGTTGTAGAAATTGCCAAAAATATCAAGCCCAGCGCTCGTGGTGAATTGGAAATCACTACTGTGAACCAAACCTATCTGCAACAGAAGAACCTATTAGTCCAGACCCTACAGCGCGGTTTCGCGTGGCTTGATACAGGAACGCACGACTCACTTTCTGAAGCTTCAACTTTTATTGAGGTAATAGAAAAGCGTCAGGGATTAAAGGTTGCCTGTCTGGAAGAGATTGCCTACAAACGAGGATGGATTGACAAAGAGCAACTGATTGCTTTAGCACAGCCAATGGCTAAGAACGACTATGGCAAATATCTGCTCCGCAGAGCCGAAGAGTACGCAAAATAACGTACTCTTCGAAACTTTTTTTGCCAATTATTTGGTAGTTTCAATAAAATATCCTACTTTTGCAAGCGAATATTAACATTTAAAACTATTATTGCCTATCGAAACAAGCTTTACTCAGATTTAAAAATGAATAAATATGAGTATATTAAAAACAATGACCGACGAAGAGTTGGCATTGGCTTACATTGATGGCAATAACAGAGCATTCGACGTATTACTTTCTCGCAGTCAAGACAAAATCTTCGACTACATCTTTTATATGGTGAAGGATGAAGACCTTGCCAATGATATGTTTCAAGAGACCTTTCTCAAGTTAATTACGAGACTAAGAGATGGGCGTTATGTCAATTCTGGCAAGTTCATTTGCTGGGCTATGCGTATTGCCCATAATGTGATTATCGATCACTTCAGAGCAACAAAAAGTAGTAAGATTGTGGATCAGGGAGAGGGTAATGATCTCTCGAATCTGCGTGGTAGCACCATATTTGACAGCAACCGTGAAAATGAGTTGACCAATGCTCAAGTCCTTAAAGATGTAAGACGATTGATGGAGAATCTGCCTGAAGCACAACGAGAAGTAGTATATATGCGTTACTTTCAGGATTTGTCATTCAAAGAGATTGCCGAGCAGACAAATGTCAGCATCAACACGTCATTAGGACGTATGCGCTACGCCCTGATAAACATGCGGAAACTGTCGAAAGAATATGGTGTCAGTCTCGTGATAGACTCCTGAGCTGACGAACCACCTCCTCAGGCTGAGGGGCATTGAACACATAGCTACCACTAACGAGCACATCGACGCCAGCAGCCACCAGTCGTGGAGCAGTCTCACCCTGAACGCCACCATCCACCTCAATGAGGGTGTTCAGGCCATTCTCGTCGATCATCTGGCGCAGGCGCTTCACCTTGTCGATGGTGTTCTCGATGAACTTCTGTCCGCCAAAGCCCGGATTCACACTCATCAACAGCACCATATCAATATCGCCAAGAATATCCTCAAGTACAGAGACAGGTGTAGAGGGATTTAGTGTCACACCGGCTTTCATGCCTGCATTATGAATCTCCTGAACTGTGCGGTGCAGATGGACTGATGCCTCATAATGCACATTCATCATCATAGCCCCCAGTTTGGCTGTTTGCTGGATATAACGCTCTGGCTTCTCAATCATGTAATGCACATCAAGTGGTTTTTTACAGGCCTTAGCTACAGCCTCAAGAACAGGGAATCCAAAAGAAATGTTTGGAACGAATGATCCGTCCATCACATCGAGATGAAGCCAGTCAGCCTCACTTCGGTTAATCATGTCAATGTCGCGGTCGAGATGCAGGAAATCGGCTGCGAGCAATGAAGGTGATACTAATGTCATAATCTCAATTCAGGCTATATGCCTTGTTTAAATTGGTTTGATAGGTGTAGGCTATCTGCCGGATAATGTCAAGCGTACGCGCTTTGGGTCTTGGGGTAGAAATCTTCATAGGCAACCACATCTTTAATAATGTTTATACCTAAGAAACGCACACACCTTTTATTTTATTATATAGTTCTCAATATTTTTGTTACCATTCAGGAAGTCACGGGCTTTCATGCGAGTCTTACCAGCCAATTGCAGCTCATCGATCTGCAGCAGGAAGTCGCCTGTGGTGATATAGAGCACACCTTTATAGACCACTATCATACCTGGACGCATACCAGGATTCTTCTCTGTTTTCGTAGTCTTAAATATCTTCAGATCAACCGATTTGCCATCAGGTCCCATCAGGGTAGTCCAGGCACCTGGGTACGGACTCAGACCACGAATGAAGTCATAGATACGCTTGGAAGGACGATCCCAGTCGATCTCACAGACATCCTTAAACAGCTTAGGGGCTTCGTAGAGTCGTTTGAACTTACCCTCAAGCTCCTCCTGCGGAATACTCTCAGGATGCCCATCGGTCTCAATAATCTTCTCGATGGTCTCCAGACAGATGTCCGCACCAAGATGCATCAGGCCGTTATACACATATTCAACATCAGCCGTATCAGGGATATCGAAAGCCTTCTGCAGGATCACACGACCTGTATCAATATCCTTATCGAGGAAGAAGGTTGTAACACCTGTACGGGTCTCACCATTAATGACAGCCCAATTGATGGGAGCTGCGCCACGATACTGAGGCAACAAAGCCGCATGCACATTGAAAGTGCCATAGGCTGGCATATCCCAGACCACCTCGGGCAACATACGGAAAGCCACCACCACCTGAAGGTTTGCCTTATAACTGCGCAACTGCTCCACGAATGCAGGATCTTTCATCTTCTCAGGCTGAAGCACAGGCAACTGATATTCCAGTGCATACTTCTTTACTTCTGAGGGCTGTACCTCATTCTGATGACGACCTACGGGTTTGTCGGGCTGAGTAACCACAGCCACCACATTGTACTCGTTCTCCACTAAAGCCTTCAGTGTCTCCACTGCAAACTCTGGTGTACCCATAAACACAATTCTTAAGTCCTTCTTCTCCATAACTTCAATATTTCAATTCTTCAATCCTCACTCATATCCGCCACCATCTTACGATACATAGTATATATACGCTGGCGGGATATATAACCTTTCAAACGGTTATCCACATCAAGTACAGGCAACCAATTAGCCCCTGTCCGATCAAATGCCCGCATCACATCAGCCATAGGTGTGGTATCGCTCAGTCGCGCCTTGGGGTCTGTCATCAGTTGTGAAGCCAGAAAATGATGATAAAGCTCGATGCGGAACACCACGTTACGGATTTTCATGATATCGATCTCACCCAATAGCATGCCTCCGGCATCCAACACAGGAATAACCGTAGAATGACTACGACTGATCTTATTGACAATCTGCCCTAGTTCCATATCTGGTGTCACACTCAAATAATCCTTTTCAATAACCGAGTCGAGATTCATCAGTGTCAGTACGGCATGATCGGTATGGTGCGTTATCAATTTACCCTGTTTGGCCAAACGGGAACCGTAAATACTATGGGGTTCAAAGATTATAATTGTAAGATAGGCACACACGCTGACAATCATGAGTGGCATAAACATACTATAGCCACCTGTCAGTTCAGCAATCAAGAAGATACCCGTCAGAGGCGCGTGCATGACACCAGACATCACACCTGCCATACCTAATAACGAGAAATTCTTTTCTGGGACATAAACACCGATTTCGTTCATATTCCATATCCGGGAAAAAAGGAATCCCGTAAAACAACCGATGAACAAGGAGGGAGCAAACGTACCACCACAACCACCACCACCATTCGTGGCAGAAGTGGCCATCACCTTTGTAAACAAAACCAAAGCAATATATGGGATCAGCATGGAGCCCTGCCCAGAAAATAAAGAGTTATTCAGAATCTGATTCCAATCAGCCTCGGTCTTACCATTCAACAGCAGATTGATGCTGATATATCCCTCACCGTAAAGTGCTGGAAAAAGGAAGATCAGCAGACTCAATACGGTTCCACCTATGGCCAGTTTAACATAAGGCTGATCCTTGAAACGGGCAAACACATCCTCACAGACACCCATCATACGGATAAAGTAAAGCGATACCAAGCCACAACTGACACCCAACAAGACACAAGCAGGGATACGCTCTACTGACCATTCACTGTCAAGGTGAAAAGTAAATAGTGAAGCATCACCTCTAAATATATAAGTGAACACAGTGGCTGTCACACAAGATACGAGAATAGGCAATAAGGCCGACATCGTCATATCAATCATCAGCACTTCCAGCGTAAACACCAAACCAGCTATCGGTGCCTTGAAGATACCGGCAATAGCACCGGCAGCACCACACCCAACCAATGTCATCAACATTTTACGATCCAGATGGAATAGTTGCCCGAGGTTTGAGCCGATAGCCGAACCCGTCAACACAATCGGAGCCTCGGCTCCTACAGAGCCACCAAAACCAATGGTAATGGCAGAAGCGATGACTGAAGACCAACAATTATGAGATTTCAGACGCGACTTGTTGGTTGAGATAGCGTAGAGGATACGAGTAATACCATGAGAAATATTATCCTTCACCACATATCGCACAAAGAGTGACGTAAGGTATATACCTACCACAGGATATACCAGATAAAGCCAGTTAGCGCCCGTACGATCGAAAGAGCTTGTGAGAAGCGAAACAATCTGGTTAATAATCCAGTGAAGTGAGAAAGCAGCAACGGCAGCAAAGAAACCAACAAGGAGGGCGAGAATGATCATAAACATCTTCTCACTCACATGTGCTACCCGCCATTCATGCAAACGGTGTAACCATGTCGGTTTCTTTGCAGCTACTTTTTCCATCTACTATTTACATTTTCACTTTCTGATAATCGTCACTTCACCATTTTCCTTCAGTTTGATAATACTCGAAGGGGTGTGGGGCTTATGTTCCTGACGTCTGCTCCAACATACGTAATCCACAGCCTCAATGATTCTGGGATCGATATCACCATAATTCTGTGCAGCAGGCTCGCCACTGATATTGGCAGAGGTTGATACAATAGCCTTCTGGAATCTGAAACAAAGCTCTTTCGAGAAAGGCTCATTTGTGATACGCATCCCTACACTGCCATCTTCGGCAATCAGATTCTCCGCCAGATTGATGGCGCCATCTAGAATCAGCGTTGTCGGTTTACTCTCACTTTCCTTCAGACTATCAACAAGCTGCCAGGCCACATCAGGTACATTCCTGAAATAGCGTTGCATGCGGGCATCGCTATCCACCAAACAAATCAGAGCCTTTGAATCATCACGTTGTTTGATTTCATACACACGTTTAACAGCCTCTTTATTTGTAGCATCACAGCCAATACCCCAGACGGTATCCGTAGGATAGAGAATCACCCCACCCTTCCGCATCGTCTCGACTGCATTTTTAATATCCTCTTCCCTTGTCATTAGAATTCACTTGTAAAGTGGAACTTAATATGCTTGAAGTCCTCTTGAGCCATCGAGAGTACATAACCAGAATCAGCAAGGAAAACATCACGTCCTTCCTTATCCTTGGCCATATACTGATACTTACGCTTTTTGAAGTTCTCCAGTTCCGCATCGTCATCACTCTCAATCCAACAAGCCTTGTAGAGATGCACAGGTTCCCAACGGCACTTGGCATTATATTCGTTTTCAAGACGATACTGAATCACCTCAAACTGCAGTTGACCCACTGTACCGATAATCTTACGGTTATTAAACTGATTCACAAACAGCTGGGCAACGCCCTCATCCATCAACTGATCGATACCTTTCTGCAGCTGTTTCGACTTCATCGGATCATCGTTCTCAATATACTTGAACAATTCAGGTGAGAAAGAAGGCAGACCGCGGAAATGCAGCTGTTCTCCCTCCGTCAGTGTATCACCAATCTTAAACACACCACCCGAATCCGGCAGACCTACGATATCACCAGGCCATGCCTCATCAATAGTACTTTTACGCTGCGCCATAAATTGTGTAGGCGAGGTAAAACGCATGGTCTTTCCTTGACGTACATGCAGATAAGGTTGGTTTCGCTGGAACTTTCCACTACAAACCTTACAAAAAGCAATACATGAGCGATGGTTAGGATCGATATTGGCTGTGATCTTAAAGATAAAACCCGTAAACTTCTTCTCCTCAGGCTCTACCTCACGCTCCTCTGCTTTAGTCGGGCGGGGCGAAGGGGCTATCTCTACAAAACAGTTCAACAGCTCCTGCACACCAAAGTTATTCAGGGCAGAACCAAAGAATACTGGCGCTACCTCAGCTGAGCGATAGGTCTCCACATCAAACTCTGGATAGACACCATCCACCAGTTCCAGATCCTCACGCAATTTGGCGGCATTTTCCTCACCTACCCTCTGATCGAGTTCTGCGCTATCAATATCCACCTCCACTTTATCCGTCACACGCTGTTTGTCTGGCGTAAAAAGATCGAGTTTTTGTTCATAGATATTATACACACCTTTGAACTTCGCACCTTGATTGATAGGCCATGACAACGGACGTACCTTAATTTCAAGTTCCTGTTCCAACTCATCGAGCAGGTCAAATGGATCACGTCCTTCACGGTCCATCTTATTGATAAAGATGATTACGGGAGTCTTACGCATACGGCAAACCGTCATCAACTTTCTGGTCTGCGTCTCCACACCTTTGGCACCATCCACCACGATAATGGCAGAATCCACAGCCGTCAGCGTACGGAACGTATCTTCTGCAAAATCCTGGTGACCAGGGGTATCAAGGATATTCACCTTGTATTCCACATCCGACCCATCGGGGGTATAGTCAAACTCCATCACAGAGGTTGAAACAGAGATACCACGCTGTTTCTCAATATCCATCCAGTCGGATGTTGCAGTCTTCTTAATCTTATTATTCTTGACGGCACCAGCCACTTGTATCTGTCCACCGAACAATAGGAATTTCTCCGTCAGTGTCGTCTTACCCGCATCCGGGTGCGAAATGATCGCAAATGTTCTTCTTCTGTCAATTTCCTGATTCATCAATCTTTCTTATTTTCAATCTTTCAATTTCTTTATGCACTCGGTAAGCGATTCTTCCCAATAGGGAATGTCAATGCCATAGGTCTGCTTTATTTTGGTTTTGTCAAGCACAGAGTAGTGTGGGCGGTTAGCTGGTGTAGGATATTCCTCCGTATGAAGGGGACGCACCTTACATGTCTTGATTCCTGCTATACGATGAATAGCTTTCGTAAAGTCATACCACGAGATAACACCTTCATTACTAAAATGATACACACCAGGGTTCACGCCTTTCTCGAAAGCCGTAAAGATAACAGCAGCCAAATCACGGGCATACGTCGGAGTGCCGATCTGGTCGAAGATGACTCCCAACTCTGGGCGCTCCTGCCCCAAGCGGATCATCGTCTTCACGAAGTTATTCCCGAAGGTCGAATAAAGCCATGCTGTACGGATGATCATTGTCTTTGCGCAAGCTTTCTGAGCAGCTTCTTCACCAGCCAGTTTAGTACGGCCATAAGTACTATTAGGGCACACGGGATCTGTCTCCACATAAGGAGTATGATTGGTTCCGTCAAACACATAGTCTGTCGAAATCTGAATCATCCAACCGCCACGTTTCTCGACAGCAGCAGCCAGATAGCCGGGTGCCACAGTATTAAGAATGGTGCAAAGCTCCTGGTTCTCTTCTGCCTTATCAACAGCGGTATAGGCGGCACAGTTCACGATACCATCAATCTCGTTATCACTGACAAAAGCCTCCACAGCAGCCTGATTGGTAATATCCAACTCTGCCACATCTGTATTAAAATAAGTATGCTGAGGGTGCTTAGCCTCCAACAACTGCATCTCATTTCCCAATTGGCCATTACAGCCTGTTACTAGTATCTTCATATCATTCAAATTTCAATCCTTCTTCCTTATCTTTCTTGTAATAGTCTGAGAGCATCCCGATAAAAGTACTGATTTCCTTCACGGCATGAGCCGTATCGGGCGATATCTCCTTCTTCTGCAAACGAAGCAGCATCATACCGTAAAGCGAGTTGAAACAGGTCTCGATCTCGTTCTCCTCCTTATTAGCCCCACGGTTGCGCAGCTCCACGATGAATGGCAGCACCTTGTAGTATTCTGTATTATAAAAAGGGAACTTCGATGACTGCAACAGCTGGTCGTTCAATTCAATCAGCATCTGGAGTGTCACCTTATTAATTTGAAGATGCCCCTTCTCACGGCATCCCTCCTGATTCATCATACGGATAAGATTACCAAACCAGTCGATCTCTTCTTCCTTCTGTTCGTCGGTATAGTCAAAACGCTCCACATACTCACGTTTGATACGTGTCAGTGAGCAGTCAAACGCCCGTATCGTATCCTCGACCTGCCACATATACAGCAGATACTCTGCAATATTCTTCTTTCTTAATTCCTGAGCTATATACATAATCAAAAAAATCTAACCAGGTTCGTCGTCGTACCCAGAAGCATGATCACAGAACCGATAATCACCGCCACTCCAATCACCTGGTTAATCAGTTTAATACCATAGGTGTCGAACTTCGCACGGATCTTATCCACCAGCCACGTTAGTCCCCACCACCAGAGCAGTGCACCTCCCACAATACTGGCAAAACCAACCACCATCTCAAACGGATGGTCAGGCAGCACAAAGGCAAACTGGGCATACATCGCCAGGAAGAGGAACACTATCAGCGGGTTAGAGAACGTTACGAGGAACGCTGTCCATGAATTATACCAAAGCGTTCCTTTCTGCTGCCCAGACTGGTGCATCTTCTTCGTAGGATCCGAACGATAGGTGTAGAGTCCGAAACAGAGCAGCATCACACTACCCACAATCTGAAGATAAAATCTGTTCTGGTCGTTGGTGATAAAGTCCATCACGAACGACATACCGAAACCCGCAAAGCCAGCGTATATAATATCGCTGGCAGCGGCTCCGAGGCCTGTGGCAAGTCCATACCAGCGCCCTTTGTTCAGCGTGCGCTGCACACAAAGGATGCCCACAGGACCCATCGGGGCACTGGCGATCACCCCAATCATCATCCCTTTAAAGATGAAATCCAATATGTTTATTGGTACGTGAAACGGCATCGTATATCTCGCCCTCGCGAGTTTAATCAATCAGTTTGATATTATATCTTTCGTTGGAGTTATACTCACGATCCTTATCTTTACCGAAGTACTCCAACAGATAATTCTTATTCTCCAACTTGGTGACCTTAATCAGCACCTCTCTGTAAGTCTCACGACCATCTTTCAGATAAGCCTCAAAAGCATTAAAGGTGGTGGTACTCTTGTTTTCGCAATTCTTCACGAGTTTGAACGCAGAGACGTTACGCTGGCTTTGAGCGATGTCAATATACAAGCTATCACCTGAGAAGATGAACAGCAGCTCACCACTCTGGGACAAGTATTTACCATCCAATTCCCCTGCATGGGCCTCATAGCAGCAACAGAGCATCATGAACAAAAACAATAACTTTCTCATCATTTTCTTATCATTTCACTTTTCTGCCTGCAAAGATACAAAAAATAATCCATCCACAAGCCAAGAAAGCCAGAAAAGTTTTAAATAGAAATCTTTCTTAGATTTAAATCTAGCAATTGCTACATTTAAATGTAACAAGTTCCAGAATTAAATCCCACAAAAAATGTGAAAATGTTGCGGGTTTGGGAAATTATTAGTAACTTTGCACGGGAAAATTAAATCAATCGAAATTCTAGTTATCAAATAATAAATCCAAAAATTAATTATGAACGAGCAAAACACAGCTATGAAGCCATATGTCATCGGCTTAGATTTAGGAGGAACAAATTCTGTATTCGGCATTGTAGATGCCCGTGGAGAAATCAAGGCTACAACAGCCATCAAGACCGGTGGCTATGAGAAGGTGGAAGACTATGTAGATGCCTGCGTAGAGGCATTGCAGGTCATCATTGATCAGGTTGGAGGTATTGAGAAAATCAAGGCTATGGGTATTGGTGCTCCTAATGGCAACTATTACAAAGGTACAATTGAGTTTGCCCCCAACCTGCCTTGGGCAAAAAACGGTGTGGTACCCTTGGCTCAGCTGTTCAGTGAGCGTCTGAACAACATTCCTGTAGCCCTGACAAACGATGCCAATGCCGCCGCTATCGGTGAGATGGTCTATGGCGTAGCACGTGGTATGAAGAATTTCATCGTCATCACACTCGGTACTGGTGTGGGTTCTGGTATTGTGGTAAACGGCCAGCTACTCTACGGACATGATGGTTTTGCAGGTGAGTTGGGTCACGTAACGATGGTACGCGGCGAGGAAGGTCGCCTTTGCGGTTGTGGACGTACCGGTTGTCTGGAGTGCTACTGCTCAGCAACAGGTGTAGCACGTACAGCTCGTGAGATGCTAACAAAAACAGATCGTCCTAGTCTGCTGCGTGAGTTGGATCCAGAGAAGATCACCTCACTTGACGTATCAATAGCCGCAGGCAAGGGTGACGAACTGGCAAAGGATATCTATGAGTTCACAGGCAAGATGTTGGGAGAGGCTTGTGCCGACTTCGCAGCCTTCTCTTCACCAGAAGCATTCATTTTCTTCGGTGGTATGGTGAAGGCAGGTGAGCTGATTATGAAGCCCATCCGTGAGGCTTACAACAACCACGTGATGAAGATCTTCAAGGATAAGGCACAGTTCCTGGTGAGCGGCCTTGACGGTGCTTCTGCAGCTGTTCTGGGTGCTTCAGCTATCGGTTGGGAAATTCAATAGACAAACTCACATAGCTATTCCAAGCCGTCGATCGGAAGATTGGCGGCTTTTCTATATGCCATTCCCGTTACAACACAACAGAGTTCTCCATGCTGATTAGTGATGCGCACATCAACATACGGAATCTTATGATGATTAAACACTTCTACAGCCTCGGCAATGAGCGTATCCCCACTCTTTGCACTATGAAGAAACACAATATTGTTCTCGATGCCAAAAGTTAATGTCCCCCGGCTATTCATGACAGCAGCAAGGGCGATATCAGCCAACGTGAAATAAGCACCACCTTGACAGACACCACCTGCATTGAGGTGTTCTGGTGTTACAACTAATTCTGCACGTGCATACCCTTCACGTACCTCTTTTAATACACAACCATTATTGGCAGCAAAACGATCGTTTTGTGATAAAAAGTCTTTTAAAGTCATTGCTTTTACGATAAATCGTCGGCAAAATTACACTTTTTCTTTCTTTTTATCAAAAAAAGATGCTGAAAAATTTGGTAAGAAGAAAAATATGCTTAACTTTGCACCCAGAAACATAAAAAAGACTTTATGAACAATTGTATGTATAACATTTGGTGGTGGCGCAACTCGAGATTAAAATAGTCGCGAGATATATAGCCATATATGTTATCATTCAAACAGAAGATAAAAGGAGGCTCGTCGCGACAGCGGCGAGTCTTTTTCTTTAAGCAATCACAAAAACATCCATATAACAATGAAAGAAAACTATTTTGTAGATGAAAGAGGTTTTTACGGAGAGTTCGGAGGCGCTTACGTGCCTGAAATCCTCTACAAGTGTGTCCACGACCTGCAGGAAGCCTATCTGCCTATCATAGAAAGTGCAGAGTTCAAGGCCGAATACCATGCCTTGTTAAAGGACTATGTGGGTCGTCCATCACCATTATATTATGCCAAGCGCATGAGTGAGCACTATGGTTGTCAACTCTACCTGAAGCGTGAGGACCTTAACCACACTGGTGCACACAAAATCAACAATACCATCGGACAGATTCTTCTGGCCAAGCAGATGGGTAAGACCCGCATTATCGCCGAGACTGGCGCGGGCCAGCATGGTGTAGCCACCGCAACAGTCTGTGCGCTGATGAACATGAAGTGCGAGGTATTTATGGGGGCTACCGATGTGGAGCGCCAGCACACGAACGTGGAACGTATGAAAATGCTGGGTGCTGAGGTTCATCCGGTAAGGACAGGCAACATGACCTTGAGCGATGCCTGTTCAGAGGCAATCCGCGATTGGTGTTGTCATCCAGCAGATACATTCTATATCGTAGGCTCGACAATGGGTCCGCACCCCTACCCTGACCTGGTAGCCCGTATGCAGAGCGTTATCTCTGAAGAAATCAAATGGCAGTTGGAAGAGAAGATCGGGCGTGACCATCCCGACTACCTCATTGCCTGTATCGGAGGTGGATCAAATGCAGCCGGTACCATCTACCACTACGTGAACGACGAACGCGTCAATATCGTTTTGGCAGAGGCTGGCGGACACGGGTGGGAAACCAACCACACTGCTGCCACGATCCATAAAGGTACTACAGGTATTCTTCATGGCGCAAAGATGCTGGTGATGCAGAACGAGGACGGACAGATAGAGGAGGCTTTCACCATCTCTGCCGGACTGGACTATCCTGGAGTTGGTCCCATGCACTGCAATATGGCCAAGAAAGGTCGCACCAAGGTTTTGAGTATCAACGATGACGAGGCTATCTACGGAGGTTACGAACTGACCCGCATGGAGGGTATCATCCCTGCCATCGAGTCGGCACATGCCATCGCAGCCCTGAAGAAACTGACTTTTAAGCCTACCGACGTGGTAGTGCTGACCGTTAGTGGACGCGGTGACAAGGATGTGGAGACATACCTCAAGAACAAGGCGATGGCCAAAGAGTATGGAATGTTTTAATTAAGGATTTAGCGATATGACGACATACAAATATCAAACCAGCAGCCGGACGATTCTGGCAGACCTTTACACACCTGTCGGCGTCTATATGCGTCTGAGAGACCTCTACCCGCAGAGTGCCCTGATGGAGAGTTCGGACTATCACGAGAAAGACAACTCACGTTCTTTTATCGGTATCAATCCCGTAGCCTCTGTTGCCATCGGTCACGGAGAGGCCACTATCAGCTACCCCGACGGAAGTCAGGAGCATCACCCTGTGAGCAAGGACTATGGTTGCGATCAAGCTATTCACGCACTAATAGACCGCATCGAGGTAAGTGGAGATCAGGCTAAATTCTGTGGACTCTATGGTTATACCTCTTTTAACGCTGTGCGCTATTTCGAGGATATTGCCGTAAAGGATGAGACACAGACAAAGAACGATGCACCCGATATGCTCTATATCCTCTACAGGGAGGTTATCGTTTTCGACCACTTCAATAACCTGCTGACGCTGGTGACGCTTGGTGAACCAGAGGAACTGGACAAGCTCTATAAGGCCATGAACCGCACCAACGTGCAAGCCTACGACTTCCATCCCATCGGTGATACCTCAAGTACGCTGACAGATGATGAGCACAGGGCGAATATCCGTAAGGGCATCCAGCACTGTCTGCGAGGTGATGTCTTCCAGATTGTTCTCTCACGCCGATTCATCCAGCGTTACGAGGGCGATGACTTCAAGCTCTACCGTGCCTTGCGCAGCATCAACCCCTCACCCTACCTCTTCTATTTCGACTTCGGCGGATTCCGTATCTTCGGTTCGTCGCCAGAAACCCACTGTCGCATTCAGGATCGTAAAGCCTATATCGACCCGATTGCCGGCACGACTAAGAGGACGGGGGATGCTGAGGCTGATCGTCAGGGAGCAGAATACCTGAGAAACGATCCCAAGGAGAATGCCGAGCACGTGATGCTGGTGGATCTGGCCCGTAACGACCTTTCACGTAACTGTCACGGTGTGAAGGTTGATTTCTATAAGGACCTGCAATACTATTCGCACGTGATCCACCTCGTGAGTCGCGTCAGCGGAGAACTCGATGACGGAGCAGATCCCATCAAGGCATTTATCGACACCTTCCCTGCCGGTACACTGAGTGGTGCACCTAAGGTAAGAGCCATGCAGCTCATTTCTGAGTATGAGCCGCATAACAGAGGGGCTTATGGCGGCTGTATCGGCTATATCGGCCTCGACGGTTCACTGAACCAGGCCATCACCATCCGCACGTTTGTAGCCAGAAATGGCGAATTGTGGTTCCAGGCTGGTGGCGGTATCGTAGCCAAGAGCGATGTAGAATACGAGTTACAGGAGGTAAACAACAAGCTCGGTGCCCTGCGCAGAGCTATCCTCATGGCAGAAGATATGTAAGTTCATGCTAAACAGACAAAATAAAAAGTACGATGAAAATTGTAATAATCGACAACTACGACTCGTTTACTTATAATCTGAGTCATTTGGTGAAGGAACTGGGAGCAGAAGTGACTGTGCTGCGTAACGACCAGTTTGAGCTCTCTGATTTAGAGCCTTATTCGAAGATCATCCTCTCACCAGGTCCTGGCATTCCCTCTGAGGCAGGATTGCTCTGCGATGTCATCCGCACTTACGCAGACCGTAAGCCGATCCTCGGTGTCTGTCTCGGCCATCAGGCCATCGGCGAGGTGTTCGGCGGTAAGTTGGAGAACCTCAGTGATGTATTCCATGGTGTAGCCACAGAAGGTACACAATTCGGAAACGATGCCCTTTTCAGCGGTCTTCCTAATCGTATCACGATGGGGCGTTACCACTCCTGGGTGGTTTCGAAGGAAGGATTCCCTGAGTGCCTGGAGATTACAGCAGAGAGTGATGAAGGCCAGATCATGGCCCTCCGCCACAAGACCTTAAACGTCAGAGGCATTCAGTTCCATCCTGAGAGTGTGCTGACAGCCGACGGTAGGAAGATGCTACAAAACTGGCTGTTTCTCTAACTTCATTAACTTCTAAAACTTCTAAAAGATATGGCACAGACAATGAAAGATATCCTCAACAGGATGTTGAACCACGAAGAACTATCCCGTGAGGAGATGAAACAGATCCTGATTGGCATCACCCATTCAGAATATCCAACGGAGCAGATAACCGCGCTTCTGACAGCTTTACAGATGCGAGGCGTGACAGTAGAAGAACTGCTCGGTTTCCGCGATGGTATCCTTGAGACAGGTGTACCCGCCCTGTTAAAGGCAGACCGTTATATTGACGTAGTAGGTACTGGCGGTGACAGAAAGAACACCTTCAACATTTCTACGACCTCCTGTTTTGTGATTGCTGGCGCAGGTTACAAGGTTGCCAAGCACGGCAACTATGCCGCTACTTCCGTAAGTGGTGCCTCAAACGTCATCCAGCATCACGGCATCAAGTTCACTGACGATCTTGACCGTCTGAACCGTTCCCTCGACGAGGCAGGTATCGTTTATCTGCATGCCCAGCTTTTCGCCAAAGCCATGAAATTCGTGGGTCCGATCAGAAAAGCCCTTCAGTTCCCTACCATCTTCAATCTTCTGGGACCACTGGTGAATCCCAGTCAACCCAAATGCCAGTTGCTTGGTGTAGCCAACCTCGATCAGATGCGCCTATATAATAATGTGTATCAGAAAATTGGCATCGACTATGGTATTGTGAACTCTATCGACGGTTATGATGAGATCTCGCTGACAGGCCCCTTCAAGGTCACCACCAATCAATATGAGCGTATCTTCACCCCAGCCGAATTGGGCTTCGACATTGCCAAGCCCGAGGAGTTGGTGGGAGGTGCCACCGAAGAGGAGGCAGCCCAAATCTTCGACAGTGTACTGGAGAATCGTGCTCTGCCTGCTCAGAAAAACATCGTCTTGGCTAACGCCGCATTCGGTATCCAGGTGCTTGAGAAAGGTCAGAAGAGCATAGAAGAGTGCATCGACATCGCCAGAGAGAGTATCGACAGCGGCAAAGCCCTCGCCACATTTAAGAAATTTGTAGAACTAAACAGTTAAGATTATGAGAGATATTTTAGATGAGATTGTAGCTTATAAGCTAAAGGAAGTTGAAAAGTACAAGAAAGAACTTTCACAAGTGTTTCTGGAGAGTCGTGTAGAGATTATCCTCAAATCCGAAGTGGTATCTATGAGTCTGGCTATCGAGAGCTCCAACACAGGTATCATCGCAGAATTCAAGCGGAAGTCACCCTCAAAGGGCTGGATCGCCAAAGACGCATCACCCGAAAGTACGGCCTACAGCTATCAGACCAATGGAGCCACCGCCCTGAGTATCCTGACAGATTCCGAATACTTCGGTGGCAGCAATACCCATATCCGGTTAGCCAGGCAGCAGAAGGTATATCTTCCCATCCTATACAAAAACTTCATCGTTGACGAGTACCAGATCTACCAGGCTAAGATCTGCGGTGCCTCTGCTGTCTTGCTCATTGCCGCCTGTCTCACCAAAGAGCAGTGCAGAGCCTTCATCCAGAAAGCACACGAATTAAATCTCGAAGTGCTGTTGGAGATGCATTCTGAGGAAGATACTGAATATGCGGAGTTGGAGCCGGATATGTGTGGTATCAACAACCGCAACCTTGGTACTTTCGAAACCGATGTCAACAACTCGTTCAATCTCATTGAACGCCTGCCGGCTGACGCTGTCAAGGTAAGTGAAAGCGGTATCAGCGATGTAGATACTATCCGTCGGCTGAAGGAGGTCGGCTATCACGGATTCCTCATCGGCGAGACCTTCATGAAAGAGCCGGATCCCGGTCTGGCACTTCAGCAGTTTATAGCTCAACTGTCATGATTATAAAGGTCTGTGGCATGCGTGACGCCAGCAATATCCAGGCACTGGAGCAGCTGGGCATCGACTGGATGGGTATGATCTTCTGGCCCAAGTCCAAGCGGTATGTATCCGAGATTCCGTCCTACCTACCCAGACAAGTCAAGCGTGTGGGGGTATTCGTCGATGCTGACCTGGAAGAGATCCGACAGCACATCGAGGACTACCGACTCGACCTTATCCAACTGCACGGGCACGAACAGCCCGCATTGGCAGAAGCACTCAAGCCACTACCTGTGATCAAGGCCTTCAATATTGCCACTGCCGAAGATCTGAAACAGACAGAAGCATTTGAAGGCATGGCAGACTATTTCCTCTTTGATACCAAAGGAAAGGTGGTTGGCGGCAATGGGGAGAAGTTCGACTGGTCGGTCCTGGATGCCTACCGGGGTTCTACCCCTTTCCTGCTCAGCGGCGGCATTGGCCCTGATGATGCGGAAGCAGTCAGACATTTCCATCATCCCCGATGTATCGGCATCGACCTGAACTCACGCTTCGAACAGGCGCCTGGCCTCAAAGACATCACCAAACTTAGTAAATTCATCAAACTATTACATCATGAATAAAATCAATCAACTCTTCGCAAATTCTCAGGACCGCAAACTCCTGTCACTCTATTTCTGTGCCGGCTGCCCTACGTTTGAGAGTACCACCGATATCATCATGGCAACCCAACGCCGAGGTATCGACATGGTAGAAGTAGGTATTCCCTTCAGCGACCCGCTTGCCGACGGACCTGTCATCCAGAGTGCCGCCACCCAGGCTCTGCACAACGGCATGAGCCTGAAGAAACTCTTTGAACAGCTGAAGAGCATCAAGGATGATGTCAAGATGCCCCTGGTGCTCATGGGTTACCTGAATCCTATCCTGCACTACGGCATCGAGGCATTCTGCCAGAGTTGCGCGGAGAGTGGTGTCAGCGGTGCCATCATCCCCGACCTGCCTTTCAAGGACTATCTCGATACCGTGAAGCCCGTAGCCGATCGTTACGACCTCCGTATCATCATGCTCATCACGCCAGAGACCAGCGAGGAGCGCATCCGGTTCATCGACGAGCATACCGATGGCTTTATCTATATGGTATCATCTGCCGCCATCACTGGTGCCCAGAAATCCTTCGACGACGCCAAGCAGGCGTATTTCCGCCGTATCAACGCCATGCAACTGCGCAATCCTCGCATGATTGGCTTTGGCATCAGCAATCAGCAGACGCTCCAGGCAGCCCAACAGAATGCCGCAGGCGCCATCATAGGTTCTAAATTCGTAACCTTGCTCAATGAGAGTAAGGATGCCGACGAGGCACTCGACAAACTCTTCGACGCCCTTTCGAAATAAGGGAAATCAAAGGTTTTCTACCGACATTAAGGGTGGTATCGTTTATAAGATACCGCCTTTATTTGTAATGGCTGTATTCGAACCAGATAAGCCAGCATATATCCCATAAAAAATGTTAATCAACCCTCCTTGTTTTTAGTGTTTTTATTGTAAAATAAGGAGGAAATTAGTATTTTTGCAAAATAGAATATTAACTAACAACCAAATATGTAAAGTTTTATGATTTGTCCATCTTATCATGTATCGGAACTTACCATTAGATTGGTTTCCGAAATTTCAGAACAAGTAGGCATCCTCGAAACACTGACAGGGAAAATGCCAGTGACAACCGATCAGGACGAAGAGCTCCCTTTCGACCCATTATCAGAGAACGATCTCTTGCGCGCACAAGTGAAAATGGTCGATGAACTGAGTACTGGCAAAGGAAACTATCGGGAGGATGATCAGCGCATCCGACTGCACATGGCGATGCTCTTCGACTGGCTGAACCACACCGACGAACACCCCCTCATTAGCAGCTGTATATTTCATTACGAAATAGCAACAATTCACCCCTTCACAGAGGGTAACGAACGCCTGGGACTCTACTGGCAAACGCTATTATTGCGCCGCTGGAGGCCGATTTTAGCGGGTCTCTCCATCGAACAGGCCGTAGTAGAGAGAAAAGAAGAATATTGTCGCGTTATGGCGTATTTCGGTGAAACCGCAAAAATTAGCCATTTCATCGAGTTCATTTTGCGCTGTTTATTGGATACAGTCAAGCAAGAGGTAGAGGATAAAGTAAAGAATAAAGTAAAGAATAAAAGTAGAGAAAAACTACAGGATAATACAGTCCAAAATGCCCTACCAGAGGGCGCTGAGACACAACTTTCCAAGTCAGAGCAGCGTGTCGTCAAGCTGTTATCCGCCGATGCCCATATCACCATCGGAGCCCTTTCGCGCCGCCTACAGCTGTCAGAAGCCGGTATAAACAAGGTTTTAGCGGCTCTCCGCAAGAAAGGAGTCATCGAACGCGTAGGTGCCAACAAGAATGGCTTCTGGAAAGTCAATCTCTGATGCTTTACTTGAAGCATCTAAAAGCAATGCATTAGTTTACAATCAATTATATTATCATACAAATGAATGGCGACCAGAGACTGATCGCCATCCTTTTTGCAGGAAAACCACCTTTGAGCCCCCTTTCCCGCCTCTCTGGCAGACAAGCCTCACCACGTAGTACGATTATTTTACATTTAGAAGATACACTTCCACCTCATTTTCATCAGCCTGACACATGCCCATCGCCACTCCCCTACCCTACGCCATCCGGACAGTCATGATAGCTGGCAAACCATTTACCAACCCAACCAGTCAACTGCACCACCTAAAAAAATCCCGAGATTTCTGTCCCGACATCAGCAGACGCTTCACAGGTCACCCGAAGCTCCCAACCATCCATGCCAGACAATAGCTCCGACAACTTCGTTTCCGCAATCTTTACATTCAAAAAACTCTACCCAATATATTCGGTCTAAAACAAATGTAACACATTTTCTATAGTGTATATTTAACACATACGAGACATTCATGTCACAAAGTATCCAAAGATTGTTGTTACGACGTGATGACGTAAGTAGTTTCTCTTGGGTGCATGCATGGGGGTGTAACCAATAAGCGTTAACCAAGACTCCGAGCTTTGCTCGCCTGAGCACCTACGGAGCGCAAGAACCGTTAAGAGAGAGAGGGCAGTTCAAAAAAGAACTGCTCTCTTGTTGTTTAGACAATCAACGGATGAGCCGCCTACCAGAATCGTGAGGGCACCAGGCTCCAGCATCCATGTCTGGGCAGCTGCATCCCAATGACAGAGGTCGGCACGACGGATAGGGATGGTAACCGTCTGGCGCTCACCGCCCTTCAGCGGCACACGACGGAAGCCCTTGAGCTCCTTCACAGGACGGTTGATGCGAGACTCGGGACGTGCCACATAGACCTGCGCCACTTCCTCGGCTGCACACGCCGACGTGTTGGTGAGCACGAAACTGACATCCAGTCCTTCGGCTGTAGGCGTCACCTTCAGGTCGCTGTATTCAAAGGTGGCATAGGAGAGTCCGAAGCCGAAGGGATAGGCTGGCGCAACATCCTTGCTGTCGTACCAGCGATAGCCCACAAGGTCTTCTTCGGCATAAGGTGCCACCAGCTCCTGTCTGCGCTCATTGCTGCGGTTCTGGGTGATATCGACAAAGATGTCGCCTTGGGTGTTGTTAGTGAGCGTCTGCGGATAGGAGGCAGTGGCATAGGCAGGCACATCCTCCAGCGCCTTAGGCCACGACATGGGCAGTTTGCCGGAGGGAGAGATCTGTCCTGCCAGCATCTCAGCGAGTGCCTGTCCTCCCATCGAACCATTGAACCACGAGGCTACCAAGGCGCCTGACACGCTGCTCACCGTGCTGACATCCACGGGTCCGCCTGAGACGATGATGGTGACGAGCTTCTTATTGACCTTGGCAAGAGCCTGCGCCAATTCATCTTGTCCAGAAGGCAGGGTGATGCTCTTACGGTCGGAACCTTCCGTCTCTACCTCACGGTTGTCGCCGGCGAAGAAGATCACCAGATCAGCTTTCTTGGCTGCCTTGACTGCCTCTGCCATCAGCTGAGGGTCGGCTGGCTGTTGCGGACTGAGACGTTTGTCACGGGCTGCGCGGTCAAAGCTCTTGTAGCCCGGCACGTAGGTCAGTTCCACCTTGTCGCCCAGCAGGGCTTGCAGGCCTTCGAGGGGCGTGATTTCACGGCGGGTCTTCACACCAGCTCCCACACCGCCAAGTGCCATCTTGGTAACGGCATTCTCGCCGATGACAGCGATACGCCTGACGTGCTGGGGATCTATCGGCAACAGATGGTCGTTCTTCAAGAGCACGATACTGCGACGCGCCACCTCCAGGGCTGTCTGCATCTCTTCGGCATTGCCTACAGGCTGGGTGTTGGCTACTGCCTTATCCACTGGCTTCACCGTGAGTCGTACGCGCAGGATCTCCCTGACACGCTGATCGATAACGGCCTCACTCACCTTACCTGCCTTGACAGAGTCGAGCAGCGCCTTTCCCATATAGCGGCTGCCAGGCATCTCGACATTCATGCCTGCCACGACAGCATCTACCGTAGAGTGCACCCCACCCCAGTCGCTGATCACCATACCGGGGAAGCCCCATTGCTGGCGCAGGATGGTGGTGAGCAGCGGCAGGTTCTCGGAGCACCAGCGCCCGTTCACCTTGTTATAGGCTGCCATCAAGCCCCAGGCATCCGCCTCGCGCACTGCCATCTCGAAGGGACGGAGATAGATCTCATGCATGGCACGATCGGAGATGCGCACATCCACGAAGCCACGATAGTCCTCCTGATTGTTCAGGGCATAGTGTTTCAGGCATACTGCCGTTCCATCCTCCTGAGCGCCCTTGGTGTAAGCCACAGCCAGCATGCCGCTCAGCAAGGGATCCTCGCTAAGATACTCGTAGGTTCTTCCGCCTGTGGGGATGCGCTGGATATTGATGGCGGGTCCGAGGATCATATCTTTTCCACGCAGACGTGCCTCACGGCTCATGCCCCGTCCGTAGGCGTAGGCACAGTCAGTGCTCCACGTGGCAGCCAGTGCCGACCCCGTGGGGAAAAACGTGGCAGAGTCGGTAGTGAGGTTGGCGGAGTTCCAGGAGTGAGGTTCCATCTCCTCGCGGATGCCGAAGGGGCCGTCAGCATATTCCACATCGGCAATCCCAAGGCGCGGTATGCCTGCAGAAGAGAACATGTTCTTACCGTGCAGCATGCCGATCTTCTCTTCGAGTGTCATGCTGCTGATGATGTTGTCGATCTCCTGCTCATGGTTGAGCAACTGGGTGGGATACTGTTGGGCTTGTGCCGCTGCAGCCGTCATCAGAAGCACTGCCAAGGCACTTGTTCTAATTTCTTTCATTTTCCAATCAATTTAGTTAAGACTTTACTATATCTTGATGCCAACGCTGGCAAGGAACCAACGGCCCTGCTGGGGGATGAGGTTGGTGTTCATGCCACTGCGGTTATAACTGGTGTTAAACAGGTTGTGGATGTTCAGACCGAAGGTGACAGGACCTAACTTATATTCGCCACCAAGATTGACGATGGCATGGGGCGACATATCCACATGCATGATATTGTAAGGGGCAAGTGCCATCACAAGAGTCTTGGCAGCTTCGGCACCCTTTGTATCACCCTTAATATCACACTCAACGTATTTCATGATGGCATCCATATATTTGATGACATTGGCGAGGTCGGTGTTGTAGCTGGTCTGCTTACCTTCGAAAAGAAGGTGTGTGTGGAGCTTCAGACGGGGCGTAACCTGCCATCCCAGTACAAGATTCGACATGATGGCGGGCGTGTTGTTGTTGGTATCGATAGTGGTGTAATCGACTTTGTCAAAAATAGTCGCCTGCTCTATACGCATGAGGTTCGATCTAAAGGTATTCAACCATGTGAGGTTGAAGTCGGCAGTAAACTTCTGATGTCTATAGCTGGCCATCAGTTCCACACCGCAGGTCTTGTTCTTACTGGCATTCATGTATTCCATAAGATGAGTCATGATCAGATCCTCGGCTTGGTTATAGAAACCATTTATTTCGAAATTCAAGCCCTTCACCCAGTTATTACCGCCAAAGGTGAGCTGGAAGGAATGCACACGTTCAGGCGAGAGACTAGTGACCATATCCTTATATGCGGGATCGACCATTATCATCGATATGACATTGATCTTACGATAGAGATAGGGCGCATCGACAAACGACTTGGAGTAGCTGAGTTTCAGATTCCACTTAGGGCGCAGCAGGATCAGCGCGATTCGTGGTGACAGCTCATTGACCTTACTTTTATCATAACGCGACTTATAGTCGTAACGCAGTCCGGCATTGAGGATCAGCGAACGCCACTGGTGCTTCAGCTGCAGATAGACATCGGCATTATCCTCATTACCCGGCCCCGCATGATAGACGTCGGAATTATAGGGGACTGTCTTGTAGAAATCATAGCCAAACAGATAACTGAGGCCATCGCAACTGAAATGACCATACTCCGCACCGAAGCTGAGATTGCCATGATGACCATTGTCCATGTTGTAGGTATAGTTGCCCTTCACCTGAACGCCAAAGTTCTGCTCCTGACCATTCATGTAACGCGAGATGCCACCATATTTGGAGAACAGGGTATCCAATTCTTTTACCTGGTTGAGAGGCAAAGACAGATTTGGAATGGGATAGTCGCTGAGCACCTGATAGCGTGTGAAATCCGACTTATCGTAGGTAAGGCCATACCTGAGGCTAAGATGCTTCAACTGGTGGCTGTAACTCAGGTCTAAGTGGTGGGAGTTACTGCTGAAGCTGGGTTTGATACCATTGTAGGAAAGGTATTTCTCACGATCATAGATCTGTGCCAGCGAGGTGGCAGTGTAAGGCGCCACCTTCTGTGAGGAGTGGGTATCATACATCAGTTGAACCCCTTTCCAGCCGAGTTGCAATCCGAAGTCGTAGCTGGGGTTGGTGCCGATACGCCCCAGACGCACGCAATCCATGCCAAACCGCTCGCCACTGTTTCTATAGACACTACCCCACACCAGCAGATCGATGTCGAAGTAGCGTTTGCCGAAGATGGCATCCACCTTGACCTGTCCGTAGTTACCTGCCGACACTTTGGCTTGCACACCATCCACGTCAATACCCTGTTTGGTGATGATATTAACCACACCTGTCAGGGCCACACCGCCATAGAGCGACGAGGCAGGGCCTCGCAGCACCTCTATCTGCTTCACCTTCTCTAAAGAGATGCTGAAGTCGGGCGCAGCAGCATTGGTGGCATAGCTGTTCAGACGATGACCGTTGAGCATGATGAGGATCTTCTCCTGCGAATTGCTGTAAATGCCTCGCATGGCGATATTGATATCGTCGTCACAGTCGATCAGATGCATGCCTGGCACATAGGCTGCCAGCACTTCCTGCAGGTTGCGGGCGCCGCTGGCCTGAATCATCTCCGCCGTGATGAGTGTGGTAGGCACAGGTACCTCTGCCAGACTTTCTGCCTGACTTGAGGCTGTGGTGATGGTGGGTGTCATTCCCGCCTTGATGCTGTTGACGATCTCAACGAATGTAGCCGGATCCTGTGACGACGGACTGTAATAGGGATTCTGCTGAAGCAGGAGCGTGACGTACTGCTTGGTTTTCGGGATATCGTATTCATCCATATAGGTGAGGGCGATGAGACGGAGCACACTCTGAAGGTGATTGTCACGAAAGGTGCTGAGGTTCTGCAACAGCATGTCTCGGGCTTGTTCTATGCGCCCTATCCTGTAAGCACTCTCTGCCTGTGCATACACCTCACGCATCTCGGTATCGTCCTGTGCATAGGAGGTACACACGCAAAGGATGATGCTATATAATAATATGGACAGTTTCTTTCTCATTTCTTGTTAGGGATTGGGAATATGACGGTAAACTCTGTGTATTCTCCATGAACCGACACCACGCTGATATCGCCGCCATGATTCTGGACGATCTCACGAGTCAGGTAGAGACCTACACCTGCTGCCTCGCCTGTGGTCTTGGTGGTGAAGAAGGGGTCGTAGATGTTGCTGAGGTTATTCTCCTCTATACCTGTGCCGTTATCACGCACTTTCAGGATATATGCCGATTCAGAAGCACTGACAGCAAGCGACACCTCGGGGACGAATGGTGAAACCGTCTGTGATTTCTTCACAACAGCATAAACGGCATTGCCCAGGAGGTTCATCAACGACTTGTAGATCATATCGGGGTTGCCGTAAAGAGGCATCGCATCGGCAGGTATGTCAAAGCGCACCTGGATACCATACTGTGCCTGTTGTGCGCCGTAATGATTGGCAAACTCCTTCTCGACCTGATGCAGGACAGGCAACAGCTGTATATTGTCATAGCCTCCAGTGCGGTCTCTCAGCACCTCCTCCATCGCCTTGAGGATGCGGGTGGTGTTCTGGCCAAACTGATAAACAGATGTCTGGTTCTTGGTTAGCATCTCCAGTATCTCCTGCGTGTCCTCATAGTCGTCCTTGTCTGCCAGGTCCTTGACGCGTTCGATGTTCTCCCTGAGGTCTTCCACCAGGTCGTTTGACATCTTGGAGAAATTGAGGATATAGTTCATCGGGTTGAGGATGCGGTCGATAAGTCCCTTGGTCAGTTTACCTACAGTTGCCATCTTCTCCTGACGGATCAGCTCGTTCTGGGCATTACGCAGGTCGGCAGTGCGCTCCTCAACAATACGCTCCAGCTTGAGCTTTTCCAGCCTCAACCGCTTTAGACGATAGCGGAACAGCTGATAGATGAAGTAGAGGATGATGAGGAGGTAGAGCACCAGCATATACCAACGCAGCAGCAGCGGATAGGCAATGCTGAAATCAACGGTAGCGACTTCCGACAGTTCGCCATTAGCCTGTTTGGCCTGTATGGAGAGGGTGAATGAGCCATAAGGCAGGTTCAGAAACTCTACATCCTGCTTGTCAGTCCAGGCACTCCACTGCCCACCCGTACCCAATAGATTCTTACTATCCAGACGGTAGCGATACTGGGTCGTTCCCGTCAGTGGCGCATAGTTGAGTGCATAGAAGAAATGCAGGTGACGCTCTGCGCTTCCCAACTGAGGCAGCTTGTTGGGCATATTCCCATATCCGCCCCATAGCACACTGTCGTTATCCATTATGATGGAGCGGAAACGCACCTTACGGCTTTCGGTCAGGCGCGCCAGGTTTTTCTGTCCCATGTCGATGACAGCGAGTATCTTGTCGCCGCCAATCCATAGGTGATCACCATGAAGGTACTGAGCCTTGAACTTAAGGTCTCTGAGTGGTGTCAACAGTGGGGAAAGCTGGTTTGGCGAGTTGGCCTGAGCCTTATAATCCCCGAGCCGAACCGCATCACCATGCACGTTCTGGAAGCTGAGATTGCCGCGTGCATCCTTGCGGATATCCGTTACCAACGGAAGGTCGTTGATCTTGGATCTCCGGATGGGATCCAACTGATAGAGCCAGACACCGTGAGACTCACCGGCATAGATCTTATCGCCATCAGCCAGAAGGGCTGTGGTGGCATTGGAAGTGAGTCGGCTGACCCTGCCATCCGCCGCTATCCGGTAAATGCCACTGGAGGTGGCTGCCAGCAGGCCGTCACGACTCTGGCACAAGGTCCAACAGATATTATTGATGCCTGTAACACGCTGATACTGCCAGTTGTCAACGGTAAATAGTCCATTGGTCTCACCAACGTAGATCTTCCCATTAAAGGCTGTCATGGCCTGTACTTGTCCTGTCAGTCCGTCCTTAGGCAGGAAGTAGCTGTAAACCGAAGGCAGCTCGATGGCAAAGATGCCTTTTTCCGTAGAACCCCAAAGCACCCCATGACCGTCGTATGCCACATAGGACACCAGGTTGGAGCAGAGGCCATTGGCTTCGGTGATGGTATAGCGTTCGCGCCCCAGACTATCGCAGACAATCAGCCCGTAGTTTCTTTTCACCTTTACCTGAAGGCCGCCGTCTAGTTGCACTGTCTGGGTCGTGTCTTTTAAGATAGCATCTTCGGCTGATGCCCGCAAAGCCTCCAGAGAGATGATGTCTGCATCAACGCTTAAAAGGAATTTGGCATTGGTGTGCTTCTTCAGCCTGATAATGGGGGTGTCGGCATCTATAATTTCATAGATATTATTGTCGGTGACAACAAACTGCAAGGAAGCCCCATCCTCGAAGATCTCCAGCACCTCGCCTTTGAAGGTGGCTTTCCTGTTGATCTGCTGCAGGTAGAGTTCACCGTTGGCATGACTCTGCAGACGGGCAATGAAGTTGTAGCCCCCCACCCAGATGGTGTTCTTGCTGTCGCGATAGACCACTGTGACACGTCTGAGCCCGGGGGCATGGATGACGCGCCACTGGGCTCGATCGTAGTAGAACAAGCCCTTGAAGTTGGCGACATACACCGTACCGTCATCACCGATTTCGATGTCGTAGTTCAGGTCGTGTCCGCCATACTCCTCTGCCGTAAAGTTCCGGATCAGAGGCAATCCCTGTGCCACAGAAGGTAAAGGTAAAAAGGCAAAGAAGTAAAGGGGTAAAATGATTTTCACCCAACGCTTGGTCCAAAGCCTGTAGTCCTGTTTCATTTCTTACCTTGTTAACTTATTTACTATTTAACCTTTTTACTTTTTTACCTTTTCACTTTTTACCTTTTTACTTTTTTACCTTTTTACTCTTTCACTCTTTTATCTTTCTATAAGGTATCCCCTTCCCTACATAGTAGTTCCATTCATCCTGGGTGAAGTTACGCCTGACATTCTGGCGCAGACGCTGGGCTATCTTCGGAAGAGAGATCAGACTCTGCGTGACGATACCGTTATGCTCACCCGTCATGATATAATCCTTGTTGTTGCTGAAGGTGAAGTCGTTCAGCCATTGGCCTGAGTGATACAGCGTGACAGCTTTGATCTGGCTGTTGCTCTCTATGGGCCAGAACAACAGTTTTCCGTCGTAGCTGGAGGAATAGAGATTCTTGCCGTTAAACTCCAATCTAGTCACGCGTGAGAGATGCTCTACCAGCTTGTAGGTCTTACCGTTGCCATCGGTGAGCCAAATGGTACCATCGGCCATGCCATAAGCCGTCAGATGATCTTTCTTGTCAGAGGCATAGGCTGTAACCGTACCTGTGACAGGCACCTTCTGGTTCGTTATCTTGTCCAGGCTGTTAACGAGGTGCATCCCCCTCTGGTTATCGAAGAGTACAGGTGTCTGACCCGATCTGCCTATACTGGTGACATGAAAATCGAGAGAACGTGTGGCTAAGGTCTTTTCGGTAGCGATATCGAACAAGGCGACACTGTTTTCACCAACAATCAGCAACGATTTGCCGCCATTCAGGATCTGCAGGCCGAAGGGCTTCCTGATGTTTTCCATCATCACGACACGTGTCTGATTGCCGTCGATAATCACTAAATGCCCCGTATAACTGAGGGCATAGATTGTTCCGTTGGGAGAAGCATAAAGATCGCTGAACCAGTACTGCTTGTTGTTCATCAGCCTGGTGGTGTGAATCTGCACTTTGTTAATCTGATGACTGAAGATCTCGCCAAAGGAGCTCACCGCCAGCAGACGGCCATCCTTAGGTGAGATGGCAAGGCGTGAGATGCTGCCATTATAAATGTTCCAGCTGTTGCGCCCACCTGCCGACTGCATCATGGCTTGAAACACAGTGGGCGAATAGAGGTTGCCGCCATAGTCGTGGGTATAGAGGTAGGAGGCATACGCCAGCATGTTGCCCAACTCAGTGTTACCGGTCTGATAGATCGAGTAAGACTGCGACCCCAGCGTTCTGCCCAGTGAGATATAGTTCAAGGTATCTGCCACCATCCTGGCATGCTCTGCGTTCTGTCGCTGGCGTTCTGCCATCTTGTACGACTCCAAGGCCTCTGCTACCGAGACCTCAGCCGCAGCCTGTGCCTTCACCGCATTCCGGCGCTCAGCCTCTGAACGGAGGGTGGCGGCCTGTGCTATTTCTGACTGGCGGATGGCTTCCTGACTACGCTCCTCGGAGAGTGCCTGCTGACCTTGTGCGATATGCTCCATCTGTTCGCTGACACTACGGTCTAGCTCAGAATTCTCTTGCTGCCGTTGAAGAGCAACGACTTGTGCTTCCAACTCATTGATGCGCTCTTGGTCTCCCTGATGGGTATGGATGAACCACACACCCGAGACCAGCAACAAGCCTCCCAGACATCCTATGATAACATTTCTCTTCACTTTCTCTTTACCACAAGCATCGTGATATCATCACTCTGTTCTTCATCACCAACGAATTCGGTCATGTCTGCTCTGACGAGTTCTATCATTTCCTGACAGCTCTTGCCAGTCAGTCGGCTGAGTGTATGGATGAGACGCTTCGGACCAAACACTTCTCTCGCAGGGCTCATAGCCTCTGTCACGCCGTCGGTGTAAAGCACCAGCGTATCGCCGTGATCCAGCTGCAAGGTGGCTTCCTTGAACTGGATGCCTTTAAAAGCGCCCACGAGGACATTCTCCGACACTGGCAGTTCCTCTACCATACCATCAGCATGTAACAGGTATGGCGGATTATGCCCACCGTTACAATAGGTGACGAGACCTGTCTTTATATTGAAGATGGCATAGAAAATGGTAACGAACATGTATTCTACCGAAGATGCTGCCAGCATCTGGTTGGCTTTCGTCATACACTCTGCCGCACTGTCATACTGCATAGCTACCGAGCGCATGATAGAGCGACTCACCGCCATAAACAACGCTGCGGAAATACCTTTGCCACAGACGTCGCCTATGACAAAACCAATGTGATCATCGTTGATGCGGAAGAAATCGTAGAAGTCGCCACCAATATCCCTTGCAGCCTCCATCGAGGCACAGATGTCTATCTTATCGCTGTCTTCAGGGAAAGGCGGGAATACGCGCGGCAGGATAAATTTCTGAATCTGGTTGGCCGCAGCCAGGTCTTGCTCCAAGGCCTCCAACTTTCTATGCTCCTTCTGCGACTTGCGCACAAAGTCTATCTGTCTGATGGCTTTCTCTATAGTGCGCTCAAGATCGTCCATGTCAATGGGCTTTGTGGCAAAATCGAAGGCACCGTCATTCATCGCCCTGCGGATGTTCTCCAAGTCACCGAAGGCACTTACCATGATGACACGAAGCGCCGGGTTATGCATCTCATTCACCTTGGCAAGCATCTCCAGACCATCCATCTCAGGCATATTGATGTCGCAGAGGATAATAGCGATATCCGGATGCTCATGCAATACTTTCAGGCCCTCTACTCCATTGCGAGCGAAAAAGAACTCATATTCACCACTACGGATCTTCCTCCTGAAGAACTGTTTCATCAGGAATTCGATCTGTTCCTCGTCGTCAACACTTAGAAACTTGATTGCAGCCATAATGATATAAACAGACTTACTTACAGACTATTGATTGATGCCATTCAAGCGATTCAGCTTGTCCATCTTCTGGTTACTCTGCCACCTATCATGCCCTTCCTCAATCTCCTTGATCTTGGCTTCGTAGATGTTGTCGCGCTGTTGGTTCCAGCTGTTTGTCTGCTTCTCACGAGCCTCTTTCAGCCTCTTGATGTCCTGATCGCTCTCACCTTCAATGAGCGAGGCAAGCTTGGCATCGTACTTGGCTGAGACAGCCTCCATCTGAGCCTTATTCTCCTCGTAGAACGCATTCACAGCATTCTTCAGTACGTCATAGCGGTTGTCGTCCACTTCGGGCATCGTTACCTGGATATAATGTACGTCCTGCATGTCAGGATTGTTCTCATCGGTGGAGATGTCCACCTGCATCGTCTTGAACTCCTGCTTGAACTCGGGATGCTCCTTAAAGATGGCCTGGGCCAGCGCGGGGATATCACCGTCGTAGTTGGGGTACACCTGGAAGCTGTAGTCATCTTCCTTTCCTATCTGTGAACACTGTTCCAGTTTCTGTGACTCACCCTCTATCATGGCCTCTACCGACAACAGCGATACGGGCTCTGCCTTTACGCACAGATTCATCAGGCGATAGGCAAACTGGGCATTCAGCGTACTCAGCGCATCGCCCAACATATCAAACTCCTTTATAATTTCTCTTTTCATAATCCACCGTTTTACTTGTTATGACTCTTTTGGCGCGTCCTCACTCTTGAGCTTCGTACTCAGCTTGCCGCCGCCACCTCCGGAGCCGCCACCCATGCCGTCACTGATGTTTGGCGACTTGAAGGCACTCTTGGCCTCGACGCTGTCACCGACAACCTTAGGCGCCTTGAGCTCGTCCTTCACCTCTGTCTTACCATTGATCGTGGTTCCGCCATAGACCTGCGTCTTGTCGCCACCAACAGCGGCATTGCCACCGTCGAGTTGAACAGCTGCCTTGCCATCGCCCTGCTGCATCTCCAGCGTCTTATCCGCAAAGGCACCAATCTCTTCAGAAACCGCCTGAATCTTCTTGCTCTTCACATCCTTCGACTTGGCACCCACGAACATCTTCTCACTGACAAGCGTCATCGTGCTGCCTGCGGCAAGCTTAGAGTCGGTGAGTTTCTCCTTATCGACATCCATCGACTTCACATTCACAGCCTTGGCATTGAGGTTGATGCTACCCGTAGCCTTACCCTCAGCATCGGCAGCGACGACAGCCGTCTTCTCGGTGCGGATATTCAGTTTGCTATCCTTCGTCAGGGCCTTTGTCGCCAGCTTGCCGTCTTTCACCTCATAGTCGAGGCTCTCGACGGTGACAGACTTCGAGCGGATAATCACGTCGCCTTCTCCCTGATACTCACCCTTGGAGAGCTTACCTTTCTCGTCGCGCTCGATGCCCTTAGGATTAGCGGTAGATACCTCGACGGTCTTGGCACTCATGGTGATCTTACCATCCTTGGTAAGCTCTTTCTCCCAGAGCTCATTCTTGTCGTTCATCTTATAGTCGATGGCCTCGAGGCTGATATCCTTCGAGTGGATCTTCACCTTGCCTTCCACCGGCCATTCCTTACCCTTATCTTTCGGGTTCACCGTATTGAGCGTGATATTCTCCGCACTGACAGAGAAAGAACCATCCTTGACGAGAGCTCCCTCGTCATCGTGCATGCTCAGTCCCATACGCGGTGTTCTGACGTTGATACCAGCACCAGAGTTCGTATGCAGGTTACCATCGCCGTCGGTAGTAGCCACACTGATAGACTCTGCTATTACTGACATTGAGGCGCCCGTACTCTTCTTCTTGAAGTCGTCGCCGGTCTTGATGGCACCCTTCTCTTTCTCCAGCGCCTTCTTGCGGCGGTTTACCTCTGCCAGTTCAGACACCAGTTCGATAAAGGTCTGGGTGGAGTGATAAACCGACGGCAACAGGGCTTCCATCTGCTCATGAACCTCGCTAATGTCAGTGAGGTTGGTGAAGGTGCTGTGATCTTTCTCTCCGTTCAGCTTTTCCTCCTTCTTTACCAGCTTGATCATGTCCTTCAGGACACCGTCCACAGCCTTCTTCTGAGCTTCTACATCCTTCTTCAGATTCTTGCTCTGAGCCTCCAGCCCCTTGATAGTGTCTTCAATCTGCTTCTTGCGCCGCTCAGCAGAGACAGCAGCCTCAATGTTGAACTGCTTGTCGGCATGCAGGCTGATACCGCCACGACCTGCATGAGACGGTGTCTGCGAGAACTCGTCCCTGGCATCGCTGCTATGGAGCACGATGTCGCAAGCCTGCGAAACGATCTCCGACATATCGCAGACCACATTCTCGCGCCCGTCGATACCCGGATTGACAGCTTTCTGATGGATGATGGGGGCACGGCTCACGATACGGCCTGTATCGCCGACACCCTCCAAGGCCACATCACTGCCCTTGATAATGACGGTTCCCATCTCACCACCGTTCAGGGCACCACTCTTATCCACATTACCAATCACAATCTCGGGGGCAGAGATAACGATACGCTGATCGTTACGATAATAAGCACCTCGATCCAAACGGTTAAATATATCTGTCTTGATCTGCTGCACCTCAGCTTTTTGCTGATGCATCTCCTCTACGCCCTTATCTACGCACTGCTGGAATTTCTCCAGTAACTTTTGCCAATCTTCAAATATATATGCCATAATCCTGTTAGCTTTTAATAGCGTGTTAACTCATCCTTAATTTGTTTCATAAACTTTTCTATGGCCTTACCTTCATCACCTTCTGCTTCTGCGGCAGTGAATTTCTCAATGGGTTCAAACGTCTGAATCTGATTAACCACAAAAGTATCTGAATCATTTTTCTCAACCATATATGTTTTTTCGCCTACACCGAAAAGAATGCCACCGGGATTACCGTCAGCCCAGGCATACATCTCCTGATATGACTTCTTG
The DNA here is from genome assembly GCA_946405145.1 of uncultured Prevotella sp. Lineage (GTDB taxonomy): Bacteria > Bacteroidota > Bacteroidia > Bacteroidales > Bacteroidaceae > Prevotella. The sequence continues at coordinate 289,722 of CAMJGE010000001.1, forward strand.
AAGTTCACAGCTTCTTTCATATCCGTAAATTGCTTGGTGAATGCATCCTTAATGGTTTGACCAAACATTTTAGAATCTTTTTTAAGTTTCGGCATTGTTTGGAGGCTGCTGACATAAAAATTCCAGACGTTAAGGTTCATTATATAATTAGCATCATTTTTATCTAATGAAGGCTCATCAGGAAGCTTTGGAGCGGGTGGGTTACCTATCTGTAATTCCGCTCGATTATTATCCAGTTTAAGCTCCTTCAACAAGTTCAAACAGAATGCTCTACGACAGAATTTCTTATCATTATTTAATGTATACGAAGTATCCAGATTCTTAACAGTATCTTCCAGCTTATAGAACGGAAGCAATGCACATTTTTCCTTGCTGATGGCAGTGAACATGTTCTTCTTGGAATCTTGAGGCAATGAGGTCCATCGGAAGAAGCCAAACTCTTTATCAACTTCTTCCTGGGTCATCTCAAAACTCTGGATTTTGACAATAGCCTTTCTTAATTCTTTGGCAGCATCAACAAGTTTAAGCCTGATTTTTCTTCTGTCCTCAATAATATCTGCGTCTTCCATACCAGAAACTTTCGCAAAACAAGTTGTTGCGACAATATTATTGCCATCAACCGCAACATTATCAGTGAATTCTAAATCACCTTCTTCAACATTCTTATTAACATCTTCTGCCCAGAACTTACCATTCAATTCTGCGTATAGCTTGCAGCAGGTTTTCTGGTTATCATTACAAACAGCTGTTAATTGATTAATTAAATTGTCAAAGGTCGCTTTCTTAGTACAACAATCCTGGTAGAGTTTAGACCACTTTGAAATCATCGTATCGGCGATTGGGGCGGTCAGTCTAAACAACTCCACGATACCATCACTCAAACTAGAAGCCCCAGAAGCGACACTCTTCTTATATGCTGCTTTTAACAACGCATCCTTCTTTGTCTCATTAAAAGCCAACTTGGGATACTCACACTCATTCTTACCAGTCTCCAATTTCAAGTAGCGGTTCGACTTGACGGTCAGAGCACCCTCTACAGGACGCATCACAACTTCTACAACGGATCTGACAAGGGACAGGTCGAGTATTTTGGTCTTTTCAGCCACCTTATTAGCAATGGCTGCGGTCACAGTCAGTCCTAATGCGGCAGCAGAGAAATTGCCGAACTTCTTGTCATTGCCCAATTTCCAGCCGATATTCATACCCGACTCAAGTTTCAAGTTATTACCCGCCTCAATAGAAATATTCTTACCCTTAATCTTTACATCACCATTGGGAGCAGAAATCGTAATACCCGTGAAAGCGTCTATCTTTACATCACCCCAGGGGGAACTGATTTGGATTTGACGTTTATCAGTGGAGCCGGCAATCTTATAGATGTCATAATTATCTTTCATCGTGAAACCGCCCTCAAAGCATTTGTTTTTACTCCAGGCATTTTCATCTTTGAACAGATCACCGAGTTTAGGAATCTTATCAACAGGAACGAATTTGAATATGGTGTCCAATATAGGCGAGAATGCCGAAGTGATGAATTTTAGCAATCCAGCGCCAGTACCGTCGTCCATCTCGATCTTGTGACCTCCCGGTGTTTTGAATTCGACAGTGGACTTCGTCTTTAGAGCACCTATCACATAGGGGCGTTCTACATTTCCGTCGACGAATCCCATCAACACCTTATCCTTCTTTTTATGTTTGCAGGCAGTCATCTTTCCATCCAGAACCCAAGGCGTTGCGGCATTAACACCCGCTTCACCCTGCCAGGAGAACACCACTCTCACACGATTTTCAGACGAGGGGTCATCGGCATCTTTGACTGTTGCCATCTGCGGACCAGAATACCTGACATGACCAGTAGGAATGACGGCTGGATAATATGAATAACTCTTTTTAGCCTCATCCTCCTTCACTACATGTGCCCCACTGGCTTTCACCTGGAACGTCAATTTGGAGTTATCGTAAGATGCTGTGATATTGGTCACGATAAACCGCTCACCATTTACCTCGATGATATTTGCCAGTTTGAGTTCGGGCCAAGTGGTGTCATAGTCTATGACAACGATATTATTACCAGCTTCCTGCTCCAAGGCAAGTGTCCTGCGATATCGTTTGGCATCGTAGATTTCGTCCTTGCTGGCATAGTTATTTGATAACTCAGTAAACTCGTTGAAGGCATCCTTACTCTCCTTCACATCATCATACAAGGTAAATTCATGTTGGCCGTACTTTTGTTTTCTTGTGACCTCAGCATCAGAGACATTGGAAGGAATCTCCTGGTCGTCGATCGTTTTTCCTGAGACTTGGGATGTCACTTTATTGAGAAGCACCGCTGCCGCTGCCTTAGTCTCTTCACTATTAGTTTCTTTCACTTTTGGGAAGTACTGGTCATTAAATTTATTATTATCCAATTTGGTACTACTTATGGCCTGAAGCACCTTTACACCATCATCGACCAGCGTATTAAAGAGCCAAGATATGATATTCTTGTCTGTATTGAAGAAAGAGGCAATTTTCTTCATGGCATACTTGTCGCCCTCACCGTTAAACTTTCCCAGCTCACCTTTCACAATATTAGGCGACTTCTGAACAGGCATATCATACATGTATTTATCAAAAGCAGCCTCTGCCTCGTAACCGCCATCGGATATTTTAGCCAGCATACTTTCACTCATATTCTGGCTGTAATATGAGATCTTATAGAAATCCTTCAGGTCTTTTTTCAGATTACTTTTTTCATCTTTATCATATCCTATCTGCAACATTCCGTCCTCATAGTACAGGAATTCGCCCCAGCGATTGGTTGTGCGGGCCAAAAGATCGTAGAAGCTCTCATTATACTGAACAAGATAAGGGAATATGTGTTCTACCTTTACCTTTTCTGCATTCTGGTACACGAGCTGTTGCACGTTATTGATTCTCTTTGCCTTGTCGAATGGTATCGACTTGGAATTATCGTAAGGCAGTTTATACTTCGGCAGTTCCTCAGCCAGAATGTCGCCTACAAGTTTCTTTCCTACAAACGAGCGACTGGTCTGTTGAATTGTCAGCAGCTTATCAAGGCTATAGATTTTAAGCTTCATAGCCATGTTATCGCGCTTATATTCAGGAATCACCTCATGCACATAGAAATCATCTCCGATCAGATCATGATCTGCATAGATTGAGATTCTCCGATATCTGAACATAGCTCCTAAATCGCTTCTGTCGATAGGCGCCCAGCCCTTTCCTTCTTCCTTGTTAATACTGATATCAGCGACAATCATGGTCGGCTGATACATCTGCTTGTTCATACTAAAACCTACAAGTGAGTAGAGATAATCGCCTGACTTTGCGGGGGTTGTTCCCGTCACCAGGGTCATGGTATCCGTGTCAGATCCCTTTGTGGACTTGAGAAAACCATGAATTGTCAACTTAATTTCTGCCATTTCACTAAATTTTCAAAAATAATTAATCTTCGTTCTGCCCCATCTTCATCTGATACATTACCACATCATTATGGGCGGCAAAGTTATCGAGTTGCTTCTGTCTGGCTTCGTAGTATTCCTGCTGCCATTTACTATCTTCAACTTCACCATCACCTGTCTTATTAATCTTGCTCTTGTTTTCTACAAAACTGAAGAAATTAATGAGACCTGTCATCTTGAAGGTATTATAGATTTCCTCGGCACAATTCTCAAATATGACTTTCGTATCTTTGCCTAATTCCTTTGCGGCAAAAATAATGACACGGACACCACTACTGGAGAGAAACACCAAGTCGGTAGCATCAAACACAATCCTATTAATGTCCTGCCCCCGATAGGCTTCAAACACTTCTCGCAATGCGGTAGAATTGGATACTGACAGTTCAAAACCTAAGTAGACATATAATGTTGCCCCCTCTTTTCTAAACACAAAATCGTTTCCTTCCATGTAGTAATTAAAATTTATACCGGCTATACTTGTTTTTAATGCCTAGTTTGTGTAAATGAGAAATGAGAAGCTCGCTATTAGCGGGCTTCTCATTGCATAGTTCATTGCTTACTCTGCAGCCTTTGGCTCCTCTGCCTTCGGCTCTGCTACCTTTTTCGCAGCAGCTTTCTTAGGCACAGCCTTTTTCTTAGGTGCAGGTTTCTTCTCTGCTGGTTCTAGCTTTTCAAGACGAGCCTTCAGACGAGTAATCTCCTTGTCCTTCATCTCTATCTCATCACCCTGGTTCTTGATGGTGGTGAGCAGACCCTCCAGCTCATCGTTGTCGATATCAAGCGGATAAAGGGCATTCACTCTGTTGATGAAGTCACCAAGAATGTTCATATAATTGGTAAAGGCATCAAACGGACCGCTATAGATACCACGATCGAGTCCAACGTTAGAAGGCTTGGTGGTCATAAAGCGGAAGTTGTTGGAAGCCTGGAGATAGTCCCAGTCCTGGTTGATGCGCGGATCATTAGCGATACGCAGACGATCGGCTACGCTATAGAGCTTATTGAAAGCCTCGCGCTGCATCGCATTACCAAGCCAGCAGCTGACATCGCGCTCCTCATCAACCCATGACAGTGTGTCGGGAACATCAAGCTGACCAACGCTCTTGCAAGCCTTGCAGATTTCTGTAGGTGTCATGAAGTTGATGCCCTTCTCCTTGGCGCATGCAGGCAGTGCCTTGATGAAGTCGAGGATGTTACTGCTCAATGGCTGGGCAATACCCAGAGCTGAGAGCTCCATGAAGATATTGATGATCTGCTCCTCTTCGGGGAAGCGGGCGATACGGTCAATATAAGCATCAGCAAACAGTGGATAACCTTCCCAATCGGCATTGTTGAAACGCAGAGAGATATCATCCGACAGCTCCACATCACGAAGCAGGAGCTTCAGGTTGGGTGCGATGTTGCAGTTATAGACATAGTGCGGACTCTTCCAGCCGAGCACATGCTTGGCACCCTCGGTAAGCATACCCTTAAAGCCCATAGATGCAGCCTGTGCACCAATATCGTCACTATAGACAAGTGAAGAGTTACGCAATACGGTTGGCTTCTTGCCGAAGAGCTCTTCAATCTTCTTGGCCTGTTTCTTCACATCGAGTGCAAAGGTCTCTTCATTAGCCAATGATGACAGACCGTGGCTGTAAGGCTCTGCGAGGAACTCCACGCAACCTGTCTCATTCATCTCCTGCAGTTTCTCCAGTACCTGGGGAGCGTGCATCTCCAACTGCTCAATACCTGTACCAGAAAGAGAGAAAGCCACCTTGAAGAACTTGCCGTTCTCTTTAATCATGTCGTGAAGGGTGTTCAGTGCAGGCATATAGCTGCGCTCTGCAATGTCAGTGATGCTACGCTCGTTCTCGTAGTCATCATAGTAATAATGATCGGTACCGATATCAAAGAAACGGTAACGCTTCAGATGAATAATCTGATGTATCTCGAAATATAAACAAATTGTTTTCATAACTTTTACTTTTTTACTTTTTTACCTTTTTACTCTTTTATTGATCCCAGCCGAGTGTGCGGCGATAAAGTGTGCGAATCCAGCGTCCGACCTTCTCCCAGGTAATCTGATCCACCTCGCGCTTACCCTCATCCTTCAGATACTGGAAGAGCGACTCGTTGTGACAGATAGAATAGATGGCATCAGCCAGCGCATGAATATCCCAATAGTCAACCTTGATACAGTTGTCGAGAATCTCAGCACAGCCAGACTGCTTCGAGATGATCGAAGGCGTGCCGCACTGCATGGCCTCCAACGGAGAGATACCAAACGGCTCACTCACAGAAGGCATGACATATACATCAGATGCTTTCAAGCACTCATAGACCTGCTTACCACGCATGAAGCCCGGGAAGTGGAAGCGATCGGCGATGCCGCGCTCCGCTGCCAGGTGGATCATCGCATCCATCATATCGCCGGAACCTGCCATGCAGAAACGGACGTTACGGGTACGATGCAGCACCATCGTGGCGGCCTCAACGAAGTACTCCGGACCCTTCTGCATCGTGATACGACCAAGGAAGGTTACAACCTTCTCCTTGCCTGTATGATCCGGACGCGGAATGTCCTGATACTCCTGTGGCAGAGGATAAACAGCATTATGAACGGTGAAACACTTGCGAGGATCCTGATGGTACTGGTTGATAACCGTCTGACGTGTCAGCTCTGACACACACATGATACAGTCAGCCCAGTCCATACCGTTCTTCTCAATCGAATAGACCGTCGGGTTCACCTTACCACGGCTACGGTCGAAATCAGTAGCATGAACGTGGATACAGAGTGGCTTACCACTGACCTGCTTGGCATGGATACCAGCGGGGAAGGTCAGCCAGTCGTGTGCGTGGATAATGTCAAACTCCTCAGTACGGGCCACCTGACCTGCGATGATCGAGTAGTTATTGATCTCCTCGTGCAGATTGCCGGGATAGCCTCCCGCAAACTCCATCGCACCAAGGTCGTTCACGTTCATATAATTAAAATCAGCATAGATATGCTCACGAAGCTTGAAATAGTAATCGGGATCCATAATGTTGCCCACACGCTGCTTCACGTAGTCGTAATCGACATCGCGATAGGCAATGGGCACAGCATTCATAGCCACGATACGGCAGGCATGCTGACTCTCGTCGCCAAACGGATGCGGCAAGCAGAGAACCGTCTCAATATCACCCTGAGCCTTCAAGCCCTCAGAGATACCATAGTTAGCAGTGGCGAGTCCACCAAATACATGAGGAGGATACTCCCATCCAAACATTAATACTTTCATCGTCGTTCCTCCTTATTTTTGATATGAATACTTATCGATCAGCTTGAGCGTACGCAGAATCTCTGCCACGTTCATTGCAAACGACATGGCACCACGTCCGTGGAATGGCGGGTTACCGTCGAAAAGCTCAGAGATGGTACCAATAGCATGATAGTCGATCTCGTCTTCGTAGCCCACCAGCTGACGCTCAATAAAGCTCAGGCGGCTACGCTTGTAAAGCTTCAGACAAGCCTCCATATAGAAACCACCGAGCCAAGGCCAGGCGGTACCCTGATGGTAGGCATAGTCGCGCTGGGTCTGCGGACCGACATACATCGGATTGTAACCTCCACTCTTTGGAGAGAGTGAGCGCAATCCCTTCGGTGTCAGCAACTCACGGGTGCAGACGTCAACCACGCTCTTCATCTGTTCCTGATTCAGTGGTGAGTAGTCGAGTGCCACAGCAAAAATCATGTTAGGACGAACAGACCAGTCCATCATATTGCCATCTACATAATCGAGCAGATAGCCATACTCATTGACGAAGGTCTCAACAAACGACTGCTTACACTTCTGTGCCAGTTGCTCAAGATTCTCTGCGCCCTTCGTGTCGCCCTTCTCTGCAGCCATCGAGGCACAGAATTTAAGTGCGTTATACCACAAAGCGTTGAATTCAACGATGTAACCGGAACGTGGCACTACGGGACGACCGTTGGCAGTAGAGTTCATCCAGGTAACAGCCTTGTCACGTCCATTAGAATAGAGCAGACCGTTCTCGTCGAGACGCAGATTCGGATGTCCGCCGTCAATGATATACCTCACGATATCCTGCAGTAGCTTGCCATACATCTCGAAGCACTTGTCGCGCCCCACCTCTTTGCCATACTGCTGGATGGCCCATACGCACCAAAGAGGCACATCAGGCTGCTCGATCTCATAGATCTTCACACTCAGCGGCTTGCCCTCCATGAACTCACGCAGACCTTTCTCCGCTGTTCTCATCACCAGCTCAAAATAGTCGCGCTCGTCAATGGCAAGCGTCAGTCCTGGCAACGCGATGAACGTGTCGCGGGCACGGGCCTTGAACCAAGGATAGCCTGCCAGCAGATAGCGATCGTCTTTCTTGTCAATCTTCTCCATAGTACCACTGCGGCGGTCACGGAAGTGGAACTGGTGGGCTGCGCAAAGCAGGGTGTCATAGAAATTATCTCGCGGTTTGCGATCCTCCACCTCTTCTTCCCACAACTTCTTCAAGGATGAAGTCTTAATCTGTGATGTAGAGCCGGAAAAGACGATGCTCTCGCCTTTCTTGATCGGCATCTCGAAATAGCCGGGCACGTACAGGTCCTCGTTAGAGGCATAACCACGCTCCTGCTCCTTCGGATACTCCACGCCACGATACCAGTCGGGCTGGAAGATAAACTGGTTCTTCTTTGAGAACTGCATATAAAGGTCGGGATAACCGGCATACATACAGGTCTTGATGCCGCCGTCGATCTCATGATACTCACGACTGGCGGTAGCGTTCTCGTGGGTAAACTGACGCACCGAGCGGAAGGCCAGGAACGGACGGAAACGCAAGGTTGTGGCAGAGTGTGCATCCACCAGTGTGTAACGGATCAGAATACGGTCCTCATAATGATGGAAGATCACCTCCTTCTTCAACACGACACCACCCACGCGATACGTTGTCGTTGGCACGAGACTGGCATCAAACTCTCTGATGTACTTGTGTCCGTTAGGACTGAAATTGTTGCCTTGATACTTGTGAAGTCCCAAGTTGAACTCGGCTCCATGCTGGATCACTGTGCAATCAAGCGACGACAAGAGCACATGGTTCTCATCATCGAGCTCAGGCACAGGAACCACCAGCAGACCATGATACTTACGCGTATTACAATCCACGAGTGTAGAACTGCTATACGCACCAGAACGATTGGTCCGGAGTAATTCACGACGGAGACTTTCCTGTAGATTAGTCATCACGGCTTTTTCAAATCGTAAATAGCTCATAGTTCCTAAAAGGGTATTTAATTATTGTATATATATTAGTCATTAATCGTCCAAAAGTACGAAAAAATATGGAGTCCACAAAAGAATTCCAACTATTTAACAATTATTTAATACAAAAAAGAGGCTGAATGCTCAGCCTCTTACATTTTTATACAGGAATCAGGAAATTGATCACCTCTTGCTCCACGTTGATGCGATAAGGTCCTACGGGTGTTTTCATCAACCTTCCGTCGATGCCGACTAAGGCATGCTTTGCCGACTCCACGAGCACCTCTCGTGTACGATATGGATGCACACTCCGATGATTCAGGAAGCGACCTGTCACTAATAGCCAGACACCTTCTATCAGCTGGACGACCTCTGGATGATAAACCACCGAAACATCGAGCATACCATTATAAGGCACCGCATTGGGGGTCTGTCCGTAGCCTGGTCCACTGCCAATGCAAAGGGTCATCACCTTACGATCGATAACATCATCGTTAATCTTCAGTTTCATCTTATACTCCATCCGATGAAAGAGCATCACAAACAGAGACGACACAAACGACAGCGTACGTGACCCAAAAAGGCGGCGCGTCTGTCGGCGCAGATTCATGATATCTGCCGTCATACCGATGTTGATGCAATTCAGGAAGTAACGATGACACCGCTCACCATGGGCATTCGAATAGCGGATGCAGCCAAGATCCACCTTACGGATACGGCGCTTGATAAGGGAGTCAACCGTCTCTTCGATCTTGTCTTCATCAATCTCCCAGAAACGTGCGAAATCATTCATGACCCCATTAGGAATCACGCCTAAGGCTATGCTTTCCCTGACCTCATTCTCCTCCATCATCAGACAGTTCACAGCATCATTCAATGCAGAGTCACCACCTACCATAATGATAGTCTTGTAGCCGTTGTTGATCATCATCTTCATCAGACGTTCCACACTATCAGAGCTCTCACTCTGCACAAAGTCGTATGCGACACCACGCTCGTCAAGCACCTTTTGGATCTTCTCCCAGCGCTTACGCTTGTTGGTAGCACCTGCTTTCGGGCAATATATGATGCCCCATTTTGTCGTTTCTACTGCCATAGTTCCTTCATCCTTTCTATCTTTTCTTCCATCGGAAGTGTTGCATCAATCCAGTGAATTTTGAAGCCGCGACGCTCCATTCCCCTAAACCAGGTCATCTGCCGTTTGGCAAACTGATGGATGGCTATTTCCAATCTCTTAAACATCTCGTCATAGGTCAACTGATGGGTAAGATATTCTGTTACAAATTTATATTCCAACCCATAGTAGATCAGGTCTTCAGCGGGGATACCTTCACTAAGCAGCGCCTGTACCTCGTCAACCATCCCCTCTTCCAATCGTTTCTGGAGTCTTCTGGTGATTTTCTCACGACGAAGTTCGCGGTCGATATCTATACCTATTATTAGACTATCCACCGAGGGCAACTCACGCCTTGGCGTGGGATGCTCCAGGTTGTATGTCTCTATCTCAATAGCACGAATAGTCCGCTGGCATGAATCGACATCTGTCGTATTGTGCATATTCGAGCCATTCTTTGCTTTCAATTCTGTGAGCAACTGCGTCAGCTCTGTCAATGATTTTCCTTCCAAGCTGTCACGCAACGGCTGATTCTGGGGCACTGGTGACAGTTTGTAGCCTTTCAGCACAGCTTCAATATAAAGTCCTGTACCCCCACAGAGAACAGGTTCCTTTCCTCGCTGACGGATATCCTGGTACACATCATAGAAGTCCTGCTGATACTCAAACAGGTTATACTTGGTGCCAGGCTCCCGGATGTCAATGAGATGATAGGGAACGGTAAACGGTTTATCATCAACGGTTAGTGTGAAATCATCCAGATCCTTACCCGTCCCGATGTCCATACGACAATACACCTGACGGGAATCAGCAGAAATCACCTCACCGTTAATCTCCGCTGCCAGTCGGGCTGCTACAGGGGTCTTTCCCGAAGCCGTAGGACCCAATATGGTTATCATCTTATGCATTCTGCTTGCAAAGATACGAATAAGTGAGCGAAAATCCAAATTAATTTGAATTTTTCCGAACGGAAGTATCTTCGGCTAAGCCAAAGATAGCAAAAAAAAAAAACCGTCCGATAAAATCGGACGGCATTTTTTTGGTGTTCGCTGCTTATTTCAGCTCAGCGAGGTACTTAATGGTGCGAACCATCTGAGAAGTGTAAGAGTTCTCATTGTCGTACCAAGAAACAACCTGTACCTGATAGGTATCGTCGTCGATCTTGCTAACCATTGTCTGAGTAGCGTCGAACAGTGAACCGAACTTCATACCGATGATGTCGCTAGAAACGATCTGATCCTCAGTGTAACCGAAGCTCTCTGTACCAGCAGCCTTCATGGCAGCGTTGATACCCTCCTTAGTGATGTCCTTACCCTTCACTACAGCAACGAGGATAGTGGTAGAACCTGTAGGAGTCGGAACGCGCTGTGCAGAACCGATCAGCTTACCGTTCAGCTCAGGAATTACCAGACCGATAGCCTTGGCAGCACCTGTTGAGTTAGGAACGATGTTCTGAGCACCTGCACGGCTACGACGGAGGTCACCCTTGCGCTGAGGACCGTCGAGAATCATCTGGTCGCCAGTGTAAGCGTGGATAGTTGACATGATACCGCTTACGATGGGAGCGTAGTTATTCAGAGCAGCTGCCATAGGAGCCAGACAGTTGGTTGTGCAAGAAGCTGCAGAGATAACGGTGTCAGCAGGAGTCAGAGTCTTGTGGTTTACATTGTAAACGATAGTAGGCAGATCGTTACCAGCAGGAGCAGAGATAACAACCTTCTTGGCACCAGCCTGAATGTGAGCAGAAGCCTTCTCCTTAGATGTATAGAAACCTGTGCACTCCAGAACTACGTCAACACCCAGCTCACCCCAAGGCAGCTCAGCAGCGTTGGGCTTTGCATAGATAGTGATCTCCTTACCATCAACGATGATAGAGTTCTCGGTAGCGTCAACAGTGTGCTTACCCTCACCGAACTTGCCAGCGAAACCACCCTGAGCGGTATCATACTTCAGCAGGTGAGCAAGCATCTTTGGGCTTGTCAAATCGTTGATTGCTACTACTTCATAACCTTCAGCCTCAAACATCTGACGGAATGCGAGGCGACCAATACGGCCAAAACCGTTAATTGCAACTTTTGTCATTTTACTTAATTGTTTAAAGGGTTTATACCAATATTACTAACTTTTTTCAACCTAAAACACATTTTTTTCGTGTTTCGGATGCAAAGTTACAAAAAAATTCCTATATTTGCACCATAATTCATTCTAAAAAGAAGTGAAAAGTGAAAAGTGAATAGTGAAAAGACTCTAAAATCACCAATTATTGACTGATGATTGCAAAATGCAGATTACAATTCAACGTTAAACATTAAATATTAAACTTTAAAACAAGATTTACGATTATGGGATTTATTAAAGAATTCAAGGAGTTTGCCATGAAGGGCAACGTGTTAGACATGGCAGTCGGTGTTATCATCGGCGGTGCTTTTGGCAAGATTGTAAGTTCACTGGTTGACGACGTGCTTATGCCGCTGGTAGGTATGGTTACGGGCAACGTTGATTTCACGTCTCTGGCCTTCCAGATTGGCGAGGGCGAGGGAGCTGCTGTGTTGAAGTACGGAAACTTCATTCAGAACACGGTTGATTTTATCATCGTGGCATTCTGTATCTTCATGATGCTCAAGGGTATCAACAAGTTCAACCGCAAGAAGGAAGAGGCTGCTCCAGAGCCCGAGGCTCCTGCCGGACCTACTCAGGAAGAGCTTCTTGCTGAGATCCGCGACCTGTTAAAGAACAAGTAATTCATCAAACAGAAAAAAGAACTGCATCACCCTTTCCGGATGATGCAGTTTTCATTTTGGTTTGGTCTTATACCTTATTATTTATTATAACTGCACACTCACAGCCTTACCATTGTACTGCACGAGTTTACCTTCCGGATTCTCAAGGTCAAGGGGCTTGGGAGCATCTTTAGAGATGAGAACCACATTGAATCGGCGATTCTTCAGCATACCGTTGAAGCTACCCTTACGAGCACCGAAGGTCACCTTCTTTGCAGCATCATCGTAAGTGATGTCGATGGTGGCATACTTGCCCTTCTCATAGTTATAGTTCACACCCTCATCCTCATAGAGCTGGAACTGTCCATCCTTGCCGGCATAGACATATAGGTTGATCAGCTCAGCTGGTTTCTCGTCGCTCCACTCCATCTCAGGACCGAAGGGGATGATAGCACCCTCACGGACAAAGACAGGAATACACTCGTAAGGTGCGTCAACCACGAGAGCCTGCCCGCCTGCAACGTACTCATTGGTATAGAGGTTATACCAGCCGCACTGCTCCGGGAAATAGACGCTGCGGTTGCGAGCCTTATAGTAGCCTACAGGACAAGCCATCAAAGCTGGACCGAACATCCACTGGTTACCGATATTCTCTACCGCCTTGTCACCATTGAAGTCCATCACCAACGGGCGCATCAGGGTATAGTCCTTGAAGTGAGCCCAACCTGCCATTGAATAGAGATATGGCATGAGGCGATAGCGCAGCTTGTCGTAATATACAAATGACTGATAGGCAGGATGCTCATCGGGAGCGATGTTCCATATCTCGCGCAGCGGCCACTGACCATGACTGCGGAACAGAGGGATGAAAGCACCGAACTGGTTCCAACGGGTCTGCAGCTCGCGCCACTCCTTCAGGTCCTCATTCTCTACCCCACTCTTATCGAAGAGCTGCTGGGCTGCCACATAGCGGTTCTCCACACAGAATCCGCCCTGGTCCATACCCCAGAAGGGAACACCTGAGATAGAATAGTTCAAACCAGCCGTCATCTGGGCACGCATATCCTCCCAGCGTGTACCGATATCACCACTCCAGGTGGCAGTAGAGAAGCGCTGTTCACCAGCAAAGCCGCTACGTGTGAGCAGGAACACACGCGGCTCATTCATCTTGCCGTTCCATACCGAGCGCTGACCGTTATAGATCGCATCCGCATTCACCGTGCTGTAAGCATTGAAATACTCTGTTGATGTACCTAAAGCTGTCGGACCGCTGAGGGCCTTACGATACCACATCGGGGTACAGTCGCGCACATTAGGCTCTGAGGCATCCATCCACCAGGCGTCAACACCGGCGATTCCATCATGGTTATACTTGGTATAGAGGTTCTCATCCATCTGGCGCCAGAACATCTTACGGGCTCCGGCATCGTAAGCATCATAGAAACCGTTCTTATAGCCAGGACCCACCCAGTCATGGATATCATCGGTGGGACTCTGTACATACATCCAGCCCTTGGCATCAAGTTCCTTGTAGTTATCTGTATTGCAATAGAACTTAGGCCATACAGAGATCATGAAGCGTCCATGCATGGCGTGTACGCTGTCAAGCATCGCCTGTGGATTCGGATAGCGCGAAAGCTCAAACTTGTGACTGCCCCACTGATCCTCGGGCCAGTAGTTCCAGTCCTGTACGATATTGTCGATGGGGATATGACGCTTACGGAACTCAGCCAGGTTGTCCTCGATCTCGCCAGAAGTCTTATAACGTTCACGACTCTGCCAGAAACCCAGCACCCACTTAGGATAGAGCGAAGCCTTACCAGTGAGGGTGCGATAGCCGGAAACCACCTGATCCAAATTCTCACCAGCGATGAAGTAGTAGTCCATATCCTTGGTCATCTCACTCCAGATGGAGAGCTGCTCGCGCTCTGCCTTGCTGCGAGGCTCTGCCACACGCAGACCGCAGTAAGCCTCACCACCGTCAGGACGCCACTCGATACGGAGCTGCGCCTTCTTACCCTTCTGGAGTTCGCAGCTGAACTTATAGCTGTTGGGGTTCCAGGCCGTACGCCAACGCTCGGGCACTACCTCCTTACCATCGATATAAACCTTCACATAACCAGAGTAGTAGAGGATGAACTGATAGAACTGGCTCTTACCCTTGCACTTGGCTTCGCCACAGCACTCAGGCTCGATAAAGCCTTCGTAGGTGACATTGGCTCCCATCAGATTGACACCCTTCGGGAAGTTCTTGATACCGCCATTATCTGTTTTCAGGGCAATAGCTGACTTCTCGGGCGTACCATATTCATAATAGATACTGTCCTCATCGCGCACCAGCTTCTTGCCTTTCGCATCCACGTAAGTACCTGTCAGATGACCTGCCTTGCCTGTGCGGTCATAGAGCTTGAAAGCACGGTTCAACTGCAGATAGTCGTTAGGATTACCAAAACGGCAGTAGCTGTAGCTGTCCCACAGCAGACCGTAGTTCTTGTTTGAGAGCACAAACGGGATCGACACCTTCGTATTATACTGGAACAGATCCTCGTTCTTACCCTTCATATTGAATTCTTCGCTCTGGTGCTGACCTAAGCCGTAGAATGCCTCGTCGTCAGGCGAGTCGAACTTCATCTGCCATGAGAGCCCATGTTTCTGGTCCTCAGGCACCGTATAGCCCGTCTTGATACCCAACTCACGCTCAGGCACGGTGAAGTCCCAGAACTTCTTACCGTCCTTTGCCTCTTTCAGGAGCTGATTGCCTTTGGCATCAAAGAATGTCACCTCACCTGTAGCTTTCGATACCACAGCCTTCACATTCTTAGCTTCAACAACCACCGTCTCTCCTTCTTCTCTCACACTGTAGGTGTTTTTTGCGGGAGTCGCCTGCGGCACAATCATCAGCGAAGCGGGCTTCTGAGGCAGTGCCTCTTGCGATGTAGCCCGTACGCGAATCACGTTGCCATTAATTACTTCGAGGCGAATCACCTTGGCCTGTCCACCGTCCGGCCTGATTGTCACCTGTTCTCCTTGTGTCTGCACCTCAGCTGCCGCTGCTACGCCAGCCATCATCAATGCAGCCACCATCATACTGATCTTTTTCATCACACTTAGTTATTAGTTATTAATTTCATCAATTTGTTCTGCTGTTTCCGGTTCTTCGTCATCATCCATCAGCACAGCCTCTTCTATCACTTCGGAGATGAGGGGCAGGGTGATCGTAAAGACGGTACCGCCACCAATGTTCTTTTCACCCTTGATTGTTCCATCATGAGCCTTCACGATATCAGCTATCAGATGCAGGTTGGTACCTTCATCTCCCTGGTCGAACTTTTCGAAGAGATGTGGCAGGATCTCATCAGGGATGCCGATACCCTTGTCGGTGATACGAATGACTGCTTTGTCAGACTGCTCCTCCACAAAGATCTTCACGGCACTGTTGACCGGTGAGAACTTAGCCGAATTATTCAAGAGTGTTTTAAGTATAAAAGCTATCTGTGACTTATCTGCCATCACATTCAGATGCTCAGCCAGTGGGAAGAAGCTCACTTTATAAGCCTGACCATCAGCCGACTTGAATGTATCGCACACCTCACGCAGCAACGGTACGATGTCTGTCTTTTCCTTGACACCATCAGTGACAGGTGCCAACTCACTATCTTCCACCTCAGCAGCATCAGCCACTATCTTACCTTCCTCACGCATCTGCTGTTCAATCTCCTCACGCATCGCACTCATCATATGCTTCTTTTGCAGTTCGTTACGGAAGAGTTTCAATTCCACAAACTCAGCCTGCTTTTTCAAGAAGCGGCGACGCCATAAGTAGATGCACAAGCCCACCGTTAACAGGAAGGCCACCATCAGCCAGCGATTACGAAGCAGTGGCGGTGTAATGGTAATCTTTAGCACAGCCTCATTCTCACCCATCGTTCCATCATCATTCAGCATTCTCACATGAAGGGTATAGGTGCCATGATGAAGCGACATATAGGTGATGTTAGGATCCACTTCCTCAGTCTTGATCCACTTGTCATTGAAACCCTCCAACTGATAGATGAAACGTGAGGTATTGTGCATCTCTCCTTTGTCAGTAGCCAACTGGATGGTAAACTGATTCTCGTCATGGCGCAGTACCAGTTTGCGAGAGACATCAAGTGCCTCGTCAAGGATGACACGGCCATCGTATTCCTTACCGACCTCCACCTGCTGACCAAACAACTTCAGACCGCTGAAAATTGGGTGCTCCTTATTGCCGCTGCTGGATATCAGTTTAGGATCGATGATATCAAGACCGCCAAAGCCGCCTATCAGGATCTTACCATCATGGCTCACACTGATTGAGCGCTGGTTATAAGGACCTTGCTGCAGACCGTCCTTAGCAGTGAAACTATGAATGAGGAACGACCAGGTGCCGTCGTCTTCCTTTCTCGGCGTAACATTCGACACACCATGTTCGGTCACGACCCACATCGTGTGCTGCAAACCTTCCACCATGCCTACCACGCTGGAACCCACCAGACCGCTGTTCATGTCCAACAGCTGCTGCCAACCCGTCTTTGGATCATACACGCAACAGCCAGACATGGAACCCTGCCAGATGAGTCCGCGACTATCTTCCAGCACGCAGACGGTCGTTGCCGCCGCGGCGGCCTGTCCAGGTACTGTGGGCAGTACGATATTAGCCACCTTACCACTGACAGGATTAATCAGTGAGTAATAGTTGGAGTGTCCAGTGATCAGCCAGCCTTTCTTTATCCAGCCTACTGACGTCATGAAGTTCTCTTTGAGGCCCGAGTTATAGGAGTTCCAGGTCTTGAACTTCCCCGTCTTGCGGTTCAGTCTCTGAATGCCACTACCCAGCGTACCGATCCAGATGTCTCCCCACTTATCCTCCGTAACCGACCATACATTATTGTTCAGCAAGCCACCTTCAGCGCCTGTTGCCAGATAGTTGGTGATACGTCCGTTCGGATGAATCTCAACCAGTCCACCGTTATAGGTACCAAACCAAAGTGTGCCGTCGTGTGAGCAATAGCTCGACACCATCACGTTAGACAAGAAGCCACTCGACTTATCAATGAGTTCATTCTCTTCTGTGACTGGATTGTATTTGATGATACCTCGGTTGTCCGTTCCCAGCCAATAGGTGCCGTCCTTACCTTCAGCAGTGGTATTGATATCACCCAGTTCGACAGTCTTGATACCCACCTGCTTCTCGATATACTGGTTCAGACCGTTTCGGTAAGAGCCGATCCATATATTACCAGCTTTGTCGAGCATCAGGTTCTTCAGTGTATTTTCACTGAGCGAGGTGGCATCAAACTTATTATTCAAGAACTGCTTCACCTCCTTATTCTTGGTATCCACAATCACAAGACCTTCATGGTCGGTAGCCATCCAGAGCCAGCCGCGCTGATCCATCAGGATTTCCCAAATTTGCATATTCTCAGGGAAACCGGAAATGCCTATCGCCGTCAGGAACTCATCGACGGAGTGATACCATTTATTCTCCTTCTTATGCTGAACAAAGCTGTTATTGGTCGTCAGTACCCAGATGTTGTCATAGTTATCGATGTAAAGTGTATAGGAAGCCTGCTCAGCACCACCATGCTGCGGGATGTACTTGTCACGCCACACCACCTGTCCCTTTTCGCCATCCACGGCCAGCAGATCACCATCGCTGGAGGCCATCAGCAGCAAGCCGTCATACTCAGCAAACGATGAGATCCAGAACTCCCTGGGGAATTCGCTGTCGGAATAGCCGTATTTCGTCAGGGTCTTCTTCTTGGTCTTAGGATTATAGAAATAAAGGCCATCGTCGTAAGTCTTCACCCAGAAGTTCTTATCCTTGTCTATGTAGATACGGTCTATACCCCCTTTGATACCCATCTTGGCAAGCAGTCTCGAAGGCGTGCGCACCACCGTTTCCGTCTTAGGGTCGAACACGCTGTAGTTCATACCCTGCCTCAACCAGAGTTTGCCTTCATAGTCTTCCCATATATCGTTCACGTAGTTGTTGCGCAACGTGAGCGTGTCTGTTGCGTCCGAATAGAAGGTACGGAAGCGGTAACCGTCATAACGGTTCAGACCATAGGCTGTCGCAATCCACACAAAGCCTTTGGAGTCCTGGAAGATACGGTTGATCTGCGAGTTCGACAGACCGTCACGCGTATCCAGGCGACGGAACTTCATATCTGGAATCAAATGGGAGTCTGCATGTATAGCAAGACTGCAGACGAGCAAGAGGAGGGTTAATAGATTTCTCATACTTTTAAGTCATGTTTATCAGATGTCCCTCTGATGATTAGTTTCTGAGGCACAATCTTCTTATAAATATTAAAGTCGCCATTGATACTTTTCTGCAGCAGATTGTAAGCCACACTTCCCATCTTGTGGGCTTGATCCTCAATGGCTGACATCTGTGGGGTCACATATTGGGCATGCAGATCATCGGTAAAGCCAATCAACGCCACATCCTCAGGGATGCGCAAGCCTAGATTCTTAATGGCGGTGAAGGCTGCGAATGTGATGATGTCATTGAAAGCCAGGATCGCGTCTGGCGGGTTCTCACCCTGCAACAGCTTCCGTGTCGCCTCCTCGGCCCAGTCGAAGTCAATCTTATCACAGACCACCAACTCTCTTTCGATGGGGATGCGGTTTTCACGCAAAGCCTCCAGGTAGCCATGCTTACGGCGCTTCACCGCATCCAGATGATTCGGTCCACCGATAAAGGCAACCCTGCGACTACCTGTATCCAGCAGATGCTGGGTAGCCTCCTGAGCAGCCACATCGTCATTCGCCGTCACACAGGAGAACAGGTTCGGCAGACAGGTTCTTCCGAAGAATACGAGAGGGATGCCCATCTTCGCCACTTTCTCGAAATGCGAATAATCGACGGTATTCTGCGACAGACAGGCAATAATGCCCTCCACATGAAGGTTAATAAAATTCTCGATAGCACGCACCTCATCCTCACAATTCTCATGCGTGTTAGCACTGATCACCGAGTACTCCACTTTGCGCGCCTCATCCTCGATGCCGTCGAGTACCGAAGCATAATAGTGAGTCACCAGGTTAGGCACCACTACACCAACAATACGTGGTCCTTCTTTCCTGAGACTCTGGGCAAAGGGATTGGGACGGTAGTTCAAGCGTCTGGCCAGCTCCTTCACCTTCATCTGCATCTCCTGACCAATCTCAGGAGAGTTGCGTAATGCTCTGCTGACAGTGGCAATGCTCACTCCCAGTTCACAGGCCAGATCCTTTAAAGAGATACGTTTTCTGATATTCGCCATAGCCCTTCATAAATTGTGGACGCTGCAAAGATACTTTTTTTTTCCGAATTGCGCAAACGTTTACGTCTTTTTTTTCATATAAGGACTGTTATTTTTTCAAAAGTAGCAGATGAATGCTGTCATCTCGACTAAGCACAAATAATTAATGGCGGATGAGTTGATGGCGCTGGTAGTCGTAGAGCGTAAGACGACGCAGGTGGTAGTAAGCGAGCCAGTAGTTTTTCAGCGAGTTGATCTGGTTCTGGCGTGCCGTCTGCCAGTGACTCTGCGCCACCGTCAGACTATAAGCATCAGCCTGAGCCCTGATAAACCGCTGTAGCGCCTGGGCGTAGGCATCCTCAGCGATGGTGAGTGCCTTGCTGGCCGTCTCGACGATAGCCTGGCGCTCGTTGAACTCATAGACGGTCATCGTCACATCAAGTTCTGTATCGCGGGCCACTTCCTGTTCTGTACGCTCTGCCGCATCCACCGTGCTACGGGCGGCGAGGTAGGTGTTTTTCCGTTTGCCCCAGTCCAAGATGGGGATGGTGAGTTTCACGGTAGCCATATCCTGACTGAGCGGACTACGATAGGCATCCGCAAAGCGTTCGGCCACCTGATTAAGACCGATGCTGGCATCGAGACTCACGCTGAGGTTCTTCTCCACCTTCGTACGCTCTGCCTCCCGACGGGCCTCGATGGTTGCCTGACGGGTTTCCAGATACTTAGGATTATTCTCACGGGCGAAGGCGAGGGCTTCGTCAACCTCGATGTGCAGCGTGCTCACCACAGAGGGGATAACGAGCTCTATCTCCGTATCCCGATCCATCCCAAGATAAGTCGCAAGATCCTGTACGGCCCGTTTGCGGGAGATGCGGGCATTGGCGAGTGCCGTGCTGGCGTTGGTCTTTTCGAGTTCCAGGATGCTCAACTCAGCCTTGGAGATGCTTGAAATCTTATAGCGGCGCTGGGCGATGGCATAGATGGTGTCGCTTGATGCGAGCGACTCCATAGCCATCTTCATCATATTTTGTGCCAAGGCGAGGGCAAAGAACTTCTCTACGGCCTTCTCGCTGGTGCTCTCGATGCCATACAGCAGTTCCTTCTCTGCGCGTGCCATTTTCAGTGGTTCTATCCGCCGGGCCCACTTCAAAGGATTATAGAACAGCTTATCCTGCTTATAGCCGACGGAGATGGGGATGGTCATGAACTGATTCTGGTTCTGGTCACCAAACGTACGCAGAAACCCCAGTTGCGTGGTGCCATAGAACTGTCCGCCCCAAGGTTCCATCGCCTGGGTGGCATTGATACCGGCCTGCGAGGAGAACACACGTTGCTGACGATACTCATCGATATTCTCATCAGAGAGATAGCGCTGGGTCATGTAACGCTCATACTTCACAGGGGTTGATTCTAATAAGAGCTGCGGCTTGCGAGAGGCCATCCACGAGAGATAGCGATGCTGCGAGGCATAAAAGACATTCTGATATTTCTGTACGGAGAGTGAACTGTCGGTGGCAAGCCTCACCGTCCGGTCAAGGTCGAGCACCACCCTCTGCTGGGCAGAAGCAGTGAACAGTGAGAGGTGACAAGCAAGAAATATCAGCAGACTCTTTTTCATAAATTTCATTTTTCAGACATTAAGATGACTTCTACATTCATGCCATCGAAGAGTTCGGCGGTCTTGGCCAGACGGGCACGGAGGCTGACGGCACCCTGCTGATCGACGATAGGATTGATCTCGCTGACGGTGGCCTCATACTGTTGCGACTTGTCGGCCACAGGGATGACGTGAACACTTGTGCCAACCTTATATTTCTGGAGGTCGGCCTCCATCACACGGAACTCCACCATCATGTCGCCCGTGGCAATGACACGGCACACGGTCTTCCCTGCTTCAGCGAGCTGGTGGGCCTGTACCGACAGGTTTGCCACCACCCCGTCGAAAGGAGCTGTCAGCACCCCACTCTGCAGGTCATGACGGGCTGCCTCTAACTGGGTCTTGGCGGTGGCCAGCTGACTCTTCGACAGGGTATAACCCGACTTCAAGTCAGAGTTACGAGTCACGTTCGATGGAATCTGAGCGGCCTTATCGGGATCGTAGCCATGGGCGATGATCACATCCTGCATCTGCAGGTGGGCCTGTTCGATCCGGAGCTGCGCCTGTTCTACGGCACGTTCCTTCTGGATAATGTCATTACGGAGCTTGAACTGGTCGAGCGTAGCCAACACCTGTCCCCTGTGCACCTTCTGACCGTTCCTGACGAGCACCTGTTCAATGGGCAGTGCCGTCTTAAATGCCAGGTCGGCATAGCGCTCTGCCACCACCTTACCCATGGTCTGCTTTACCTCAGAATCTGGCAGCGGCAACGCTGGCTTTTCCTCTCGAACGATTGCAGTGGTATCTGCTTCAGGATCCACCTGTCCCGTCTGTCCGCTGCCACAGGCCGTCAGCATTGCAACAGCAGCTATGATCATGATCACCTTCCTCATATATAGCATCTTTACATTATCTAATTTTTACATTATCTAATTTTTACATTTTTACATTATCATCACAGCTGTCTCTGTGCCATCTCGAAGAATAGTTCTTTTTTCTCCATCAGTTCCTCGAAGGTACCCTCCTCGGCAATCTTGCCTTTGTCGATGACGATGATTCGGTCGCAGTGGCGGATGGTCGATAGCCGGTGGGCTATCACCACGCGGGTACATTTCAGTTGGTCGAGGTTGTCGCTGACGGCCTTCTGCGAGATATTGTCGAGTGCCGATGTCGCCTCGTCGAAGAAGATGATGTTAGGCTTCGAGATGAGGGCACGAGCGATGAGGATGCGCTGCTTCTGTCCGCCACTGAAGCCACC
Source organism: uncultured Prevotella sp. (assembly GCA_946405145.1). Taxonomy (GTDB): domain Bacteria; phylum Bacteroidota; class Bacteroidia; order Bacteroidales; family Bacteroidaceae; genus Prevotella. The sequence continues at coordinate 312,395 of CAMJGE010000001.1, forward strand.
GCCACCTTCTGTGACGATGGTGTGAAGCCCCATCGGCATCTTTCTGACATCTTCTTCAAGACAAGCCATGCGCAGGGCCTCCCACGCATCGTCATGGGTGGCCCACGGAGCGGTGATGGTGATGTTGTGGAACAGGTCGCCCGTAAACAGGCTGCCGCTCTGCAGACAACAGCCGATCTTCCTGCGCAGCGAAGCCTTATCCACCTTCGCCAAGTCATAGTTGTCGTAGTAGATACCACCAGTCAGCGGTTGTTCGAATCCAAGCATCAGGCGCATCAACGTTGATTTGCCGCAGCCCGACTTACCCACAATGCCCACATATTCGCCCGGCTTAATCTTCAGCGACAGGTCGTCGATAACCATTGGCCCGTCTTCCTGATAGCGGAACGACACACCACTCAGTTCGATACTTCCAAAGAGTGCATTAACCTGCGGTGCTTTCTCTTCCATTTCAGGTACGGCTTCCAAGATAGGCCTTACGCTCTCCAACAGCGGTTTAATCTGTGCCAGACTCGGTACCACAGTGTTCAGCTGGGTTATCGAGGCGGTTATCATGCCAAAAGCAGAACTGAAGGCAATATAGTCGGAAGAGGAAACCCCGTTCGACAATGTGCTCCAGAAGAGGAGCATCGTGCCGCCAAGTCCCAGTAAGGCAGTGAGTGCAGGACAAAGCAGACGGGCGAAATCTGGATTATAGACCAGATAGGTAGCTTTGCTATAGTTGTCGAGCCAACGGATAAATGCACGGTTCTCACTACCAGTAAGTTTCAGTTTGTGGATACCCGCAAAGAGATTGTATTCCAGACCGCTCAGATTCGCCATTTCCTCAGTATATTTCTTCTGAACCCCGACAATGCGAAGATAGTACAAAAAGATGACGAGCACCTGCAGGGCAATGATACCGAGCGCAGGCCAGAGCAATGCACCACCATAAATATAGACCTGCACCAGATAGATGATACTGAGCACGGCTGAGAGCAACGCTCCGACGATGCTCTCATTGCAGAGCGAGGCCACTGTCGTTATATTCTGTATCTTTGCCGTCAGTTCACCACTGGAATGATGGCTGAAAAAAGTGGGACTCAAGAGGAACGTGCGGGCCACAACGGCATTCTGCACGTGCAGCTCTATGATGTGCTGCAAACGGATGATATAGAGATTTCTTGTCAGCGTAAGCAATAGAGAGCCTATGGTAATACCGATAAGAAGCCCGGTAATAGGCAACAGATCGGAGGAGTCGCCGGTAGGGATAACCGTGTCGAAGATCAGTTTGTTGGCCATCGGGGTAAACATGCCAAGCAGCACCACTACAAGGGCACACACCGTAAGCAGCACGGCATTAGGCCCTGACACCACACGCCACGTGAACCTGACAAGGTCCTTCATCTTCAGCGCTCTTAGCGGCAAGGCTTTGGTGAAAGTGATGGCCGTCGGTTCCAGCTCTTCAGTCATCTCGCGTTTACCCACCTGCCTGACTATACCGTCCTCTTTGCGGTATTGGTAGCCCAGCCCGGTCTTCGTCGGGGTCAGCGCCACCAGTCTTCCGTCCTTGGTATAGCCCAACAGTGGCCCGACACACTCACGCCACCATTCTCCAGTCAGATGAATATCGCGCATCATGATACCACGCGGACGAAGGATGCCTGTCAGTTGTTCCTCAACCGATAATACATCATCATAATCCAGCTGGTAGTCTGTGATGCCGAGTGCCTCAAGCACCTGTCGCAACGCACTTTGGTCGTTCTGAGGCACCACGCGCCTGCCTCCCTGAAGTCCCAGACGCTGATGGGTCTTCTCGTTCACCTCGGCCATTGCTGCTTGCTCAGCTGCCCTGCGCTTATTAATCTGATTAATATAGATTTCCATGGTTATTCGCTCTTCATCAGTTTCTGATAGAATCCTTCCTGCGCCATGAGTTCCTCATGTCGTCCGCGTTGTAGGATCTTACCCTGGTCCATGACGATAATCTCGTAGCAGTCACGGATGGTACTCAGTCGGTGTGCCACGATAATCTGCGTCGGTCCCATGCTCCGGATGCGCTTCATGACCTCATCCTCGGTCTTCGGGTCTAAGGCACTCGTAGCCTCATCCATGATGAGCACGATCGGCTCTCTGGCCAGTGCAGTAGCTATTTCAAAGCGCTGTCGCTGACCGCCGCTGAAATTCTGTCCACCCTTGACAATCTTCGTATCAAAGCCTTCTGGACGACTCACGATGTCAGCACGTATCTCTGCATCGTTGCAGGCCATCATCAGCGTGAAATCCTCGATGCTGGGGTCCCACATGCGGATATTCTGTGCGATGGTGTCATCAAAGAGCACCACGTTTTGGTCAATCACCGCCACAGAGTTCGTCAGCTCTTCATTGGGGATGCTCTCGATGGGTCTGCCGTCAAAAAGGATTTCCCCACTCCACGGCTTATAGAGACCGCTGATCAGTTTTGCCAGTGTCGATTTACCACAGCCGCTCGGACCTACCAGAGCCACAGAATGACCAGGCTCGACCCGGAGGTTGAAGTCCTCAATGAGCGGAGGCTGTATAGGTGAGTAACCGAAGGTGACATGCTTCATTTCCAAAAGGCCGCCAAGTTTCCCTTGAAGGATCTCCTTTTCCGAGTCCCGATGGTCTTCGGGATATTTCATCACATCTTCCACACGCTCCATCTGACTTCGCATCTCCACAATTTTCTGAGAGCCGTTTACCAGCTCGTTCACAGGTGCCAGGAACGACCCCATGAAGCCTTGGAAGGCCATGAGCATACCCACAGTCAGATCGCCCTGAAGAATGAGGTAGGCACCTAACACGAGTACGGCCACAGAGCAAAGTGCGTTGGCCATCACAGGCAACAAAGCCATCTGCGCTTGTTGCTTGTCGGCGTTGGCGTTCACGTTGAACTTATGTGCCCACAGTCCGCTCCAGTATTTAAAGAAGCCCGTCTCAGCACCTGCCGCCTTAATGCTCTCCATGTTGTCGATGCATGAGATAGTGGCAGAGAAGTACTGACCCTCACTTTGTTCCATGGAACGGATGAGGTTAATACGCAAATTGGCGAAATAATGAACGATAGCCAGGTTGACACCCGCAGCCACGAATCCTATGATTGTCAGCCAGAAGGAATACGAGAACATCAGAAACAGGTAGAGCACTAACAGACCGATATTGATGACCTGCGGAGCCAGAACTTCTATCAAGGAGTTGGTAATCTCCTGGTTCAGATGCATACGCTGCTGCAAATCGCCCACATGGCGCATGGCGAAATACGACATGGGCAGGCGCAGCAAGTGGCGCAGATAGTCCTTGTTGCTTTTTAATGCCAGCGCACCTGCCACACGCTTGGTATAGCGGCTTTGCAGCAGTACCACGAAGAACTGGAAGACGGCCAGTGCGCCCATGCCTATGAAGAACCACTTAACCCAATCGGCATTCTTGCCCGACAGAATCTCGTCGAGGAAGATGCGGGTGAACAGCGGCGACAGTAGTGCCACGAAGGCACCCATCAGCGCAAAGGAGAAGGTGAGCCAGAAAGCCTCACTCACACCGTTGAGATTCTTCTTCATATAAGAAAGGATGCTGGTCTGCTGTCCGCCCTTCTCAAACTTCTCCGTCGGCTCAAAGGTCAGGCACACGCCTGTGTAGTGCTTGCGGAACTCCTCCATCGGCCATTTCACGGGTCCTATGCCAGGATCGTTGATGCAGGCGCGCCCCTTACGGTCGAAGCCCCTGAACACGACGAAGTGCTCGAAGTTCCAGTGGATGATGGCAGGCTGCTTGCCTTCCAGCGCCTCGGGCGACATACGGAAGCCCTTGGCATCAAGACCGTAGTTACGGGCAGCCTGCAGAATCATCTTCGCCGATGAGCCGTCGCGCGACACACCACAGGCGGCACGTACCTCTTCCAGTGGCAACCACTTGCCGTAATGCGCTAAGATCATCGTCAACGATGCAGCACCGCACTCCACGACCTCCATCTGCATCACCTGCGGCACCTTAGCCAATTTACTCTTGCCCATATTAATTGCCTGCTATCGTTTGGATGGTATTGTCCAGTGTGCCGACAAGGACTCGCCAGACGGGCTTCTTCCGTGTGATAATCTGGATGTTGCATAAGGCACCGTTGCCCACCTTCACATGGCGGCTCTTCTCACGACTCCATACCAGATTACCGTTCTGTTCGTCAAACGTTACGCGCACCTCGTACATCGCCTGTCCGTCCTTGATGAATGCTGCCAGCGGGTCGAGTTTCACACGGCTCACAATCTCCTGTCGCGTGGTCGGGTACTGTTCGATGCCAACCACCTGTCCGTAGGCATATCCCCAGTTCTCGCGCTCCAAATTGGCGGGCGTGGCCTGCACCTGCTGACCGATCTTCAGTTTGCGCAGATCGTTGTAGGTCACATAGCAGAGCATCTCGCGGCCTGCCATCTGCTGCGTCTGCGGTAGCAGCCACGCCACGGGTTCGCCAGCCTTGAACTGTGCGCCAAGGGGCAGCGTCTGTATCAACACGCCGTCGCGCGGCACCCTGACAGCTGTCGTCGAAAGGGCATTGCGAATCTCCATCACTGCCACACCATTGGCAACGGTGGCACCGTGACTCACCAGCAAACGGCTAACGGCTCCATCATAGGGCACACTAATAGGCGTGGCCTCTCCAAAAGGAAATACCACGCCCTGCGCTGTAACCTTGTAATTGATGGTTCCGAAGATGCACCAATAGATGACCACCATCATCATCGCCACCATGGCGGCAATCACAATCCGAATCCTCGGAGATGCCACTCGCGCCATCTCCTTGGCTTCGCTATGGTCGTCGAGTGCCTCCAGTGCCTCCTTATTGAATATCTCTGCCATAATCTTAATTTTCACTCCTTTGCTCGTTAATACGCAGCCAGTTCTGCATAGAAACGGCTCACTTCTTTCTGCATGCCCTCTGGCGAGGCGCCGTGATCACAGGAGCCCCCTACGCTTAGCATCTTCTATACTCTTTTTTTAACATCCATTCCGCACGTACTTCTCCCTACCTAGGCCAACCGGTGAAGGGTTACTAGACAAGCCTCCCGTGGCCTGCTCAAGTTCCTCCTCATTGAGTTCCTGCGCCATCACAACTTGGTTATCATCGCCTAAGCCGGTGATGGTAACTTTCTTCACATTATCATCGAGCTCAATTGTGAGCACGCGCTTCTCTTTCTTCTCTTCCATCATTATCGGTTTTACTCTTAGAGTAAATGAGCGTAGGGATCATCTTTATATCTCAAGGTTAAAATACCACCAGAGGCCTGATCGAGTTCATCTTCATCAAGCGGCCATTCGCCTGCCTCCTGCAATTCCTTGATGATTGCATTCATCTCCTCAGAGAGCTGCTTCAACTGCTGCTTCTTCTGCTCAATCTGTTCTTTTGTTAATGTTGCCATAATTCTAATTTTTAGGGGTTACACGCTGCAAATATACAAAAAAATTTGAAACTAAAAAGAAAATCATAAGTTTTTTTTAATGATTTCATCTGTATGATCACGGGGTCTGACCCCAGTGATCATTCTCCGGCTCTCTTGATTAAATCAAATAGAGGTATTCCTCCTGCCGCCTGGTCGAGGTCGGCTTCGTCGAGGGGCCATTCGCCAGCCTCCTTCAATTCCTCAATTATTGCATTCTTCTCCTCAGAGAGCTGCTTCAACTGCTGCTTCTTCTGTTCAATCTGTTCGTTTGTCAGTGTTGCCATAATGAATATTATTAAATGTTACAAAATGTTGCCTGTCTCGTCATATCCTCTTGAGGATTACCTACCAGGTACTATAGTCTCTTTAGGAGGGGTATAGTCCCGATGCCCTGTTATTAATTCGCCCT
>CAMJGE010000002.1 GCA_946405145.1 uncultured Prevotella sp.
AGTTGTTCATCTCGGTACGGAGTTCCTCCATGAGTGCAGGCTTCATCTGGTCGTTAATGTAGTCGGTAAGCGTCTTCGTCTGCTCTGCAAGGGCATTCTGCATCTCCTCCTTCACCAAAGCTATCAGCTTCTCCTTGGTCTCTTCCAACAGCTTGACAATCAGTTCCTCATGCAACTGGGCATACAACTCTGCCTTAGCCTGTCTCAGAAGTGCATCGTAGTCGATGGTATTATCAACCAGAACCACTTTGTCGAGCACGGCAACAGCACCCGTCAGATAATCCTCAAACCAACTCAGCCACATCATAATATCCACCTGACTTGGTTCAGGAATCTTGATGGTCTGCTCTGTGTTGGGAGAGATGATATAATAATCGACTGCATGGGCAATCTCCTGCAACAGCATCACAAAATCATGGACACTGTTTCGGAGACTATATCCTTTCATAATGAAGAGGTAATGCAGAAGCGCACGTTTACCATCTCCCTCTTCCAGATTCTGATGTGATGTGATGGTACTCAGCTTATTGACATATCTCTCCAGATAGGCAGCAAACTGATCATTCCCCGTCATAAGCAGACAAGGTGGAATGTAAGCCGTATCGATAGAGAATACACCATCACTGACATTGAATCGAAGCAATGGCATCACATCTTGAGCCTCTGTCTCGTCCAATGATAGAAGGGAATATTCATAATGTGGACGAACATATGGCACACCTTCTTTCTCAAAAGTTGTCGTCGTATCGCTGATGCCAATGGTGAGATAGTAGCTATCACCAAACAGCATAGGAATAGGAATGACAGCCTTCTCGTCGGCATCGATAATCTTACCAGACGGTAACAGAGCCATACACCGGACGTTCTCTACTTCAAATGTATTCTTAACGAATACGCCCTTACAACTCATCTCCGTACCAGGCAACAGCCCCATCTGCGTGCTTCCCAATGCCGCACGAATGGCAATCTGTTGCTGGAAATCCAGTTTCTCCTCCAGACCAATGAATGTCTGGGCTGTAATTTCCATGCCTGGAAACCAGTTTATTCTTGAATTAAGATCCATAACCCTACTGATTTATTGATTCAGTTCTGTATTATAATTCAGCGTCAGACTACTATCAGGATGTTGAGGCGTCCAATGCTGTTTTATTTCTATCACACATCTCACATCGAAAGGAATCAGCCACTCTTTCAAGAAAGCAGCCAATGGTTCTAACGACTTTGCTGCTTCCTGATATGAGGACGATGTCAACCCAGGAATCAGCAACTTATAAGTCACTTGAGGTAACCACAGTCGGGTAGTATCAATAGGACTATACCGTCCTTTAACCACCTCCACATTACATTTCAACAAAGCACCCAGCAGATTGCCTACAAGACCAAGATCACCCCGCAGACTACTCACAAAAGGAAGCATCACCGCAGCCTCTTTTACCAGATTGTTACGCTCTGCCTCAATATCATAATTGAAATATTCGTTCAACAGATAACTCAATTTCTGATCCAAGAGCTCCGATGCCTGACGCTCGATCTCTAACTTCTTGCGGAATACATAAGTATCATATGGCGAGAAAGCTTCACTCAGCAGTTCCCTGCGCCATTCCAACTCTTCATATTTCGCTTTGAAATCTTCTCCGCGAAGATCTTCGTCTCGTGTCAACAGCCCCTCAGGCAATAGGCGCAGGAAACCGTCACGTGACAAGACAATCTTCTCCTCCTTCTCATACAAGGCGAGTACATCCTGGTTGTAGTTTCGGTAGAAAGTACCCTTACCCTGAACTATCCACTTCTTCTCCAACTCAGGATAGAGATAGTTCAGCAGCACTTCGGCCCTAATCTGGCTGATGTTCCTATTTATCTTCATTGTTCACACATTTCAAAATAATAATCCTGTCCATCTGCCACAACATGCAACACATCATGGCTGGGAATACCTAATTGTGCCAGTGTCAACGATCCATAAGGGAAGTCAACATCTATTTCTCTATATTCATGCTGATAAAGCCCACTGAGAGGAATGCCGCTCAAATGGGAATCCGCTTCCACAAAAGCCTCAACAGCATGACTTGGAAGCATCACTTCTGTACGACGATCGTTAGCGCGTTCTGACACATAATCCACAAAGCAATCATTTTCCAGATAAATTGTCACCAACTTGGCACTTAACGTCTGACGTAGCTGCCGAAGGGTATCTGATACTGATGACTGCCTGGACAGTTCTGATGAACGGATAGGTGCCCAACAGTCATGTACGGCACAATCGTCGTCATAGGCTTGGAAATCGAGAAGCTTGGTTGTGAGATGTTGTCCATCATAATAAAACATCTTACCACACAAGGAGGTAAATGTACCCTGCTCTAAAGCCTCATGATGAACCAGCTTCATGGCCTCCTGCACCTGTACTGCACCAATTACTGATGCCATCAGAGAAGTGGTTGGCACTGAACCTGCCTGCTCATGCCGATGGATCACACCCGTACACGACATACGCTTTGCCATATCACGCAAGCCCTCTGGACCCAAATTACAAGCATAGCAATTCTTACCGGGCATGAATACCCGTGCCGTTCCTTCCAGTTCCTCGATGGCGCCATCAACCCAGGGAACGTTCGCACGCATACACAAACGATTGATGCAATAACGTGCCCAGCGACTATCAACACAACCGATGACCACATCCATATGTCGGACTAAAGAGAGGCCAACATCATAAGCCACATCGCCACAGATAGTCTGGATCTCAATGGCAGGATTCATACCCTTCAAACGCTCTGCAACCACCTCTACCTTCAACCGATGCGCTTCTGCATCGGCTTTCGAGAAGAGCACCGAACGCGACAGGTTGCCGACCTCTACTACATCGAAGTCAACAACCACAAGATGTTCGACACCAAGCAACACCAAGTTCTTCAGTACCTCGTTTCCCAAGGCACCGCATCCGACCACCATTACGTGTGCAGCCGATACTCGCTGTTGTTCTAGGCAGTTACTCATCAGTTAGTTATTTTGGTTTCATATTTAATTCTACATCTAGCATATCATTGGGCACAGGCATAACCTTCAAGTTGGCATCATGATAGCCTTCTTTCTTCAGGCATATCTTACAAGCCATGGAGGCAGGTATATTCTCCAAGATACATGGTGTAACACCCACCTTGACACGGTTGAGAAGAATGGTCGCCCCTATCACATTACTGTGGATATTCAGCACGCCATAACTGGCTTTCGGCAAACTCAGGTCGAGTACTTTAGGAAGCGTGTCGTCTACCCATAAATAGAAAGTTTTAGATTCCAAACCATCCTTCAATGTACTGACAGAATAAAACCCTAAAGCTAAATGTCCTTCCCATTTCCCATATGCCAAAGGCTCACGGTTGAGCCATATCTGCGTTTTCTCATCTGGGGCGGTAATGGTAACCAAGGCCTTCAACGAGTCCTGTGGTACTGATATCGAATCAGCGGCTGTAGAGTCTGCTGCTATTGTATCTGTAGCCACCACCCCAGGTGTTATGGCACGTGCCATCAGCGGTCGTGCCCGGAGGTCACCTGCTTTCAGAGTCAGAACCTTTTTCTCCCCCTTACTCAGATTGATCACTGTATCTACGTAACAGGTCTCTTTCTGCATGACTATCAGATGGTGGTCACCAGGCTGAAGATGTCCGCTGGTTGCCTCCCTTATCCCAATAGGTTGTCCATCGATAAAGATACGCCCGTCTTCGACAGGTAATCTCACAGTCAGATAAGAATAGACCGATTGTAATACTAATGGCACTACAAGTTTTACACTATCTATGACCTCCACACTATCAGAGAGTTCCTCAAAGAATGGAGCCTCCGCATGGTAACCATGTTTCCCTAAGGGAAGGTGAAACTGGGCCGTTCCATTTCTCACCAGTGCCACTGTGCTATCTACTTGCAGAATGGCATTCTCAGGAGAAACCTGGAACACCACCCACTGCTTCGACAGTTTATATTCTTTCCCAGGTTTGTCTGTCTGCATGACAGCCTGGTAATGTTTTTTCTTCCTTAATCCCTTGCCAGGAACCTTCCAGATTAACTGTCCGTAGTCTGGATGTTGCACCAGCAGGAACGCGGTCTTATGAGGAGCTAACAAAGTGATTTTGCCATCACCCTCCTGAGCCGCAATTGCTGTTTTTCCATCGGCTTTGAACGTAAACCCCTTCTCATCGGTTTTCAGGTCCAAAGTCGCCATTTTCTTATCAACAGGTAAAAACTTCTTAGTAGCAAGATCAAATTTGACCCGCTTAAACTGCCCTATGCTGATTTTCTGTGCAACACATGGCAGCGATAGTACTGCAATCAGTAAGATTACCAGTAGTTTTTTCTGCATGCAGTTATTTGCCTGTCACCATTGTGTTGCCTGGACTGACAATCGAGATGTTACCCATATAGGAGCACATACACTTGCTGTTGTCTGTCAGAGCAGGCACACCACCGACCTTTACCTGAGAACTGCCTGGTGACCAAGGAGCTGAGATTACTGGCACACAAGGCATCGGTGTCAGCACACCCATAGCGGCAGACGTAGCCGAGGATACCGCCGGGTTTGTCAACGATTGACACATGCCGAATGAAGGAATATTAGTTACCGTAAAATCCGTCGTCACAGCCATCAACAGATTCATGCACTTTGGTCTTGAAGGCACGGTAATAACCAATGTACACGGAGACAAACCAAAACTACACTGGAGCACAGCTCCCTGAGTTACAAAGTTACCCATATTCTTTTTTTTAATGAATCATCTGGCTCAGTCCCTAGGAAAGGAACCGAGTCAGATGAAGTGATTAATTACTTCCAAGGATTCTCATAGCTAACAGGACCATTCTCGAGCTTCTGACAGCTGAGCAGGATTTCCTCGTAGTGCTCCTCACCGTCTGCCCAGTACTCCTTGTAGTGTACACAGTAGCAACCAGTACCCTTCAAGGTCTTCATAGCTGAACCGTCCTTGGTGTTCTCAAATGATACCTCCAGGTCATGGGGAGCAGCCGGATCAATCATCCAAGCCAGCAACTCGGGGTTACCGTCGTTCATTGCCTTCACACGAATCGTGATCTGACCACCACGAACAATACCTGCTACCTGACCTTCCTGGTCTGTTGCCTGGTTAAACTTGTAGTTAACCAACAATACTTCACGGGGTGCGAAGTCCTTAACTTTAAGAACTACCGGTGTTACATTCTCTGCCATAATATGTTTCCTTTCTAAATTTTAATCCAATTAAACTTACGATGCTTATCACTTTTTATGCCCAAGCATTCTCGAACTTCACAGAGCCGACTTCAATGTTTTGGCAAGAGATGAGGATCTCCTCATAGTGACCCAACTTATCCTCCCAGTTTTCCTGGAAATCTACGCAGTAGGCGCCAGTGAACTTAATGGTCTTCATCACCTTCAGAGTCTTGGTCTCCAAGAACTGAATCTCTCCGTCCTTCTTCAGGAAGCGGTCGCACATCCAAGCCATCAGTTCGGGAGTACCGTCGTTCAAGGCTTTCACTCTAACGCGGAGCATCTGGAAACGGGGGATACCGGTCATCTGACCCTCACGATCTGTCTCCTGATCAAACTCATAGGATACCATCTGGACTTCACGATCCTTGTAATCCTTTACCTTCATTACTACTGGTGTTGTTGCCATAATTGTAAATGTTTAATGGGTTAAACTTTTATTTAATTAATTCTGGTTATGCACTTGCCATTGCAGCTTCCTTATCCTTCTTGTCAGCAGCAACCTTGATGACAAAGTTCTTTGCAGCGTAGAACGGAGTCAGCGTAATGTCACAAGTAATTTGTTTGGTTATTGGATCTTGACGGGGCTCACCGATCTCGTAGTTCTGGAACAGGTTACCATAGCCCTTGTACATATTCAAGAACTCCTGGATCTTTGACTTCAGGTTCTTCGGGCTGTTGTATGGATCCCAGTTCTCGAGAGCCACCTCATGGACGAAGTTCATCAGCACCTTCTTCACCCAGTCGAACACACGTACGATAGGATATTCCTTCATAGCATCGAGGTCTCCATTGTAGAGAGTAGTGTTGTTGAATGCCATCACACGACCCTCGCTATAGACCATCGGAATCACCTGGTTGTCCATCAGGGCAGCAATCTCAGACTTCAGCAGATCACTCTTCACACCCTTTACGCCATCAAGTGTACCATACTTCTTACCACCGGCACCCTGAGCCATGTTAGCGGTCTCGTCATAGAGCTTACCACAGAGGGCAGCAGCAGGAGCGATATAGAATGCCTTCTGATCTTCCTCGTCGCTTGACATCTTCTCAGCTTCACGGCCTACAATCCAGTTGGCGGTCATCACCACATTCATCAGACACTGGTCACTATCGCGATAGCCCTCAGTGTTGGCCTGCAGATCATCGAATGAATACTCATCAGCATGGTCGGTAAGAAGCATCACCTTATACTTAAATGCCATCTTTGCCCACTGCAGCAGATCTACCTTATCGGTGAACACAGCACCTGGTACACAAACAAGGCTATAAGCATCCTTCAGACTCAGACGGTCGAAACCGTTACGGAGAATATTCTCCACCTCACCAGCAAAACCAGAATCGGCATCAGCGATATCCTCTTTAAGTACATTGATCACACGCAGGTTCTTGACCTTATCAGTTCCACAGGTCTTGAAGAAAGAGTCAAGCTGACGGTAACTGCGCTCCAGGTTCTGAGTAGCATAGAGAGCATCGGTGATACCCTGCTTCAGCACATTGGTGTACTTCTCCTCGTCTTGTTTACAAGCATCAACAAAACCAGTTGCACTCTCCAGACTTGTATCGTCGAGCAGCTCCAACCAACGCTTGATGTCTTTTTTCAAACCTTCACGCTTCTCTTTGAAACGCTTGTCACTCAGGAATACATCCTTAGCAGCCTTACGTGCAGGATTCATATTATCTGCGTCGGGCATAAAACCGCGAATCGCATTGAAACCACCAAAAGCGGAAAGCAATTTGGATACGTCTTTACCTTTTTCTTGAAGCTCGGCACCTGCCTGACTGGCGGCTTGAGCTTTCTGCATTTCTGTATCTGCCATAATTCTTATTTTCTTTTTATCTATTGCAAAATTAGTTGTTTTAAATTTAAATCCTCAGGTATTTTTATTTTTTTCCTGAAGTAGTTACGACAGCCATCCTGTCAGGCGACAAAGAAGTGCCCTTAACGATTCTCACTGTCGCAAAGACGGTTATTTCTCCACCATGATACGGAATTCTACTGGTGTCATACCAACTACCTCCAACATACGGCGCTGAAGGGTCCTGACAGAATTATAACCAGCTTCGGCACTGACGGCTGCAATGCCGTACTGGGGATGATCCCTCAGTAAACGCAATGCACGTACCAGACGAAGATTTTCTAAATATTCATCGGCCGACTTGAAGATAGTTGAATTGCGGAAGAGACGCATCAGGCGCGCTTGGGATACACCCATCAACTCGGCAAGTTCTTTGGCACTGAACTCTGGAGTAACCAGCTGGGGCTCCTGCTCAAGACGATTCTCGAGCATAGCCAACAACTCAGCATCATCCACAAGATCAGCCTGCATAGCCAAGCGACGACCGCGTTCCATCTCTGCCTTTAACCAGCCAACACGCTGACGTAGCTCATACCACGAATTCAGCTGTTCGCTCATTTGGAGATTACGCGCCAACAAACGCACATTCTCAAAATCAAGACGCTCATTCTCTTTTTCAAGACGCGCAATCTCCTGCTCCAGCTCTTCTATCTTCTTAGCCATCGTATATACCTATTTTAATTTAATAGTTAATCTGCACCTTCCAACTCAGAGAGCATAGACTGCAGCATCTGCTTCAACTCGTCACGACTGCCAGCTTCCTTCAGGATATCACGCAATTTACGATTCTGCTCAATGCTCTTACGAATCTTTTCGTCGGTGTCGATCTTACTCTTAACACCAGAGAGGAAGGGACTATTCTGTACCAAACGGCCCTTACCGCCCTGTGCCTCAAAGTCACGCAGCTCACCAAATTTCAGGGTCTCAGTTACTGAACCACCCTCCTCGTCTGTAAATGCTACTTCCACTTTGGGTTTGAAGTGTGCAAAAGCATCGTCGATGTTGTGGATGTCTTCCACAAACTCAGGATTACCAGCCTCCACATCTGTGGTGTACTGGTCGATCATCAAAGTCTTGTTTTGATCGATCAAACTGACTTTCGCATTTGACTCCTCATCTGGAGCCATCGAAATGAAATTTTCTTTCATTGCCATAATTGTAATGGTTTTAAATGTTATACATTAAGTTAAAAATTATTTCTTCTCTTTCTTCGGAGCCTTCTTCTCTTCAGGCTCACTGGCCTTCTCCCCGGGATTACCAAAACGCTTGCCGTTAACCACAAAGACAGCCTGTCCGTCCTTGTCGGCTTCCACCACGATATTGTCGCCAGCCTTCACATCACCGGCAATCATCATCTTAGAGATCGGGTGACGCAGCTCCTTACGGATGATACCGATGATAGGACGTGCACCATACTGCTGGTTGTAACCGCGCAGGGCAATCTTCTCGCGAGCCTCCGGTGTCAGCGTCAAGGTGATATTCTGTTCCTCCAACAACTTCAACAGACCCTTCAGGTGGATGTCGAAGATATGGACAACAGTCTTGTCGGTGATCGGTGAGAATGGAACGATTTCTGTCAGACGTGCCAGGAACTCCGGACGGAAGTAACCCTGCATGATATCCATCAGCTCGTTGTTCTCTGGGATAACACCGCTATTAAACTTCTCCACGATCGTCTGTGCACCGATGTTTGAGGTGAAGAGGATGAGGGCATTAGAGAAATCACCCACACGACCCAGACGGTCATGCAACTTACCCTCGTCAAGGATCTGCAGGAACAGGTCGAACACCGACTTGTGGGCTTTCTCGATCTCATCGAACAGCACCACGCTATACGGGTTCTGACGGATCTTGTTCACCAACAGACCACCTTCCTCGTAACCTACATATCCCGGAGGCGCACCATATAGCAAGGCCACCGAGTGTTCTTCCTTGAACTCAGACATATCAAAGCGGATCAGGGCGCTCTCATCACCGAAGAGGAAGGTTGCGAGAGCCTTCGCCAACTCGGTCTTACCTGTACCGGTCGGACCCAGGAAGAAGAACGAGCCCATCGGCTGTCCCTTCTTGCTCAGTCCGGAACGGGCTTCATACACAGCGTCGAGCACCTTCTTCACAGCGTGATCCTGTCCGACCACACGCTTCTTCAGGGTATCTTCTGCACCCATCAGACGGTCGCGTTCCTTGGTTTGCACTTTACCCAAAGGTATACCAGTTTGCTTAGCCACCACGGCACTCAGGTCGTCGCTCTTCAGCTCTGTACGCTGCTGCTCACTCAGTTCTGTCAGCTTATCCAAGAGACCGCCCAGGAAGTCGATACGCTCCTGAATGGTGGGTATCTTACTGAAGTCGGTATCAGAATCGACACCAGCCAGCAGGATACAGCTGACCTTATTAAACAGCTCATAGTTCAACCAGTCGAGTTCCTTCATCAGTCCCTCGTCGGCCTTGTCCTTGCCTTCGGTTGATGCCTTGATAGCCTCTAGCTTCTCACGCAGCTCGTTAATAATATTTCCGGTCAGGTCGTTCATTGTCTTCACCTGAGACATTGTACGGTCAATCAGGTCGAAAGCAGAGTCAGGCAGCGACTTCTCCGTCAGATAGCGCTTAGCCAGACGGATGGCATCGCCCATCACCGTCTCATCCACCTTCAGTCCATGATATTCCTCATAGGCTGGCAGGGCACCCTTGAGAATACGCAAGGTCAGATCAGCAGTGGGTTCCTCCACGGTGATCTTCTCCAACTTAGAGGTCATCTCCTTGTCGGTCTCGATATTCTTGGTGTAACCGTCAATGCTTGAGGTAGCCAACAGCTGCAAGCGACCCTTGCTCAGTTCGTTCTTCAGGATAGAAGAAGCACCGAACAGTGAGCCCTGCTTGTCAAACAGCTTATCGATGGACTCGATGATCAGCACGGCATTAGGCAGGTTCTCCACCTCGGAGATTACATTCTTGAAGCGATCCTCCACCTCGCCCTTATACTGGGCATCACCACCCAAAGCAGCCGTATCCAGCTCGTATGCTACAGCACCACTCAGGAAGCCTGGCACATGGTCAGCAGCCAACTCACGCACGAAACCGTTCACCAAAGAGGTCTTACCAACACCAGCCTCACCTGTAATCAACAAGTTAGCCTTCGTCTTACGACCCAATATTTCATATATCACCGAAATTTCCTTCTCAAAACCAATCACTTCATCCAAGTTACCAGCACGAGCTATTGCAGTCTTGTCAATGCAATACTTCGACAGGCTTCCCTTACCACCGGCAGCAGGCGTGTGCTTAGTGAGTTCTGCGCCTTCCATATATGGAGCTTCAACATTGGCACCACCCATCTTAGCACTGATATCAGAGGGGGTCAAGGGCAACGTTTTCAACTGGTCGAACGAGAAGCCTACACCTGGCGTTACCAAAGAAGCCAATACACAGACATCGGTTGTTTCCTCCAAGTTGAACTTCACCATATAGTTTTCTGCCTCTTCAAGAACGGCTACCGACTCTTCACTATATTCTAAATCTCGCATCGGACGAACTGCACGCGGTGCTAACTGCATCTGCACGTCAGCCCAGTCTTGCAAATAATAATAGTCCTTATTCAACTCTGTTTCGATAAAGTGCACCAACCCAACTTCTTTATGGAGCACAGCCTTGAACAGATGTGCTGGATAGATAGCGTCACTACAATACTCCTCGGCAAAGGAATTAGCAATTGATTTTAGTTTTGCATTCATGTTTGTACTATTTAGACAATATTGGGTACAAAATTAATAAAAAAGCAAGATTTATAAATAAGTTCACGACTTCTATTTTTATGAATTTAACGTTTTTTATAAGTTTCGTGTATCTTTTTCCGTAAACCATCCAACAATCAAAGAAAATATCGTATCTTTGCACCCAAATGAAGATAATAACGTTATATATACTACTGCTAACCATATCCATATCTTCTTTGGCACAAACAGCAGAAGAGAAGATGGAGAGTAAAAAACGGATAGACCTTATCTGCGAACTTTATAACCACGATTTAAACGACTCTCTGATTGCACAGGCACCCAAGGATATGGCCTTCCACAAAAGTACAGAACAATGGGAGCACTATTACGAGACATGGATGCACCTGGTAAACACATATACTTTTATGGGCAAGGTAAACACGGCCTTGCGCGAAGTCAAGTTGATGCATGATGATGCGACCAAGCGTAATGACAACTATGGTTTGGCACTTTCGAATTATGCAATGGGTAATGCCTACAACAATATGGGCTATCTGCCAGAGGCCATAAAATGCTATAAACTAAGTATTTCGTTTATCCGAAATACCCAAACCTACGAATCAACTTATAACGACATCTATAGCTACTATTGCGATGCTCTCAACGAGAATCACCAGTGGGAGGAGATGAAAGAAGTGACAGCTGATTGGCAAAAACTTTTGGAGCGCATAACAGACTACGATCATGACAAGACGACTTCCAGTTCAAAAGTGTGGTATTCCTATTATCACCTCGCCTGCGCCCAGATGCATCTTGGCTTGGAACAACTTGACTTAGCGGAAAAAGAGATTGACGAGGCAGAGCACACCGCTCCAGCAAACACTGAGTTTATTCAGATGAGCATCCTCTATTACCGTGCACAGCTCTGGCTGCAACGTAAGAACTATCAGAAAGCCCTCGACTTCAATTCCCGCCGACTCTCTAAAAGCCTTGATTACAACGACAAGTCATCACTTGTGATGATCCGTGAGCAACGTGCCAAAATCCTAAGTGGACTTGGACGTTTTGAGGAGATGGCTGAGATGTATAAAGAAGTGTACGAGTTAACTGACTCCATGTACCGCAAGGATGCTCGCACACAAATCAACGAACTCAATACACTATTCCGTGTGAATGAGTTCGATATGGAGAAACGCCTGAACCGTGTCCGTACCACAGCCGTCGTCACGGTAGTCATCGCTATCGCCCTTTTTCTTCTGCTGGGCTACTGGTTCCTGATGAACCGCCGACTGAAGCGTAAGAACGAGGAACTGGCTATAGCCCGCGACAAGGCGCAGGAGTCGTCAAGGATGAAGACAGAGTTTATAAAAAACATCTCCCACGAGATACGAACACCGTTGAATATCCTTTCAGGTTTCTCACAGGTCATGGCTCAGCCGGACGTGGAACTGCCAGAGGAGATTCGCCATGAAGCCAGTGAGAAAATTGTGGAGAACACCAACCGCATCACGTCACTCATCAACAAACTGCTCATCCTCTCTGAATCCAGCAGTCGCACCCACATTGAGCGCACCGACACAATTAGTGTCAACCAACTATGCCAGAACGTCATTGCCTTAAGCTGTGTGGGCGACAATCTTTTCTACCAGTTTGAGTTCGTGACAGAGTTCGCTGATGAGGAGCAGATCCAGACCGCCGAGTATTATGCCACACAAGCTATCTCACAGCTACTCGACAACGCAATGAAGTTCACGCCAGAAGGGGGTAAGATCCTCATGACCTGTAAGAAGGTGGATGATGAAGTCCAAATAAGCATTGAGGACACCGGTTGCGGCGTCCCCAAGGAAAAGGCTGAAGAAATATTTAAGGAATTTGTTCAGCTTGACGAATACAAGACTGGCACAGGAATTGGTCTGCCTTTAAGCCGTAACATTGCCCGAAGTCTTGGAGGCGATCTCTCGCTCGACCTTAGCTACACCGCTGGTGCCCGCTTTGTATTCACCCTGCCAATCACTCCCACTCAATCGTAGCAGGTGGCTTTGAAGATATATCGTAACAAACGCGGTTCACACCACGCACTTTGTTGATGATCTCATTCGACACCTTTGCCATGAAGTCATAAGGCAGATGAGCCCAATCGGCAGTCATCGCATCGGTAGAAGTCACGGCACGCAAAGCTACAGGATGCTCATAGGTACGCTCATCACCCATCACACCCACACTACGCACAGTTGAAAGGAGGATGGCACCAGCCTGCCATATCTTATCGTAAAGCGCTTCACCATCTTCACAGATATAATTGCGAAGACCGCGGATATAGATATCATCGGCATCTTGAAGGATACGTACTTTCTCCGGGGTGATGTCACCTAAGATACGAACGGCGAGGCCAGGACCTGGGAACGGATGACGGTTAATCAAATGTTCAGGCATACCAAGCTGACGCCCCACACGGCGCACTTCGTCCTTGAACAGCCACTTCAGCGGTTCACAGAGCTGCAGATGCATCTCTTTGGGCAGGCCACCCACATTATGATGACTCTTAATCACCTTTCCGGTAATATTCAATGATTCGATACGGTCAGGATAGATGGTACCCTGAGCCAGCCACTTGGCATCGGTAATCTTCTTGGCTTCAGCGTTGAAAACCTCCACGAAATCACGACCAATAATCTTGCGCTTTTGCTCTGGATCCGTCACACCGGAAAGGTCGCTGAAGAACTTCTCACTGGCATCTACGCCGATCACGTTCAACCCCAGCACCTGATAATCGTCCATCACCTGACGGAACTCATTCTTACGGAGCATACCGTGATCCACAAAGATACATGTCAAATTACTGCCTATAGCACGGTTAAGAAGCACCGCAGCCACCGATGAATCAACACCACCTGAGAGACCGAGAATCACGCGATCGTTACCCAGTTGTGCCTTCAGTTCTGCCACGGTAGAATCCACGAATGATGCTGCACTCCACTCCTGACGGCTACCGCAGATATCAACAACAAAATTCTTTAACAGTTGTTTCCCCTGTAACGTATGAAACACCTCCGGGTGGAACTGTACGGCCCAGACGGGCTGTTGTGTCGAAGCAAAAGCGGCGTTACGCACATCCTTTGTAGAGCCGATTACTTTAAAGTCATCAGGGATGGCGGTAATCGTATCACCATGGCTCATCCACACCTGCGAATGCTGTTCAAAACCTTTAAAGAGCGGATTCGTGGTATCTACCGTCTCGAGATTTGCACGACCATACTCACGAGAGTCGGCCTTCTCCACCTTACCACCCAATGTGTGAGAGATGAACTGCGCACCGTAACAGATTCCCAGAACGGGCACCTTGCCGACAAACTGCGACAAATCAACCTTGAATGCCTCTGGGTCGTGTACTGAGTAGGGCGAGCCACTCAGAATCACACCGATCACCGAAGGATCATCATTGGGGAATTTGTTGTAGGGCATAATCTCGCAGAAGGTATCCAGTTCACGCACACGACGACCTATAAGCTGTGTCGTCTGTGAGCCGAAGTCTAAAATAATAATCTTCTGTGTCATAAATATAATTTACAATTTGATAATTTACTTTTTACTATCGATAAAGGCTTCAGCCTGATCTAAGGTATCGAGCTTTCCCACATCGAGCAGCCGCAGGTCGTGAGCCTCATAGCCCCGAATCAGGTAATCGGCACAGGCCTTCAGATAGAAATCCATGATTGGAAAACAATCCGGCCAATCTGCCAACAGCGGTGCCAGCGATGGATGAAACACATGAATACCACTGAATGCCAAAGGCTTACCCTCGCGACCTTTCACCTGCCCCGTCTCAATATTCTTCCACCCCACGAGACGCATCGTGTCGTCGAACTGCAGATAGCGTTTCGTAGGGCGCTGACTCACCACCAACAAAGGTGCATCCATGGGCAGGGCAGTCAAGTCAAGATTACTGAGTATATCGACATTATGAATAAGAATCGGACTCTCTTGGTCGAAAAGCGGCAATGCCTTCTTGATACCACCGCCCGTCTCTAAGAGTGCCTCCGTCTCGTCGGAGATACGGATGTCTAATCCGAAATGATCATTGTCAACCAGATAATCAACAATCTGGTTGGCAAAATGATGTACGTTCACCACAAGGCGTTCATAGCCAGCCTCTTTCAGTTTCATGATCACATGCCAAAGAAGCGGTTGCCCCCCTACCCTCACCAATGCCTTTGGCATCGTATCGGTCAAGGGTTTCAAACGGGTTCCTAAGCCCGCTGCAAAGATCATCGCCTGTTTCATGCCTGCAAAGGTACTAATAAGTGGGCAAAAATCCAAAAAAAAGCGTATTTTTTTGGAAAGTGTTTGTTGGTGTCAGTCAAAAATAGTAAATTTGCCCCCAAAATAACAAAAGCATGTTCAAGAGTCACTTAAAAAAGACCATACGTAAGGCGCAGGCAGGTATTGCGTTTATTATTTTTGCAGCTATTCTTTCACAGGTTTTAAATATAACACAGTTCATCTACACCCGTAAAAGAATCCGCCAGCAGTCGATTGAGAGGACTTATCATTATATGGAGAGGACACAACGCGTCGCCAAGCTCGAGACCAGTGTGGAGAGTGCCGTTCAGGCTACAATAGGTGAAGTGCAGGTTCATCTTGACAACCCTGACATGTTCTATGGCATCACTTCGCGCCTGGTGTCTAACAATGATTATATCGTCGGTAGTGCTGTCGCCATGCGTCCTGGTTATTACCCCCAGAAGGACAGGTTGTTTGCCCCCTTTGCCTATCCAGAGAATATTGACAAACAAGGACAGCCGCGTACTAAGCTGTTGCCCTACGACTATACCAAACAGGATTGGTTTGCCATCCCATTTGAGAACGACTCTGCCATCTGGACAGAGCCGTACTTCGATAAAGGAGGCTCTGACCTGCTCATCCGCACATACAGTCTGCCTATTCACGGACAGAATAATGAGGTTATCGGCATTCTGACCGCTGACGTTTTCTTCAAAGATCTGGCTTCAGATAATGAAACAACAAGTCAGGAACTCGACAGGGTCAACATTGTGGGTTTCTTTTTCCAGTTCTTGGGTCTGCTGCTGATCTTCTATATCGTTTGGAAATACACCACGAAGTTCAAGCAGGTCAACAATCTGATTGTGGAACAGGAGCTGTTGAGTAAAGAGCTTCAGATTGCCAGCGATATCCAGTCTGCCATGTTGCCCAATATCTCAGAGATTGAGAATGCCCGCCACCATCTGGATGTTCAGAAAGTGTTGGCATCAGCCCCTGATGTGAGTGCCGACTTCTACGACTATTTCTATGTTGGTACAAAGGTGGTCTTCTGCATTGGCGACGTACCAGGCAGCAACGTAAAGGCAGCCTTGATGATGTCAGTGATCCGCAGCATTTTCCGCACATCAGCCACGCTGAATTGCCAGAATGAGCAGACACCATCTCCTGCCACCATCGTCTCATCAATGAACAATTCGCTGTGTACCATCAATTATAATGAGATGTTTTCTACCCTCTTCGTAGGTGTGCTCGATCTCAACACAGCGCAGCTCACCTATTGCAATGCGGGCAACCCTGCACCTGTTGTTGTCAGCCCGTCGCTGGGAGCCAAGTTGCTGGAGGTCGAATCTAACGTTCCTGTTGGTCTCGTAGAAAATTTCAATTACGTAGAACAACGCATCACGCTCATAGAAGACTTCACCCTCTTCCTCTACAACGATGGTTTGTTTGAGACAGCGAACACTAATTATGAGCCCTACGGTCAGAAGCGTATGCTGACCCGTCTGAATGCCTGTGCCCGCAACAATGTGGATCCTAAAAAAATGCTCTCCATCATGCAAGAAGCAGTGGAGAGCCATCGTGGGTCAGCACCGCAGACAGACGATCTGCTGATGCTGACCATGAAGATAGTCTGATTAATACCATTTCACTGATGGATCCTTCACCCAATCATTGAACTTAGTATATTTCTGATTAAGACTTTCGCGCTCGTCAGGCCACTTGAAGTTGGGATCATCAACGAGAATCTTACAAGCCGATTTTCCTTTTTCGGCAAAGAAATCAATCCATTGATTATTCTTGTACACCTGAATAGGCACATCCAGAACTGACGAGAATTTGCCTTCAATGGTGAATTCCACAGGTGGCAGTCCATCCTTTCCAGGTAAGCCTTTCGCAGGAGCATTAGTATTCACCATCGTATTCAGATCCACCTTAAACAGCTTGTGAGTTTCAAAATTGTCGTCTCTGTTGATACGAACAGGTAACTGGCCACCGGCAGCCTGCAGCCAGCACTTGGCACCCTTATCGGTCAACTGCACATCGAGCACGATATCATTGAAGTCGAAGTCAGAGGATGTTTCTGCACTGATATCCTCACCAATGATACGAAATACAGGATTCTTTTTCTTCTCCGGGATCACAAGTGTAGGACAACCTTTATCTATATGCTTATACACATCGAGAATCACATCATTACAATCGATGTCCGCCGGAATACCCTCATATGTCATACGGTCCTCAATACCTACTAAGAAAACATTTTTCAAAAGAGATTTATCGTTATTACTATCGATCACGACAAAGCTGGTGTTGCTCTCATTCTTATTCAGGTAACGGTTGGTATAGTACTTCTCACCGTCAATCTTGGTATAGAAGCCTACATAATAGCCTTCTGGAACATCTACATTCCCCTCAATCTTCAGCGTAATCATATGACCCTGAACTAACTTTGCATTATAACTATCCCAGATATAAGCACCCATATTTGATTTATATAGCTCCCATTGACTAGGTGAAGGAGAACTATACGTGGTATATTGGAGATACGCATTTGCTTCAAAATCAGTCTTGAACTGCTTGGTCAGAGCCACTTCCTTCCTTTTATCATAGGTTTCCACTTTCGGGTTATAATAGTAATAACCGATCTCCATTTGTGTCTCAGTAAAGGAATACACGAAATTCAAACGGAAAGGACCATGGGATTCAAACTCGAAGTTCTTGATATAGTTGCCCGGTTCCTTTCTACCCTCAGGAAGGCTGTCAGCTAACTCTGTACAGAAGTCTTTTTGGTATTGTTTGACTTTTTCTTCTGAGACAACAAAACCAGCATCTTCAGCACGTGTAAGACCACGGGCCGCAGCTACCTTTGAGGCACCGAAGCCCCAGTCCTGCTCTGGTGCGATTGTGCCACCAACATATTCCAAGAATTTCGCATTGTACTTCTCCACGTCCGTCGGTTCCGGCGGTGTTGGTGTCGGCGTCGGCGGAACATACGGATCACTATTCTTAGAGCAACCGGTCAACACCAGTGCACTGATGGCTATAGCCATCGTTGATACCAAAAACTTTTTCATACCCAATAATTATTAAATGGTTAAACTTATTCCTCATCCTCAGATGACATTTTCATCGACGAGCCTACATTCTGATTATGGGCAGCATCATCTTCTTGCTTCTTCTGAGCCGAAGTCTGCTGATGAGTCAGCCACTGGTTATAGGCATCCTCTATCTCCTTCAGTTTATCATCATGTATCCCTTCGCGTTTATTAATCCACATGTCGTTCACCTCATCCACAGCCTGCTTCATATTGTCAACCTCCAATGGACTTATATCGGCACTTAATGCCGCAAACTGGACATCCGCTTCCATCTTGGCTTTCTCCATGTCAGCCTTACACATTTTGTAGAAGGTGTCAACACTCTGGTTTAGCACATCACGACGATCATCATTCACCTCTGGCATAGTCAGCTTCAGATACGACACCTCCTGCTTACCGCTACCATCACCAGGATCCACCGTTTCCTTCACGATTTCCTGGATAAACTCAGGATGGGCGACCTTGGTTGCCTTCGCAATATCAAGCAGGTCGTCCTGAATCTTCGGAACGATATAAATAGAATAGTCGTCACCATCCTTCTTGCCGACAAAACCCACATCTTCAATATTCTTCAGTTGATCCTCAATGGGCACTTGGATGGGCAGCATAGATGCTTCTTCTGCTTTGACACAAAGGTTCATATAGCGGTAGTTCAAAGCACCAACATAACCCTTCAACTCTTCAGACAACTGACTCAGCTTATTAATAATAGAACGTTTCATATCTATCTCTTTTTAACTCTAAACACTAAATTCTAAACACTAACCTACTCCTTCGGCGCATCCTCTGTCTTGAGTTTGGCACTCAGGCTACCGCCACCGCCAGCACCGCCGGCACCCATACCATCAGTGATATTAGGCGACTTGAACGACGACTTCGCTTCCAGGTGATCAATCGAAGCCTTGGGAGCCTTCACTTCACCCTTCACCTCCGTCTTGTCGTTGATGGTGGTTGGACCATATACCTCA
This sequence comes from uncultured Prevotella sp., assembly GCA_946405145.1. Taxonomy (GTDB): domain Bacteria; phylum Bacteroidota; class Bacteroidia; order Bacteroidales; family Bacteroidaceae; genus Prevotella. The sequence goes on from CAMJGE010000002.1 coordinate 19,168, forward strand.
GTCTTGCTACCACCCAGAGAAGCATTGCCGCCATCGAGCTGTACCACAGCCTTTCCGTCGCCCTGCTGTATCTCCAGCGTCTTGTCGGCAAAGGCCCCGATCTCTTCGCTGACAGCCTGTATCTTCTTGCTCTTGATGTCTTTCGACTTAGAGCCTACATACATCTTTTCAGATACGAGCGTCATGGTGCTGCCTGCAGCGAGCTTGTCGTCGGTAAGTTTCTCCTTATCCACATCCATCGACTTCACGGCAACGGCCTTGGCGTTCAAGCTGATGCTTCCGGTAGCCTTGCCTTCCGTATCGGCAGCGAGCATACCCATCTTCTCTGAGCGCATCTCAATCTTACTGTCTTTAGTCAGCGTCTTGGGCTTCAGCTTGCCCTCAGCCACCTCGTAGTCGAGTGTCTCCACTGCCACCGTCTTCGATCTGAGGATGAAGTCACCCTCCGACTTGAATTCACCTTTCGTGAGCTTACCCTTGTCGTCGCGCTCCAAGTTCGAAGGTGTGGCGGTAGATACCTCAATCGCCTTAGCAGTGATGCTCACCTTACCATCGGCAGCCAAGCCTTTCTCTGTGTATTTTTCATCTTTCTTCTGATAGTCCATTGCCTCCAGCCTGATGTCTTTCGACGAGATATTCACCTGACCGGCAGAAGTAATTTCGCTGCCATCGGCCTTCGGGTTAGCAGTGGTGATCATCACATTCTCCGAAGACAGAGCGAACGTACCATTCTCCACAAGTGTGCCGTCAGGCTTATTCATGCTGATACCCATCTGAGGCGTCCAGACACGGATGCCAGCTCCATCGTTCGAACGGAAGTTGCTGTCACCGTCCTGCGTCGTCATATTGATCATTTCCGCATTGAGCGACAATTGGGCGCCTGTCGTCTTCTTCTTGAAGTCATCACCCGACTTGATAGCGTTCTTCTCCGCCTCCAAAGCAGTAATCTGTCGGTTCACCTCAGCCTGCTTCGACACACTATGAATGAAGTCGATGGTCAGACGGTATAAAGACGGCATCATGCTCTCCATAATGTAACGATCCTTCTCAAGAGCGACCATGTTAACGCGGGTGTTATAGGCACTGTCATTCTTCTTCTCTTCATCATCAATCGTATCCTGCAGATTTTTGAAGAACTTCTCGATGTCACTCTTCTGCTTCGAGGTGAGCGTCTTCAAATCACTCTTCTGTTGCTTCAGTGCTGACACTTTAGCTTCAATAGCGGCCTTACGCACTTCGCTTGAGACAGAAGCATCGATATCCAGCAACTGGTCAGAATGGATGGTGATACCACTACCTCCGGAAATAGTAATGGGTCTGGAGAATGTATCTTTGGCATCATTACTCTGAAGTACCACCGAACGAGCTTGAGTCAGTACGGCAGAATGTGGATAGACCACAGCCTCTTGCCCATCGATACCGGGATCGACAGCGATCTGCTGAATCACAGGGGAACGGCTGATGATTTTACCTGTCTCCCCGACACCCTCGACATCCACTTCTGAGCCTCGGACAATCACCTTGCCACCGCTTTTCAGATCACCGCTCCTATCCACATGGCCGATAATAATCTCTGGTGCTGAGATCACGATGCGATTCTCATCATAGATATACTGTCCTTGATCCAGTCGCTCGAAGATATCGGTCTTCAGCTGCTGCATGGCTATCTTCTGCTTGTGGATCTCTTCAACATCTTTTTCTACACAGTTCAGGAAGTCGCCCATGGCTTTCTTCCAATCGTCAAATATATAATCCATACTCAATCTCCTTTAATATTATACACTTAACATTGCTTTTCTAACTCTTCCTACATAGGCACTACCATTAGGTTCACGAGGATGCTGTGGGTCGGGTTCCAAGCCTTCTGCACCACCAACATTTGCTCGGTAGATACCCCTGTCAAGAACCATTGTACCATCATTAGTCGAGAAGAGGATCTCACCTTTCTTGCTGGATCCGTAGAAGAGACTGCAAAAATCAGTAAACATGTTCTTAATATCAAGTACACCGGAGAAATTATTCGCAAGCGCATCTCCAACACCTTCTCCTACCTGTGACCAGAAAGACTCCTCCTTCTTCTTTTTGATTGTCTGTATGCTCCTGCAATACTTTGCCCAATCTTCATCCGAGCAGTCAGGCTTAGGCTCAGCGAATACGGTGGGTTTCGTAATTCCATTACACTCCGTTGCAGAACGAGGAATCTCAAAACCTTTCACTAAGTCGATAAAGAATTTCCGACATACTTTCTTCTTTTCAGCAGCAATATCAGGATACTCCACACTGAATTTTTTATAAGTATCATCATCCTTCAGTTTCTTGAGCAGACTGAAATCAGGTAGATTATTGGTAGTAAGGGTATTATTCAATACCTGGTATTTGTTATTCTTACCTGATTTAACCTCAAGATTCTTCAATTTCTTAATGGCTCCTGCAAGCTGTTTCACCGCTTCAATAAGGGCATTTTTCTTTGTTGTCTGGAGTCCAACAGTTTGTGTCCACATATTCTTAAGTAGTTTATCGCTGGTAATTCCAGCTATCGTTGCTGTTGCTACTTTCTTGAAATGAGCAATGATATTCAACTTCGGATCCTGATCAGCTGTAACATCCTCAAATACACCCTTGAATCCTATAACAGTCTTGGGGTCTTTGTCTGGATTAGCCCAAAGATCATTGATGATACTATCAATAGTATTACATTGCAGTTCACCATCTTTGTTCTTGTAATCATTAATCAATATGTCAAGCCCCAATTTTTTAGATTTGGCCACCAAATAAAGATTAGCTTGATCATCATAACACTTATTTACAACCTTAGTGATCCTTTCAAAAGATTCGGCACATATTTTATCATCTGAAAAGATACTAAACGATGACACAAATTGAGCCGGTTTCTGCATCGACTTCCTATAGGCTTCAATTGGATAACCAGTCTTTTTACCGCCAGCTTCGAGCATCATATAGCGACCTGCCGAAATCTGGATCTTACCCTCCACAGGCTTAAATATTACCTCTACGATATGTCGCAGTAGAGATAAATCGGTCACATTCACAAGGAGTGAGGCAATCTTATCGGTCAGCAAATTAGTGGCGGTTCTCGCAACCGTAACTGTATTATAACTCTCACCGTCCATCCACCACTTCTGACTGATATTCTTACCCGATGACAGTGTCAGGTTGTTGCCTGCCTCTATCGACACATTCTTACCTTTGATTTTCACGTCACCATTAGGTGCACTGATAGTAATACCCGTGAAGGCATTGATTTTCACATCACCCCAAGGCGACTTGATCGTGATATTTCTATTGTCGGTACAGCCCTTGATACTCCAAAAACCATACTTATCGCACAATTCAATACTACCTTCCATGCTCTTATTGCCACTAAAACCTCCAAAGGACGTATTTGCAGGATCGAGGCTCTGAATCATCTTAAGACCAGGATTAAAGGATGCAAGAAGTGCATTCAGACCTGCACCATAGCCGTCACTCATCTTGATTGATTGACCAGCGGGAGTCCTGTGAACGATGTTATTGGCCCTCAAAGCAAACGGCATTGTGGTATCTACAGTACCTACGACATAGGGACGCTCCACATTGCCATTAAGGAAATTCACAACCACCTGATCCCCCTTGTAATGCTGGGCATAGATTCCTGCATTTTCCGTACCTGAGCTACTTGCAAATAGCAACCACGGAGTGCTCCACTCTTTACTTCCTTGCCAATTGAACTTCACGCGCACACGATTCTGACGCAAGGGGTCGTTGACATCTGACACCTTAGCCATCTGAGTACCGGAATACCTCACATGACCTTCTGGAATAATTGATGGAAAATACTTTGTTTGAGTGCCAGAATCAGTAACTTCAGGAATGGCAGTAATTTTAAAATTAACTTTCTTCGGATCAGTACAAAACACAATCTCGTTATCATTCATGATTTTCAAAATCTTAGGCTGATAACCCTCTACTTTCACCACAAGATAATTCTTGTCATTTTTGGTGATAATCTGTCCTAACTTGATATCTGGATAGGTGGTTTCGAATTCCACGATGATGGAATTCTGGCCTGACACAAGCTCCTGTTTTATAACTTTTTGATAGACGTCAGAATCCAGGATGGGTGAAAACTCTGAGAACGGATTTAACTTCGTTTTACCACTGAACTGCTCATCATTAAATTTGATCTCAGAATTCGACTTATTGTTGAAATACATATTATCAAAGTCGGTGTTGAGACCTTCACTATATTTATTTGCCTGATAAGCAGCTATGCCGTCATCAACGATCTGGTCAACGAGAAATTTTAAAATGGTCTTTTCATTGTTAAGGAAAGCAGCGGCCTTCTTCATCAAATAGACATCACCATCCTTTTCCTTAAAACTCAGAAGACTATCCATCTCACCCTTAACAATATCATACTCACCTTTAGTCAAAGGGTTATTCAAAATCTGCTTATCAATTGGCGCCTCTGCATGATAAGAGCCAATATTCTCCTGGGTCGGGAGATTATTTGTCAAATCACTATAGGTGGTATTACTGGCAGTATCCAGAATTGATTTATCAACTGCATCGCCCTTGTAACCGACACACAGATTACCATCCTCGTAATACAAGAACTCAGCCCACCTATTGGTGGTACGCTTCAGGAAAGAATAGAAGCTCTCATTATACTGCACCAAATAAGGGAAGATATGCTCTTGTGTGCCTTTCTTCAACATTTTCAGGTTATTGTAGTCTATAGACACTGTCGAATCTTTTTTATAAGGCAGTTTATAGTTCTTAATCTCTTCAGACAGAATTTCAGAACATAACTTCTTCGACACAAACGAACGACAGTAATCATGTAGCGTCAGCATTTTGTCTGGACTATACATCTTAAAGGTGACATACATGGCATCCTGCTTGTATTGGGGCACAATCTCATGAATATAGTAATCATCGCATACTTCAGTATTGTCACACTTCAATGTCACCTGCTTATTGATAAAAGATGATTCCAGATCTGCCTTGGAGATCTCAGCTGTAAATGTCATACCAGAGCTATCTGTACCTTTATCTTCAGACCCTGGAGCGATCTGAATCTCAGCGATAATCTCATTCGGCTTATACATCTCTTTCGTGAAATGTATATTCTGTAGATTGAACGCAAACCTTACGACACCATTACCACTTTTTATACTTTTCGTAGGAGGTTTCATTCCCTCTTGAACGGTAGTAATTTCTGTCCAGTTTGCATCATAATTACAATAATCTTCTTTATAAGAAGATCCTGTTTTCATCTCAAGATCAAGTTGCTCTGTTAATGGTTCTCCCTTTGGATCACATGTACCGGTCACATTGTAAATTATCAATGTTACTGTTCCTGTCGTTTCTATTTTTGTAGATGCAGCCATAGTCTTATAATTTTAATGGATAAATACACTCTTCAAATTATTCTGTTCCTCTCTACCCATATAGATGGTAGAACGTACCAGTATCTCTACGTCGAGCAGCATTTGCTTGTCGATACCTTCCTGGTCTTTCATACTGTTGTAGTTCTCTTCCACGCCTACGATATAGCCGTTTACCACCATACCGTCCTCGTAATCAGCCAAACGACGGTTAGCGTCGTAAGTCACGTTAAACAGGACGGAGAAGTCGTAATGACCGTTCAAGGCCAGACGATGATAGAACTCTTTCGCATGCACCGGTGAATTCACGCGGATGGTGAATCTCATGATCACGGGCTTGGTAGCACCATATACATCACTGCTATTATTGCGCATACGCTCACACTCATATGAGAATTGTTGGATGACCAAACAGTTCTCCTTCAGCACATTCTTGGGATTATCCAGAAAATTATCCGGAACCATCACCGCTCTTAACTCATTCGACAGTGTTGCCATAACCTAAATATATTTATAAATGCTGAAAAATGATATTATCAACAGTGATCGTCTCTGCCTCGAGCGCAAGTTTCAAGTTGCGCCGACGGGAAGAGTTGATATCATAACTTTCTGAGAGGGAGAAGCACTTGGCATTCTCGAAAAGGATCACCTGGGCGTCTTTCTCATCCAGCTTAGCCTCTGCAGCCAAGCTGATAACGATGCGCCCGCTCTGCACGCCCTGCTTGTCATACCAGTCAAACAGGTTCAAGTCATTCTTACCCGGAGCTATCACATCCAGTTCCAGACGCTCGCAACGGGCGATACCTTCAGGACGGTACGAATTGAAGGGGCGTTTGAATACAAACCGGCAGTCTGATACCAGATAACTCTTGGAATAACGTCCGATATTGTTATCGCCAAATTCTAATGCTGCTAATAATGCCATACTTATTTAATTTTAAAATTTCGTTGCAAAGATAAGACCTATGACGCTTGCTTGCAAGCATTCGCACTCGATTTTTCACCCACTTGTTGCGACAGAGGCGACAATTGACGACAGACAGCCTGCAATCAGACTTCGTGCTGTCGCGCCTCGAGGGTCTGGGTGATGTGCTGCTCACGATGACAGATGCGCACCTCAATACCAAACTTCTCGTGGATATGCTCCGCCAGATGCTGGGCTGAATACACACTGCGATGCTGACCGCCAGTACAGCCGAAGCAGAACATCAGCGAGGTGAAACCACGCTGGATGTAACGGCGCACGTGGGCATCCGCCAACTTATACACTGAGTCGAGGAACGTCAGGATCTCCCCGTCGTCCTCCAGGAAGCGGATCACCGGCTCGTCAAGACCCGTCAACTTCTTATACGGCTCATAACGACCGGGGTTGTGGGTACTACGACAGTCGAACACATAACCACCACCATTGCCACTCTCATCCTCAGGAATGCCCTTGGTGAAGGAGAAGCTGAACACACGCACCACCAGCGGTCCCTGCGCATCATACTTCGAGAAGGTGGCAGGACCATCCTGCGGGTGAGCCTTATAAGGATTAAGGTCGGTGATCTTATAACCGTCAGCACGACTACCTATCGTCTCTATCTGGGCATACTGAGGCAGCTCGGTGAGCTGTCTGAGCACATCCATCAGATATGGATAGTGGAACTGTGAGGAGCTTGCCAACAGCTCGCGCAGGTTATGGATGGCGGGGGGTATCGACTCAATAAAGTGCTTCTTCTGCTCGTAATAGCCTCTAAAGCCATAGGCACCCAGCACCTGCAGGGTGCGGAACAGCACGAAAAGCGACAGCCGGTTGGCGAAATGGCGGGCAGGAGGCACCTCGATGTAGTTCTTCAGCGAGTTGTAATACTCATACACGAGTTCGCGCCTCAGCTTGTGGGGATACTTGGCAGAAGCCTGCCAGAGAAATGAAGCTAAGTCGTAGTAATAAGGTCCTTTTCTTCCACCCTGATAATCGATGAAACGGGGATTACCCTCAGGATCAAGCATCACGTTGCGCGCCTGGAAGTCACGATAGAGGAAACACTCCATCTCGGGCACGGGATTATCGGTATCCGTCGTCAGATCCTTAGCAAACAGGCGGAAGTCTGCCTCCAGCTTCAGCTCATGGAAGTCGAGCTCCGTCGCTTTCAGGAAGCAGTATTTGAAGTAGTTTAGGTCGAACAGCACACTATCCACATTAAACTCCGCCTGGGGATAGCAGTTGGAGAAGTCGAGTCCGCGGGCACCACGTATCTGGATGTTCGGCAACTCGCGAATGGTCTTGCGCAACAGTTCTTGCTCTTTCAACGTATAACGGCCACCCGCCTCACGACCACCACGCACGGCATCGAAGAGCGATACCGACCCGAGGTCAGTCTGCAGGTAGCGAAGCTCATCGTCGCTGGCCGCCAGCACCTCAGGCACTGGCAGTTTACGACGGCTAAAATGTTCTGTCAGATAGATAAAGGCATGATTTTCATCGCGACTGGTACCAATCACGCCGATCACGGTTTGCCCGTCTTGATCCGTCAATCTGAAGTAGGAGCGGTTACTCCCAGCCCCGGCTAATTGATGGACATTGGCAGGCTCTGCCCCCTTCCATTGCCTATAAAGATCTATCAGTTTCTGCATATCTGGGGACAAAGTTAGAAAAAAAATCAAAAAGAAAAGAAAGAATTAGCTGAAAAATATCAATCCGCTACTTAATATACTTCATGATGATATCCACGATTTCCTCTTCCGACAGACAGTCGGCATACACCACAAGGTCGTAGTTACGGGTATCATAACGCGAGGTGCCGGTATATTTCTTCACATAGTTCTCACGCATCTTGTCCACCTTCTCAATGATCTTACGGGCGGTGTCGCGGGAAACGTTCTGCTTGCGCATCACCCGATTCACGCGGTAAGGCAACGAGGCTTGGATGAAGATACTCAGGTGGTTGGGGTGGGCACGGAACACATCGAATGCGGATCGACCAGTAATGACGCACGACTCATTCTCAGCGATGCCTTGCAGTATCTCTGTCTCAGCTTTGTAGAGTTCATCGGTGGTTGGCTGATCGAACAGACTCTTTACATCCTCCGGACTGTGATACGGGCTATGCTCCAGTATCCAGCTCCCGCCGATGCTCGCTATGCGCTTGAAATCCTCCCACCATGGATGGTTGCTGCCTTTCAGTTTCTCAATCTCCTCGGTGGTGAGGTTGTACTTCTCTTCCAGACTCTTAATAAGCACCTTGTCATAAAGTGCTACGCCCAGCTTCTCTGCCACCTTACGGGCAATGGTCCGACCGCCGCTACCTAACTCGCGGTTGACGGTGATCACAAATTTCTCGTCTTTCTTCATTACATATCTTTGTGAATGTTAACCATTTTACAGGGGAACCAGAAAGTAGCATTGGTCTTTCTGCCAGTATCCGAGTTGATATCCAACTCGCCGCCAAGAGCATCGACGATAGCTCTACACAAAGAGAGCTCAAGACCCGACGACTCGTTAGTCAGGTTCAGCGCATCTTCTCTCTGAAGGAATGTATAGATATCCTCGCCTATCAACTCTGCCTGCCCATTACCCATATAGCTAATAACAACCTTCAGGCCTTTGCGCTCATTAGTGTAGTAGATTGTGATATCACCCTGGGTGGTGTGATTGGAGGCATTCGTCAGAAGATGCATCATGAGTTGATGCATGAAGTTGGTGTCGAGCCGGCCTCTGCAGTGTGGCGACAGGTCTGTTCTCACACGTACAGCCACATCTTTCTTGGCAACAGTCTGCGCCTCACGACGATAAGAAGCAAACAACTCGGAGAGATTCACTTCTATAAAAGTGAATGCGGGGGTGATACCCTCAAACTTCGACAGCTCCAGCAGGTGACCGATGAAACTCAGCACATCCTCGGTATTCTTGTTGATATGGGTAGCCATCTCCCTTACCTGGGCAGGCTGCATCTGATCATCCCTTTCTTCAAGGATGAGATTGCTATATCCAAGGATAGCTTTCACTGGCGTGCGCAGGGCACGGCTGATATTGTCCAGGAATACGGTTTTTAGCAGTTCGCTCTTCTGAGCGCGTTTAATCTCTCTCTTCAGCTGGCGTTCATAATAGCGGTACATAAACCAGAAAGCAGCACCAAAACCTACCAGCAACACACAGATAATAATCAAAAATAAGGCAACCATAAGTTTAAAATTATTAGTATTGCGACTGCAAAGATAGTAATTATATCTGAATATACCAAATTTTATAATAAAAAAAACCGATTGTCTCCCGACAACCGGTTTTCAAAAACAAACTACTTAAAAACTAATCTACTAAAACAAATCAAAAAAATATCTTTATTTAAATGTTCAATTTCTATAATGTCGAGGGGCATTTTAAATAGTTAATGCATTAACGATTAATCCGTCACGTTGCAAAATTAATTTGTTTTTATTTTCTATCCAAGAAAAAACATCAAAAATAAAGTGTCTTTTTACAATTACTAACAAAAAAAAGGGATGAACCACCTGATTCACCCCTCATATTGATATGTAGACTTTACAAAATTACATCATTCCACCCATACCTGGTGCGCCGCCCATTGGCATAGCGGGCTCTTTTTCAGGCTTGTCGCAGATGAGGCACTCAGTGGTGAGGAACATGCCGGCGATAGAAGCGGCATTCTCCAGAGCCACACGGGCCACCTTGGCGGGATCGATGACACCTGCCTCGCGCAGATCCTCATACACGTCGGTACGGGCATTGTAACCGAAGTCGCCCTTACCCTCGCGAACTTTCTGGACTACGACGGCACCCTCGCCACCGGCATTGGTGACAATCTGGCGCAGCGGCTCTTCGATGGCGCGGCAGATGATGTTGATACCGGTCTGCTCGTCGGCATTGTCGCCCTTCACGTCCTTCAGAGCCTCCTGGGCACGGATGTAAGTAGTACCACCACCAGCTACGACACCTTCCTCGATGGCAGCACGGGTAGCACAGAGTGCATCGTCAACACGATCCTTCTTCTCCTTCATCTCTACCTCTGAGTTGGCACCTACGTAGAGTACGGCCACACCACCAGCCAACTTAGCCAGGCGCTCCTGCAGCTTCTCCTTATCGTAAGAAGAGGTAGTTACCTCGATCTCCTTCTTGATCTGGGCGATACGATCCTGGATGGCCTGCTTCTCGCCGGCACCATTCACGATGGTCGTATTGTCCTTAGATACGGTTACCTTGTCACAGGTACCCAGCATCTCGAGGGTAGCCTGCTCCAGCTTCAGACCTTTCTCCTCGCTGATCACAACGCCACCAGTCAGGGTAGCGATATCCTCGAGCATGGCCTTACGACGATCACCGAAGCCAGGAGCCTTCACAGCGCAGATCTTCAAGCCGCCACGCAGACGGTTTACAACGAGTGTGGTCAGAGCCTCAGAGTCAACATCCTCTGCGATGACCAGCAAGGGGCGTCCGCTCTCAGCAGCAGGCTGCAGGATGGGCAGGAAGTCCTTGATGTTTGAGATCTTCTTGTCGTAGATCAGGATATAGGGGTTCTCCATCACGCACTCCATCTTCTCCGAGTCGGTGATGAAGTAAGCTGACAGGTAACCACGGTCGAACTGCATACCCTCTACCACACCGATATGGGTATCACGGCTCTTGCTCTCCTCGATGGTGATCACACCGTCCTTGCTAACCTTACGCATTGCCTCAGCCAGCAGCTCACCAATCTCCTTGTCGTTGTTGGCAGATACGGTTGCCACCTGCTCAATCTTATCGTAGTTGTCGCCAACAAGCTCAGCGCTCTTGGCGATATGCTCGGTCACAGCCTTTACAGCCTTGTCGATACCGCGCTTCAAATCCATGGGGTTGGCACCGGCGGTCACGTTCTTCAGACCCTCAGAAACGATAGCCTGAGCCAGAATGGTAGCAGTGGTGGTACCATCACCGGCATCGTCACCCGTCTTAGAGGCAACGCTCTTCACGAGCTGTGCGCCTGTGTTCTCGAACTTGTCCTCCAGCTCAATCTCCTTGGCTACGGTCACACCGTCCTTAGTGATCTGGGGGGCACCAAACTTCTTCTCGATAACCACGTTGCGGCCCTTAGGACCAAGTGTTACCTTCACTGCGTTTGCCAACTGGTCAACGCCCTGCTTCATAGCATCGCGAGCGTCAATATTGAATTTAATATCCTTTGCCATAAACTTTCAAAATTTAAAAATTAAACAATTTAAAAATGTAACAATTCAAATTCTTACATTTTAGCATTTTTACATTTTTACATTTGCGATTATTTCTCAATAACCGCCAACACGTCGCTCTGGCGCATCATCAGATACTTCTCACCCTCGAACTCGAGTTCTGTACCAGAATACTTGCCGTAGAGCACTTCGTCACCCTCTTTCAGGATCATTGCCTCATCCTTGGTTCCCTGGCCTACGGCCTTAATGGTGCCGTGAAGGGGCTTCTCCTTGGCTGTGTCAGGAATGATAATACCACCGATTTTCTCTTCTGCAGGTGCTGGCAATACCAACACACGGTCTGCTAATGGTTTGATGTTCATAATCTTTAATATTTATTTGTTTAACGTATTATACCTTATTATATATATAGGCAACGACGATCTTTCAACCGTCTCGCCATATTTTCTGCCAAAAGTATGCCAACACCAAGGGGTGTGACAACTTGTCAGCAAATAAAGTCAGTTAAAAAGCTTAAATCACTCAATTTTTCACGGATAACTGTTTTGCGATTCACTTTTTTATTGTACCTTTGCAGCTGTTACGTAACAATAAACCACTTTATTATGAAACAATTCTTCAAAATGACGTTTGCCACCGTCTGTGGTATCGCCATCTTTCTGGTAGTAACCGGATTCTTCCTAACCATCTCGCTCCTGGGAATGGTAGCCAGTGATTCGGCATCTACTAAAGTAAAGGACAATTCAGTCTTTGTGATCAAACTCAATGGTGACATTGAAGAGCGTGCTTCTTCGGAATCACCTATCGATGAACTTTTGGGCATGGACGAAATCAGCACCATCGGTCTCGACGATGTGATCAGTGCCATCCGTAAGGCCAAGGACAACGAAGACATCAAGGGTATCTATCTGGAAGGTGGTTCGCTCGGTTTCGATGCACCTGCCACTGCCCAGCAGCTGCGCGACGCACTGAAGGACTTCAAGAAGAGCGGTAAGTGGATCGTGGCTTATGCCGACCAGTATCACCAGGTATCTTATTATGTGGCATCGGTTGCCGACAACATCTATCTGAACGACCATGGCACCATCGACTTCAGAGGTCTTGGCGGCAAGCGCGAATACTATAAAGGACTGTACGACAAGCTCGGTATCAAGTATATGGCTGCTAAGGTGGGCAAATACAAGAGCTATGTGGAGAGCAACACCCTGACGGGCATGAGCGACTACGACCGCGAACAGCGTACCGCCTATCAGAACGGTATCTGGAACTACATGCTGAAGGAGATGGCCGAGAGTCGTAAGGTGAAGGCTGAAACGCTGAACCAGCTGGCTAACGACAGCATCATGGCTTTTGCCAACCCCAACGACTATGTGAAGGCGAAGCTGATCGACAAGGTGATATTCCCCGAGGAGATCAAGGCTGAGATCAAGAAGCGCCTGAAGATCGACGAGGACGACGATATCCACCAGCTCACCCTGAGCGACATGCTCAATGTGAAGTCAGAGAAGGATAACGACGGTGACAAGATCGCCATCTACTATGCCTATGGCAGCATCGTGGACAGTGAGACCATCAACAGACTGCAGGGCGGCGGACACGACATTGTGGGAAAGAAGACAGCAGAAGACCTGCGTAAGCTCGCCGAGGATGACGACATCAAGGCGGTGGTGTTCCGCGTAAACTCCGGTGGCGGCAGTGCTGTTGCCTCTGAGCAGATCCGTCATGCCGTGAAGCTGCTGAAGGCCAAGAAGCCGGTGGTGGTATCCATGGGTGGTGCCGCTGCTTCTGGTGGCTACTGGATCAGTTCTCCGGCTAATTACATCTTTGCAGAGCCTACCACCATCACGGGTAGCATCGGCATCTTCGGACTGATTCCCAACTTCAGCGGACTTGTTACCGACAAGCTCGGCATCACGTTCGACGGTGTAAAGACCAATAAGTTCTCCGACTATGACGAGGAACTGGTGCTGGGTAAGAACCCCGACGAGATCATGAAGCACCTGCAGACCTATATCGACCAAGGATACCAGCAGTTCCTCACCATCGTGTCTGAGGGTCGTGGCATCAAGCCCGCAGAGGTGGATTCCATCGGTCAGGGTCGTGTATGGCTCGCCAGCGATGCCGTGAAGATCAAGCTGGTGGATAAGCTCGGTAGTCTCGACGATGCCGTGAAGAAAGCTGCCGAACTCGCCAAGGTAAAGGAGTATCACTGTGCGACTTACCCCAACAAGGGCAGCTGGATCGACCAGTTCATACCTAATGAGAAGAAGGGATCTTACCTCGACGGTCAGTTGCACAAGGAGTTCAAGGCACTCTTAGGCGACCTCTACGAGCCGTTGATGGAGATCCGTAAGACCGTAAAGGACGGCAGTCGCATGCAAGCCCGCATGCTCGATGACGTGAGAGTGAAATAAAAGGTAAGAGCGAGATCTGATGGAGGGTGATCTGATATACACCAACAAGAAACTGCGCCCGCTGAGTTGGCTCTACGGCTTAGGGGTCGGCTTCAGGAACTTCCTCTTTGAGGCAGGTGTCCTGAAGAGCCATTCCTATGCCACGCCTGTCATCGCTGTGGGTAACATCACCGTGGGCGGAACAGGTAAGACACCGCATGTGGAGTACCTGATCCGCCTGCTGAAGGACAAGGCCAACCTGGCGGTACTCAGTCGCGGTTACAAGCGGAAGAGTCATGGGTTCGTGCTGGCCGACGACCATTCGACGATATATGATATTGGTGATGAGCCCTTCCAGATGAAACAGAAGTTCCCTGATATCACGGTGGCTGTCGATAAGAAACGTACCCGTGGCATCAGCCTGCTCACCAGTGGTGCTGCAGGCAAGGATATCGAAGTGATTGTGCTCGACGATGCCTTCCAGCATCGGTATGTCAAACCGGGCATCAACATCCTGTTGGTGGATTACCACCGTCTGATCATCTACGATGAGCTGCTGCCGTCAGGGCGCCTCCGCGAACCTGCCAGCAGTAAGGACAGGGCCGACATCGTGATCGTCACCAAGTGTCCGCCAAATATGAAGCCGATGAACTTCCGTGTCCTCACCAAGGCTATGGCCCTCTACCCTTACCAGCAGCTCTACTTCTCCACCCATGAATATGGCGATCTAGTCCCCCTAGGAGACCAAGGAGGCCTAGCCAGCCTAGCCCCCTACCACGTCCTCCTGCTCACAGGCATTGCCTCGCCCGAACAGATGAGACAAGATCTGGAGTCGTATGCACATGAGATCCATCCGCTGGTCTTTGCCGACCATCACCATTTCAGGGAGAAGGATATCCGTCTGATCAACGAGATGTTCAGCAAGCTCCCCTCCCCCAAGTGCATCATCACCACCGAGAAAGATGCCGTGCGCCTGAAGACGGTCGAAGGGCTGAGCGACGAGGTATTGCAGCACCTCTACGTGCTGCCCATCCGCATCAAACTGATGCTCGGACAAGAAGAATCATTTAACAAATATATTATAGACTATGTACGCAAAAATTCAAGAAACAGCATCCTGGCTAAAAGCAAGGATGACTACAAGTCCAAAGACTGCGATTATTCTGGGGACCGGCCTCGGACAATTAGCTTCAGAAATAACCGATAAGAACGAGATCCCTTATACAGAGATTCCAAACTTCCCCGTCTCTACGGTTGAGGGGCATAGTGGTAAACTCATCTTCGGCAAACTGGGTGGTGTAGAGATCCTCGCCATGCAGGGACGCTTCCACTTCTACGAGGGCTACTCGATGAAGGAGGTCACTTTCCCCGTGCGCGTGATGTACGAGTTGGGCATCAAGACCCTTTTCGTTTCAAATGCTGCAGGTGGCATGAACCCGAAGTTCAATATCGGCGACCTGATGGTGATCACCGATCACATCAACTTCTTCCCGGAGCACCCGTTGCGCGGTAAGAACTTCCCCACGGGGCCGCGCTTTCCTGATATGCATCAGACCTATGACCCGCTGCTGATCAAAGTGGCCTTTGGCATTGCCCGTGAGAAGGGTATCACCTTACGGCGTGGTGTGTATGTGGGTGTGCAAGGACCTACCTTCGAGACACCTGCGGAATATAAGATGTATCGCATCATGGGCGGCGATGCCGTGGGTATGAGTACCGTTCCCGAGGTGATTGTGGCGCATCATTGCGGCATCAAGACCTTTGGCATCTCCGTCATCACCGACCTCGGCGGCTTCGACGAGCCTGTGGAGGTAAGCCATGAGGAGGTGCAGGAAGCTGCCAATTCGGCACAGCCCAAGATGACAGAGATCATGAGAGATATGATCGTTTGGTCAGCGAAGTTCGATTACGACCAGAAGGCATCATTTAATACTGATCACCCAACAGAAGGATGGAAATAGCAAAATTAGGAGAGTTCGGTCTGATCGACCGACTGACAAAAGATCTTGAGAAGAAAAACGAAAGCACGAAGTACGGCGTAGGCGACGACTGCGCCGTACTCAGCTATCCCGACAAGGAAGTGCTTGTCACTACCGACCTGCTGATGGAAGGGGTGCATTTCGACCTGACCTACATCGACCTGAAGCACCTGGGTTACAAGTCGGCGATGGTGAACATCAGCGATGTGTTCGCGATGAATGGCACACCGCGTCAGATAACCGTCTCGCTGGCGCTGAGCAAGCGCTTCACCGTAGAGGATATGGAGACCTTCTACGAGGGTCTGCGCCTGGCATGCGACAAGTGGGGCGTGGATATCGTGGGCGGCGACACCACATCGAGCTACACCGGTCTGGCCATCAGCATCACCTGTATCGGTGAGGCCCGTAAAGAGGATATCGTATATCGCAGCGGTGCCAAGGACACCGACCTCATCTGCGTCTCTGGCGACCTGGGTGCCGCCTATATGGGACTCCAGCTGCTGGAGCGCGAGAAGAGCGTGTACTACCAGCAGGTGGAAGAGGCTAAAAAGAAGAACGACAAGCGTGCCCTCGAGGCGCTGGCACACTTCCAGCCCGACTTCAGCGGCAAGGAATACCTGCTGCAGCGCCAGCTTCAGACCGAGGCGCGTGGCGACATCATCGAAAAGCTGCGCGAGGCAGGCATCCGCCCCACCGCGATGATGGACATAAGCGATGGTCTCTCTTCCGAACTGCTGCATATCTGTAAACAGTCGGGCGTGGGTTGTCGCATCTATGAGAAGAATATCCCCATCGACTATCAGACGGCTGTGATGGCTGAGGAGCTGAACATGAACGTCACCACCTGTGCCCTGAATGGCGGTGAGGACTATGAGTTGCTGTTCACCGTTCCCATCGGCGACCATGAGAAGATAGAGCAGCTGGACGGTATCAAACTCATCGGCCATATCACCGATGCCAAGTTCGGTAAGGTGCTCGTAACCCGTGATAACCAGGAGTTTGAGCTCAAGGCTCAGGGGTGGAACGGATTGAGCAGCGAGAGCCATTAAGCTCGCTTAAATGGCCGAGTCGCGAAAGACATCGACGACTATAATTGGGCAATCCCGATGTTTTTTTTGAAAAAAGTTCAGAAAATATTTGGTGGGTTCAAAAAAAAGTCGTACCTTTGCACCCGCAAACGAAAGGATTGCAAATTTGACACAATGGTGCCTTAGCTCAGTTGGTAGAGCATCGGACTGAAAATCCGTGTGTCCCCGGTTCGATTCCTGGAGGTACCACTCCTCCTTTCATTAGCCCGGTTTCGCATAATGGCGGCCGGGTTTTTTAGTATCACCTAATTCTATAACGATTATGGGAATTGTCATTGGTATCGACGTGGGTATCTCCACGACAAAGATTGTAGGCATCAAGAATGGTAAGGTGTCTGCCCCTATCCGTATCACAGCAGCTGATCCGATCACCTCACTTTACGGCGCTTTCGGCAAATATCTCCACGACAACGAGATTGACCTCAAGGATGTGGAGCAGGTGATGCTCACCGGTGTGGGTGCCGCCTATATCGACACCCCCATCTACGGACTGCCGACAGCGAAGTCGGAAGAGTTTATGGCTGATGGTCTGGGAGCACGCTTCGAATCGAAGCTCGACCATACCATCGTGGTCTCGATGGGCACCGGTACCTCGTTTGTGAAGTGCGATGGCGACGACATGCGCCATATCGGCGGTATCGGTGTGGGAGGCGGTACCCTTCAGGGGCTGGCACGCATCATGCTCAACACTGGTGATATCAAACAGGTGGCAACGATGGCGCGACAAGGTAACGTGCGCAACATCGACCTGACCATTGGCGACATCAGTGCCCAGCCATTGCCGGGTCTGCCCATGGACACCACCGCGTCGAACTTCGCCCGTGCACAGGCCGATGCCTCCAAGGAGGATATCGCTGCCGGTCTCATCAAGATGGTGCTCCAGTCGATCGGTTCCGCCGCCTGGCTCGCCTCCTTAGGCAGTGACATCCGCGATTTTGTGCTCATCGGCAACCTCTCGCTCCTGCCCCAGTGCAAGGAGGTGTTCCCTGCCCTAGAGAAGCTCTACGACATCCGTTTCCATATCCCCAAGTACTCGCAGTACTGCACCGCCATCGGTGCCGCACTCGACTATACCATCAACAAGAAGAAATAGCTGTTGCTGCGCTATCTGACGGTAGCGTTCAGATTGCGCTGCAGGAAGAAGGTCTTGGTGGCGGCAAAGAAGGTCAGCACCCCTGTGGCGTTGACAGCCACGACCGTCCAGAAGGCAGCCCCGTAGCCGAAGTACTCGGCTATCACGCCCCCCAGGAGGATGCCCAGTCCCATACCGATATCCCAGGAGATGAGAATGGTGGAATTGGCTGTTCCGCGCTGATTGTTCTGCGCCACATTGATGGTCATATTTTGGAAGGCAGGCCACATGTGACCATTGCCCAAGCCGATGAGTAGGGCAGAACCGTAATACCCCACGTCATTCGGCACTAAAATGAATAAGGTATAGCCGATGAGTGAGATCACCATACCCCAGCCCGCATTAAACGTCACGCGTCCCTCACGGAGTGCCTTACTGCCTTGTAACCGCGATGCCATCAGTCCAACGGAGCACAACAGGAAATACGTGCCTGTGCCACCCGTAATGCCCATCACCTCTTTACCGTAAATAGCCAGATAGTTGCTCAGTACGCCGAAACTGAAGCCGAAGGCCACCATGTTCACACCTAACAGCCACCCTTTTAACAGAAAGAACCTGTCAAGGGAAAGCTTGGTTTTGTTACGGACTATCTCCTTAGATGGCAGTTTCACCGTAGCATCTACCAGCCAACCTGCACAGGCCACCGCCAAAGCCAGCCAGAACAGGAATTCAAAACTATTGGTGAGCTGATAGATCCAGATGCCGATGGTAGGTGCTAAGGCCATCGCCAGATTATTGCTGAGACCATAGTAGCCGATGCCCTCTGTGCGACGACTGGAAGGCAGCACGTCGATGGCCACCGTAGCGTTGGCTGTCGTGAGTGTACCAAAAGGCCCGCCATGAAGCGTTCGCACAATCGTAAATAATAATAAGGTGGAAGCAGCCAGATAACCTGCAAAGAAGATGGCAAAGGCTCCGAAGCTGACCATCAGCACGATCTTACGTGGAAACGAATCAACCATATAGCCGCTAAAGGGACGAATCACTAACGCCGTGATAGTATAGCCAGAAAGAACGAGACCAATCATATCCTTCGTGGCTCCAAAATGCTCACTCAGATAGAGCGGCAAGAGCGGCGTGAGCACATAGAACGCAAAAAACAGCGAGAAGTTCGCTGTCATCACCTTACAGTAGTTCCTGTTCCAGAGTCGTTCCATTTAGCATCTTTTTCTGCCTGCAAAATTACACAAAAGCCCCCAAACGACCAAATATTTCTAAACAATGTTAACACCAATTGACTTTTGCCGCTCACACGCATCTAATACCCATAGTAACAAACCCTATCTTATGAAGAAATCATTGCTCTTATCAACCCTGATCCTGGCTGCCACGACTGGCAAGGCACAGGATCTCAAACTAAACGATCTTGGCTATTTCGAGCGACAAGGTGTCAACGTGCTCGTATTTAGCAACAGTTTTAATGGCGGATTCAACGACGAGAAGAACTCGGGTATTGAGATCATCCAGCATGGCGTTCGTGCCATCCAGGGTGGTGCTGTCCGCCTGAACAACACCCCGGAACAGTGGGACCTCGTGCCGAAGATGACCGACCGGAAGGTGGACAAGGAGAATGGCACCATCGAGGTAGCCCTGCGTTACGATGACTATGACTTCGATAGTCGGGTAGTGGTGACTGCCAAGGGCAAGGCTGTTGAGATTGCAGTCTGGCTCGACAAGCCCGTACCCGAGAAGCTGGCCGGCGAGGCTGGTTTCAACCTCGAGTTCCTGCCTTCACGCTATTGGCTGAAGACCTTCACGATGGATGGTCGCCTGAACCGCTTCCCACGTTATGCCACCAGTCAGACCATCACCCGTCCGAACAGCGAGAAACCCCGTCAATTCAAGGGATTCAAGACCTATGACGACCGCGGCACCGACCGCTTCGTCGATCCGATGCCTTTGGAGACAGGTCATGCCATCGTGATGGCCACCGATACACCGGAGCGCATGGTCCGCATCAGCAGCGACGATGCCGAGCTGAAGCTCTACGACGGACGTATGCTCGCCCAGAACGGCTGGTTCGTGCTGCGCAGCGTACTGCCTAAGGGCAAGACCGGTAAGGTGGTGACCTGGACCGTAGAGCCCCACGCCATCCCCAACTGGATCCGTGAACCGAACATCGGGTTCTGTCAGGTAGGCTATACCCCCAGTCAGCCCAAGGTGGCAGTCATCGAACTCGACAAGAAAGATACCCCTCAGGCCACTGCCTCCCTCTTCCGCATCAAGGACGACGGCAGCATTGAGGAAGCCTTCAAAGGTGACATCCAGAACTGGGGCCCCTATTTCAAATACAATTATGTGAAGTTCGACTTCTCATCCGTCAAGCAGCCCGGTGTATATTTTATCCAGTATGGTCATACAAAGACCAACAACTTCCTGATCGATGAGCATGTCTATGATAAGATCACCGATGCCACCACCGACGTATGGGTGCCTATCCACATGAACCACATGTACGTCACCGAGGGCTATCGCACCTGGCATGGCGAGCCTTTCAAGGAGGGCTATCTGCAGGCACCTGAGAGCGATCATTTCGACCTGCACAGTCAGGGACCCACCACCGACACGAAATACAAGCCTTATGAGCTCATCCCGGGACTGAACATCGGCGGTTTCTTCGATGCCGGCGACTTCGATATCGAGACGGGATCCAATATCAATGTGGTGATGAACTTCGTGCGTGCCTGGCAGCTCTTCAAGCCGCTGCGCGATGAGACCTTCGTGAGCCAGCAGCAGCGCTACGTAGATCTGCACCGCCCAGATGGCGTGCCCGACATCCTGCAGTTCATCGAGCATGGCACCCTCAACCTCGTGGCGCAGGCAGAGCAGATCGGCCACATGGCCTCTACGCTCTCTAACTCTGTGCTCGACAACTACCATCACTTAGGCGATGCAGCCTCGATTACCGACGGTCTGCATTACGATCCCTCTCTGAAACCCTATGAGGTGTCTGCCGATGGTAAATGCAGTGGTACGCCCGATGATATGTGGGCCTTCACTACCCGTAATGCCCACCTCGACCTCCGCGCCGCCACAATGTTTGCTGCTGCCAGCCGTGCCCTCAAAGGCTATAACGACCAGTTGGCAGAGCGCGCCCTCACCCAGTCGAAGCGACTGATGCAGGAAGGTACCGAACTGCTCAAGCAGCGTAATAAATCTGGAGAAGAAGAGTGGGACTACAGCTGGATTGACGGCTTTGAGGGACGCAACGCGGATACCAAACCCGACAAGAAACGCCAGAAGCTCCTGGAGCGTAGTCGTAAGAACAGTGAGCTGCTGGGCGATATGGCTACCAACCTGCAACTCTACGGTGCTACTCAGGAGAAGCAGTACCTCAACAATTTCGAGGCACAGATCTGGGATGCCCTGGAGTTAAACGTCGCCATGAATATGCAGACGGCCCTCGATGCAGTGCCTTATATGGACGAGGCCTACAAGCAGAAACTCCGTCCCTATGTGGAGAAGTACGAGCAGTATATCAAGGGCTTCGACCAGAACAATCCTTATGGTGTGCCCATCGGACTCGGCAACTGGGCAGGTGTGAACATGGTGCTTAACTTCGGTATCGCCGTGAACTACGCCCACCTCTATTATCCCGACATCGTGAAGAAGGATGAGATCTACCGCGTGTCTAACTGGCTCTATGGCTGTCACCCCTATCACAACTACTCATTCGTAGCTGCCGTGGGTGCCGCCCGTCCGAAGCAGGTGTTCTACGGCAACAACCGTGCAGACTTCTCTGCCATCCCCGGTAATGTCGCCCCAGGGCTTCTGTTCCGCAAGCCCGACCACTTCGAGAACTTCGACGACTGGCCCTTCCTCTGGGGTCAGAACGAAGGCACCATCGCTGGTAACACCCAGTATATCATCTTCGGTTCTGCTTTCAAGAACCTTCAGAAGTAAATAATAAGAAGTGAGAGGTTTTTTCCTCTCACTTCTTACTTTGAAAAACATCAAAATCCTGACTATAAGCCGGTGATTGAATCGACAGCAGGTTGAGCACAGAGTGGAAAATATAATGTTGCTCAAGCACAGCCGGTAGCTTATCATCTGACTTGTAACTTCTGAAATCATCTGATGTCCATACCAGGAAGGGAATCTCGTACTGTTCCTTAGGCGCCAGTTTCATAGGCAGTCCGTGCATGAACACCTTATTCTCGCCTAACGACTCACCGTGGTCGGAGATAAAGATCATCGCACTGCGCCAGTCGTTCATGTCACGCAAGGTGTTGATCAGACTGTCCAACAGGTAGTCGGTATAGACGATGGTGTTGTCGTAGGCATTAGCGAGCATACTAACATTCTTCTCCCCTTCCTCCACATTTCTCGCCACCGGCTTAAATACCTCAAACTGCTGAGGATACTTATCGGCATATTTCGGTCCGTGACTGGTACTAGTATGCAACACGATCAGCACCTTATGCTTGCGACTTGCCTCTATCCGTTCACGAAGGCCTTTCAGCAGAATAGCATCATGGCTGACATCCTCACCGGGAAACTGTTTGCCGAGTTCATCATCCGTGAGATACTCGTCAATATGTATCGGCGGCTCTCCCCAGTTGGAGGTACGCCACACCACATCGACACCTGTCCTGAAGGCATAGTTGGGCAGCAACTCATACAGGTCGTCAGAGATTTTCGGTTCAAGGATGGCCTTGGTGCCGGCAGTGGTATAGGTAGCACACGAAGTAGCGTGATACACCTTCAGTTTCTCTTGTTTCGACAGCAACGGATTCGTCGGGCGCTGATAGCCATAGAGCTGGAAGTTGGCCTTACGCGCCGATTCGCCAATGACAAGCACCACCACAGCCTTCTCCTCGTCTGTAATACTGCCGTCAGGCAACTTGATCTCCTCTACCTGAGCGTCGTGATTGAAACTGGCCACACGGCAGGTGTTCACCAGATATGACCAGGGTTGTAGCAGGCCACCTAACTCCGTGTCATGCTGAGTGATCCACAAGGTCTGACCGACATTCAGCGAGGCAACGGCAAGTACCATCAGCAAGGCACAGCCGCAGCTGACACCTAATCTCCTTACTTTTCCATACGTCACCGGCTGCAACAGGCAATACAAGGCTGGCAGAGCCCCGAAGCCAATCATTGAAAGCCACAGCTGCCAGCTGAAGAAGCCTGATGCTTCAGCGTATCTGGTATTGAACACGTTCTCGATAGACGTTGCGTCAATCATCACACTATAGGTGTAGATGAAATAGACAACCGTCGCATTGATGACCGAAAGGATGGCAAGCAGCACACGCCCTACTTTCCTCAAAAGGAACATCACCAGATAGGTCATCATGAAGTTGAGTGCCAACATGATAATCACCAACGATGCCAGCAGAAACAGCCTACCGCCGACGGTCTCATTGGAATGACCCGCCACATACTGGAAGAACGGCATGTTGTATAACAACAACGTACCGATACTGACGATACATGAAAAAGTAAACAGTGAAATACGTTTCATTCGCGTTCTTTCCTATGTTCTGAGATTATAGCTTCTGCAAAGGTACTGCTTTTTTAGGAATATCCGAAATATTAAAGAAAAAAACTTGAGGCGAACGGGGGTAACGCTGCCGCAGGTCGGCAATCAGCTGCCTTATGGATGACCTTGTCCTGGTCGAGGGTTGAATATAAAAGCAGCACGTAGCGATAAACGCCAGGAATTTTGCGGGATTTAAATCTAGCACTTGCTACATTTAAATGTAAAAAGTTCCAGAATTAAATCCCGCAAATTTTCCCTCGGCAATGCTTTTTTGGGGGTTGCTATCCTATTGAATGTTCAAGGGGGAGACTCGCGATGAAGCGGGTGCCGTTGGTGTATTGAGGGTCGTAGGTGAGGGTGCCATCCATCAGCATGACGACACGGCGGCAAAGGAACAGTCCGAGGCCAAGTCCCTCGGTGAACATATCGAGTTTGGTGAACTTCTCGAAGATGAAGTCGGTCTTGTCGGGAGGAATGCCAGGGCCTGTGTCTTCGATGGTGAATTTCACCGCATCTTCAGTGGCTTCGATACGCATGGTGACGCTACCCTCGGTGGTAAAATGGAGGGCATTGACGAGCAGTTCGGTAAGCACGATAAGCAGATGATGGCGGTTGGTCTGAATGGTCAGCGCATCATCGACTTGACTGTCAAGCTTCATTTCTACGGTGTGGGTTATCAGACTACTGGCGTTCTCCAAAGCCTCGCGCGCCACATCGTTACAGCCAACGGTGTCTGCCAGACTGATGGTCTGGCGGCTCTCGATCAGCGAAGCGGTGAGCAGCTTGCTCACCATATAATCGAGCATATTCGTCTGCACGTACATCGTCTCGGCAATCTGCCGCTTCTCGTCGTCAGGCAGTATCTCACAATCCTGGTGCAACACTTGTGAGAAGCCATGAACGATGTTGAGTGGTGTACGAATCTGGTGCGACATGTCCTGCATGAACTGCGTCTTCTGTTCGCTTGCCTGTCGCGCCAGTTGTGTGGCTTGTTCAAGCTCGATGGTGCGCTGTTCGGCTTCCTGCTTCGTATGCTCTGCATCGTGGATGTGCTGGGTGATTCTCCGCCGCATCAGACAGAAGGTGTTCTGCAGCTGTCCGATCAGGTCGGTACGTTCACTGAGCGGTAGGGGTTTCTCGTAGTCACCGTGACCGATCTGTCGCAGCTCGGCAGCCAGCAGGCCCAACGGCTGTATAAAGTGTTTTATAATACGGTAGCATCCCATCACCAACAGCACCAGTCCGATAATAAGCAGCGGCAGCAGGATATAGTTCAGGCTGTTGTAGCCGCGCAGCAGTTCGTTTGAAGGGCAGACGAGCGCGATACTCCACTGGGTGCCTTCAAGCGGGCGGTAGAGTACAATGTATGACCTGCCGTCGAGTTCCACCTCCATGTGTCCGGTCCGTCCGTTGGTCATCTCGTATCCCAGTGCTACGACGTCGGTATGCTCTCTGGGATCCATCCCCGTGAAGATGGTCTCCTTGAGCAGCTTCGTGGTGTCGGGGTGAACGAAGTAGTGTCCGTCTTCTCCCAACATCATGAAGTAAGAGTTCTCGTATGGATGCTCTGCGTTAACGGTCTCTGTGAGTCGTTTTAGCGACAGGTCGGTGGCGATGACGCCGGCAAACTTCTCCTGCTTGTCGTAGAGTGGCACGCAGTAGGATGCTATCAGATCCGGGTTTGACAGTGTTCCCTCATTGAAGTCGTCGAAAGGATCCACCCAGCAGGCAGCTCTTTTCTGGCGCGGTATCTTATACCACACCTTATCATAATAGTTGTATTCACCTTCACGCACGGTCACCACAGAGTCTTTCTGGGTGTTTGAGGCATTGGGAATACGAACGGAATAAGCGGAGAAGCCGTATGACTCTTCAGGGAAGATGTTGGGCTCCATCGTGATGGAGCAACCGTTCGTATTGGGATGGTTGGCGACGATACGATGAGAGTATTTCAGCAGGGAGTCTTTGTCATGGTGGAGGTTGACGAGCCAGATGATGTTACGCGTAGCCGTCTCTATCTCTACCATAAACCCTTTGACGCGCAGTGACGTATTGTCGAGCACATGGGAGGCCTCGTCGATAGCCTCGTCGCGGATGATATGCCTTGACTGCCAATAGAGGAAACCGAGCGACAGCGAGAACACCAGCACCACGACTAACAGAATCTCAAGACTCAACCTCGTGGAGAGCGACTGGTGAATATTTTTCTTCATCTCTATCATAGGCGCTCCTCCTGTTTCTTGTCGGCGACTCCAAGCAAACTGCCCAGCAATTCGGTGGTTATCTCCGTATGTTTCTGTATCTTATCGGCCATCTGGCGACATTCCTCGGAGTCCATATCTCCCACATGCTGCCGGAAATCGCCGACAGTGGTGTGGATGGCTTTCACCGACTGTTCCATACGGTCGCTCATATTCAGGATGACGGCATCCTTCATGCGGTCGGCCTCACGGGCCTGATCATACGCCAGCTTGAGGTCGTCATTACGCTGGCGGAGTACATCGGTCAGGTGGTTGATATCCGCGATATGCCGCCCGATGTTCTGCTGCATCTGGCGGAAGGTGTTCTGCACGTAACCGACCTCGTCGGTGCGACGACTTTCCCTAACAGGCTCATCCAGCTGTCCTTCTGCCATCCGGCGGGCTGTATCTACGAGCTGCTGCAGCGGCTTCAGCTTAAAATGACTGATAAAGAAACAGAACATACCGATTAGCAGCAGACCTATAAGACTGATGAGGATCGTCAGTCGCAGGAGTGAGTCATAAGCATTGAAGATATCGCTCTCAGGACATACGATAGACACGCTCCAGCCTGCATTCTCGAAAGGATGGTAGAAGATAAAGCCATGTTTGTTGCCCATGGTGATCTCATTATGTCCGATGTGTCCCGTCTTCATGGATATGGCTGCCAGATGGCCCTCGCTGGTAGGATCGTTGAAGGCCTCCTGGAAATATGCCTCATGGGCTTCTAGTGAACTGTCGGGGTGGATAATCAGGTGTCCGTCGGTACCCATCACCGAGGCATGGGAGTTGGGGAAAGGCTTGAGCGAGAGCACCAGGTCGGCAAACCACTTCATGGAGATATGTGCCGAGAGCACACCTACCAGTTCACCCTCTTTGTCGCGGAGCGGCATACCATAGGCTGTGATGATGGAGGTCTCGCCGTGCTCTACATCGACATAGGGGTCGATCCAGATGGGCTTCTCATTGTGCAGGGGAATGAAATACCACTTCTCACGTGTGTACAGCTTCTTTCCGCCGTTTATCGTCACGTCGATCTGTGTGGAATCGACAGCGTTGCGGTGGGCATACACCTCATAGTAGATGCCATATTTTGGGTAGGCACCTGGTTCGAAGGCGATGACACAGCTCTGGATGTGAGGGTTATCTTTCAGGATCTGCCGACAGAGACTGTCCATGATTTCCGGACGGTCCAGACGCTTCTCGATGGTCCAGTGCAGGCTGCGCGTAGCCGTCTCTACCTCACTCAGAGTGTTGTCGATGCGCAACTCAGTCGTGCGCAGCGTCTGCCGCGCTTTCTCCATCGCCTCCTGATAGATCGACTGCCGGGCATAATGGAACATGATCAACAGAGCAGTCACGAAGAGCACTGACACGAACCCCACCACCCACATAACGATTTGTGTGGTCAAAGAATGGCGCGATTGGTTTTCTGTTAATCTCTTCACGGCTGCAAAGTTAGAAAAATTATTCGATACGACAAGCCATTTAAGAGAAAATTTTTCAAGATGCTCAGATCACATGGAGTCCGAGGAACACCATGAGTCCGTTCATCAGGATCCAGAAGATAGCGAATGGCATCGTCTTACGCATGATGTCACCATCCTGTCCCTCCATGTCGCAGGCAGCGGTAGCAATGGCGATGGACTGCGGCGACAGCAGCTTACCACCCTCCGAGCCGGCACAGTTGGCAGCGGCGAGCCAGTTGGTCTCGCTACCACTCACCCCGAAGAAGGTGCCCTGGTTCACCAGACCGAGGTCGCTGGCGGCAGTTGCCTGCAGCTTACCGAACAGGATGTTGGCATTGGTGGCACTACCCGTGACGAAGGTACCTATCGAACCGATGAGCGGTGCGAAGAACGGGAAGGCGGAGCCGGTGAGCAGCACCAGACCCTTGGCGATATCGTTGGTCATGCCTGTATTGTTCATCAGCATGGCCATCGCCACGAGACAACAAATGGTAACCACCGTCTTCTGCAGATTCAGGGTGGTCTTAGCCAGCAGCTTCATCAGACTGCCAAAGCTCATGCCCTGAATCAGTCCACCGATCACAGCACCGAGGAAGATCATCAGACCGGCATTCGACAGCCAGCCGAACTTAAAGGTATTGCCGATGACAGGCAGGTCGAACTTGGTGACCAAGGTGGTACCCAGCAACTCATTCACCGGCGGCACGATCTTACTACTGATCAGGATGAAGAAGATGATCAGACCATAGACACTCCATGCCTTGAGTGTCTTTGCCAAACCGAACTGCTGTTTCTCGACATGCACCGTATCCTTCTCGGCCTCATGGCGCAGGAACAGCTTGTTGTAGATAAGCATGGCGATGATGGCAGCCACTGAACCGAGGATAGCAGGCGTCTCCGGACCGATGAAATGGGCACAGCAGAACTGCACAACAATAGAGAAGGTGCCCACGAACAGGGCGATGGAGATATTCTTCACGATCTTCGTGCGATCGGTCATCATCAGGATGAGGAACGGGGTGATGAAGAACATCAGCGAGAGCTGCAGGATGATGAACGTAGCCACCTCGCAGAGCTCCTCAGGGGTAGCCACACCGCTGGCAGCCACCTGATTTGCCAATGTGGTGGCAGGCAGACCGACGGCACCGAAACCTACAGCAACCGTGTTTGCAACCAGACAGATGACAGCCGAGAACATCGGCTTGAAGCCCAGTCCGATGAGGATGGCAGCAGGGATAGCCACAGCCGTACCGAATCCAGCCATACCTTCGAGCACACCACCGAGACCCCAGGTGAGCAACAGCACGAGCAGACCCTTGTCGGCAGTCATCTGGATGAACTGCGTCTTGATGGTCTCTATCTCCTTCGTCTCGCAGAGGATGTTATAGCTGAAGATGGCACAGATGATAATCAGGATTATGGGGAAGCAGGCCTTGAGGAAGCCCTCGACCACCGACCAGATGGTGACACCATAGATCGATGCGCCGGCATACTTCTCAGGCAGGATGCCCATGGCAGGAACGGCAAACAAAGCCAATAGGATTGTAACCACAAGAGTAACTACCGCACTCTTGTAACCAGACACTTTGAAACCCATCATCAGAACGATGAGCAACAGGATAGGAATAACAGAAATAAGAGCTGTCATAGGCTGTGATGTATTATTAGTAAATTTGAGTTATCGGCAAAATTTTCGACAAATATACGAAGATTTCGTGATACACCCACTCTTTTTTTGTGAAAAAAACAAAATTCGCTTCATCTTTTCTCTTTTCGCCTTCCAACTTTGCACTTCTTTTCGTATCTTTGTCGCAAAGTATAACTTAAAACTCAAAAAAGCCCTATGACGAATCAGTTCCTACAAGACATCAGACAGTTTATACCGTCTGACCGTATCTATACCGACGAGCTCCGTACCTTAGGTTGGGGTACAGATGCCAGTTTCTATCGCCAGATTCCCAAAGTCGTCGTCCGCAGCGATGGCGAAGAGGAGATCTCCAAGATTGTCAAGGCCTGTCAGAAATACAAGCTGCCCTTCACCTTCCGTGCAGCAGGTACTTCACTCTCAGGTCAGAGCTGTACCGACAGTGTGCTGATTGTGGCTGGCAAGCACTGGGAGAAATATGAGATTGGCGAAAACCAGGATACGATCAAGCTCCAGCCTGGTATTGTAGGTGCGAGGGTGAATGAGATCCTGAAGCCCCACGGTCGTGTGTTCCCACCCGACCCTGCCTCGATCGGTTCGGCGATGGTGGGCGGTATCGTGATCAACAATGCCTCGGGTATGAACTGCGGTGTGCATGCCAACAGCGACCGAATGCTGATCTCTGCCCGTATCATCCTGACCGACGGTACCGTGCTTGACACAGGTGACGAGGCAAGCCGTGACGCCTTCCGCAAGAGTCATCCAGAATTCCTAAAGAAGATTGAAGCCTTGCGCGACAAAGTGCGTGCCGACGAGCAGTTGGCTGCGCGCATACGAACCAAATACAGTATTAAGAACGTGACAGGTCTGAACCTGCGTCCGCTGATTGCCTACGACGATCCTTTCGACATCATCGCCCACTCGATGGTGGGTTCAGAGGGCACCCTCGCCTTCCTGTCGGAGGTGACGATGAAAACCCTCATCGACTATAAGTTCAAGGCTTCGGCGATGGTCTATTTCCTCACCATGAAGGAGAGCTGCGAGGCAGTGGTAGCGATGAAAAAGATGAAGGCTGGTGAGGACGACCTTATTTATAGTGCAGAGAACCTCGTGGTGAAGTCGGCAGAGATGCTCGACTACATGTCACTGGCTTCTGTCGATGATCCCGTCTATCTGCAGTATAAGAAAGATGTGGACGCTGGAAAGATTCCTGGCGTAGAGCCTGGTGATTACAAGGGACTCACCGCTATTCTCACTGAAACCAAGGGCATCACCCACGAGCAGCTCCTCGAGAAGATTGAGAAGATACAGGAATGCTTGAAACAGTTCAAGATGTATATCCCCGCCGAGTTTACCGAAGACCCGAAGGTGTATGGCAAGTACTGGGCCATCCGTAGCGGTATCTTCCCCAGTGTGGGCGGCACACGTCCCGTAGGCACCTCCTGCCTTATCGAGGATGTAGCCTTTCCCATCGAGTCGCTGCCAGAGGCTACCGTGAAGCTGCAGAAGCTCATTGCCGACCACGGCTACTCAGACGCCTGTATCTATGGTCATGCCTTCGAGGGCAACTACCACTTCATCCTGAACCAGAGTTTTGCCGAAGAGCATGAGGTGGCCCGCTATGCAGAGATGATGCGCGACGTGGCAAAACTGGTGGTGGAGGGCTATGACGGTTCACTGAAGGCTGAACACGGCACCGGTCGCAATATGGCACCGTTTGTGAAATACGAATGGGGCGAGAAAGCCTATGATGCCATGAAGGAGCTGAAGGCCATCTTCGACCCCGAAGGTCTGTTGAACCAGGGCGTGATCTTCAACGATGATCCCGACTGCTTCATCAAGTGCCTGAAGCCACTGCCTGTGCTCGACTACGACTTCGACAGCGTGCCCGACGGCGGGCATTACCTGATGGATCCGAACTGTTCGACAGCCCACGAGACCATTGAGATGGTGAAGCGTGCCAACAAGTGTATCGAGTGCGGCTTCTGCGAGGTGAACTGTATGTCGTGCGGTCTCACCTTGTCGTCCCGTATGCGTATCGCCGTACAGCGAGAGATCCGTGAGTTGGAGGCCACCGGCAGAGATCCAGAGCGGGCAGCCACACTGCGCCAACAGTATAAATATTATGGTGACCAGACCTGTGCCACCGACGGTCTCTGTGCCACCTCGTGTCCGATGAAGATCAACACGGGTGAGCTGACACACCTGATCCGTCAGTTGGACATGAACCGCAACCATCTGGGCTATCAGGTGGGAGAGTTTGCCGCCAACCACATGGCAGGCATCAAGAGTGGTCTGCGCGTGGTGCTCGACGTAGCTCATCTGGCTCATATCACCCTCGGTCCGAAGCTGATGACCAACGTGTGCCGTACGATGAACAAGATGGGACTGCCGCTCTGGACCACCGCCATGCCGAAGAAGAAGCGCCAGCCGAAGAAGAGCGATCTGACACAGTTTATCATCGAGCGTTCCATCCCTCACCACGAAGAGCATAGCAACCTGAAAGTGGTGTATTTCCCCAGCTGTATCAACCAGACGATGGGACAGTCGAAGCAAGGCGGTAAGATCCACGACCTGGTGGATGAGGTGATCCAGCTGATGGCGAAAGCCGGCTATGAGGTGATCTTCCCGGAAGGTATGGAGCGGATGTGCTGCGGACAGATCTGGGAGTCGAAGGGTATGCTCGACATTGCCGACCGTAAGAGTGCCGAACTGGAGCAAGCCCTCTGGAAAGCCTCCGAGCAGGGTAAGTATCCCGTGCTCTGTGCCCAGAGTCCCTGTCTGCACCGCATGCGCAAGGTAATGAAGAAGATGAAACTCTACGAGCCTGCCGAGTTTATCATGACCTATCTGAAAGATCGTCTGGAGTTCCATCCTACCGACCAGCATATCGCCCTCCACCTCACCTGCTCTACCCGACTGATGGGTGTGGATAAGGATATGATAGCCTTGGCAAAGCTCTGTTCCAACAATGTCTATCTGCCTGAGGGCGTAGGCTGCTGTGGCTTCGCCGGCGACCGTGGCTTCACCTTCCCTGAGATGAATAGCTACGGTCTGCGCAAGCTCCGTCCGCAAATTGAAAAGAATCACATAGAGGTGGGCTACTCAAACAGCCGTACCTGTGAGATTGGTCTGGAGACCAACACCGGTATCCCCTACATGAGTATCGTCTATCTCGTTAACACTTGTACAACAGCAAAGAAATGAACTATCATTTAGATCCCCATGGAGAGATGATTCTCCAGCAATTCCGTAACCGGTTGCCCATTCTGCAACGTCTGGACGACTTGGTCTATCAGCTCCTGAGCAAAACCCTGAAAGAACAGGGCATCTATGTCAATGCCATCGAGCATCGTGTGAAGAAAGAAGCATCGCTGGTAGGCAAACTGGAGCGCAAAGGTCATAAGTATGCCGACATCGACAACCTGACCGACCTGGTGGGCATCCGTATCATCACCTTCTACACCGACGAAGTGGATAAGGTGGCAGCCATCGCCAAGCAAGTGCTCGACATCGACTGGAAGGAGTCGGTGGATAAACGAAAGTTGCACGAGCTCGACAGCTTCGGCTACAACTCACTGCACTATATCTGCCGACTGCCTAAGAGTGCGGTGGACGATCCCGCCATGCCGGAGCTGAACACCATCCGTTTTGAATTGCAGATGCGTACCGCCCTGCAACACGTATGGTCAACCATCGAGCACGACACAGGTTATAAAGGCGATGTGAAGATACCTCGTGAATATGTGCGCCAGTTTAGTAGATTGGCAGGTACACTCGAACTGATCGACGATGAGTTCAGTCGCCTGCGCGCCACCCTCACTGACTACCGCCGCCGTGTGAAGTCGCTGGTGGATTCCGGTAAGCTCGACGATGTGGAGCTCGACAGCGTATCGTTCCGCAGCTACCTTACCTTGGGGCCTTTCGACCGTCTGAACAAACGTATCGCAGCCGTGAACCAGGCCGAGATCTACCCCGCCCCGCTACAGCCATTCCTACGTGCGCTCCTGAAGTTTGGCTTCGCCACCTTGGGCGACATCGACCGCATGGTAGTCGCTGATAGCGAAGACGCCTACCAGCTCGCCCTCTCGCAGATAGCCTTGACCGACCTTGACATCCTGTCGGAGAACATCGGTCTGATGAACCTCTGCATCGTACATGCGTTGAAACACGGTGGGAAAGCCGGCCTCCATGAGATGTTCGAGGCGCTCTACGGTGCTTCACCTCAGACACAAGAGATGACCCAGCTCTACTATGAGCAAGCCATCCCATTAGCCTTCATGAAGGAATCGGCTATATCACATTTTTCTACTTAAATAGAACTTCCGGTCGATCTTGCCGTTGTAGGTGCGCTGGATCTTTTCTACCTGTTCGTAGAGCAATGGCACCTTATAGACTTCCAAACGGTCTTTCAGGGCACGGGCTATCTGGCGTTTGTCGAAGGTCATACCTTCTGATACAACAACCAACAGTTTCAGAGCCTGCCCCATGACTGGATGATCGACGGCGATACAGATGCAGTCCTTGATCTCATGCAGTGAAAGGGCTGCATCTTCCACTTCCGTAGGAGCCACCTTATAGCCTCCCACATTGATGACATCACCCTGACGACCTTCCAAGCGCAGCATGCCCTCCTCGTCGATATGGCCCATATCGGCAGTAAAGATTGTGGCATCGCGTAAGACGGTGGCAGTGAGTTCCGGATCATTCACATAGCCCGACATCAGTGTGTCACCCTGACAGGCAATCAGACCGTCGGCGGTGATCATCAGTCGTGAATGGGGCATCGGACGACCCAGACACCCTTGCAGGCAACGTCCGTCATTAAAATTATAAGTGGCGATGATGCCCGTCTCGGTAGAGGCATAGGTGTTGTAGAGACGTGTATGAGGCAGCAGCTCACAGAGTCGCAGCATGTCGGCATGTGCCAGAGGTGCAGCACCCGACTCGATGAAGTCGATCTTATCGGCATAGGCTGCCAGACGGTCGGCCGCAAACTGCAACAGCATGCGGATGGTGGCAGGCACGAAGAAGGTAGCCATCTTCGGTGCAGGATAGTCGAGGGCTTGGAAGAAGGCATTCAGGTCGCGCATGCCGTCAAGGATATAAAGCGTAGCCCCCAGCATCACCACAGGGAATATCTTCGACAGTGAGCCGATATGGTTAAGCGGACCGTTGATGATAAACACGAGGTCACGACTGAACCCCTGTCCCGCTATCAGGTTCTCGGCATCGGCGATGATGGTGCGGTGGCTGATGATGACACCTTTGGAGCGGCCGGTGGTGCCAGTGGTGTAAAGGATATCGGCACTGTCGGGAGGCAATTCACTGCCCACCAGACTGGCAGTAATCTCCTGAAACAGCGGTTCAGGTGTATCGCGCTCCAATGGTGCAGCCACAGAGCCTGCCAGATGGATGGCGAAATAAGTAACGAGGAAATCGACGGTCTGTGAACCACGGAACACCACCACCTCGCCATGAGGCAGTGTGGCTGCACACGCCTGTACCCGTTGGTACAACGTGGCATAACTCACCGTCTCATCGCCACAGATAACGGCGATGCGATCAGGTGTCTCTTCGGCGTGCTGCCGTAAGTAATCTATCAGTTTCATCGTTTTTGGGAGGCAAAGGTAGGAAGTTTTTAGAATATTTGCAAGTAATCTGAGATTTTTTGCTTAATTTTGCGCCATCAAATCAAGAAACAAGACAATATGGCTTACGAATATATGTCACAGGAAGGCTACGACAAGCTCGTGGCGGAGTTACGACACATGGAGACAGTAGAGCTGCCCCAGGTGAGAGATGCCATTGCGGAGGCACGTGCACAAGGCGACCTGAGCGAGAACTTCGAATATCATGCCGCCAAGCGTGAACAAGGACGGTTGCTAAGCCGTATCCGCTTTAAGCAGCGTGTGCTGGAGAACGCCCGCGTGATCGACACGTCGGCACGCCAGGCTTCAGGCTGCGTACAACTGCTCAGCAAGGTAGAGATCACCAACCTTGCCAACAACAGCAGGATGACCTACACCATCGCCAGTCCTCACGAGGCCAATCTGCGCGAAGGCAAAATCTCCATCAAGTCACCTATCGCCCAGGCACTGCTCAACAAAAAAGCAGGCGACACGATTGAGGTACGCGTACCTGCAGGACTATTGAAACTCCGCATCGAGGCTGTGAGCTAATCTTATCTTTGTCACTTTGATAGCCCTGGTTATGATGCTGGGTGCTGTCGATACCGTGATGCTTAGCCCTGATTAAATGACCAGATGTTTCATGGGGTGTCCGCCCCAATGGCTATCGTTTGCATATTGGAATCCGACAGAAACGTATAATGCCTCGCCGATGGGATTATCCGTATCTACCAAGAGTCCGACACAAGGCAAGCCTAAACGATTAGCCCGTTCTTTGGTCGCCAACAACAGTTGTCGGGCAATGCCCTGACGACGATATTCTGGAAGCACGGCCAATGAGTCAAGATACAGTTCGCCAGCCTGCGTCTCATCGTCCATACCTGAGTGATCCTTGCCTATATATTCCTTGGCAGCTTCAAGGAAGGCGCGACGAAGTTCGTGCAGACGTCCACCATCATAGCTGACGGAGATACCGACAACCTTATCACCATCCATTGCTACCAAAGTGTTTCGATAGCTGTACTGCGAATCCTCACGCTCGACAAGCTTCGCCATCATCTTCTGGAAGTCATCAAGTCCGTAGCCGTCACCACAGAAATACAGACAGCAATCATCTGTCATTGCCATCATTATCAGTTTCGCTATTTCCTCCGATTGTGCTTTAGTCGCTTTTCGAATCTCTATCATCCGTACTTCGCCAATTCCTTAATTAATCTCAAGACTAGGCACAAAAATACAAAGAATTCTCTAAATATCAGATAAAAACGCTAACTTTGTCGCACGAATTTATTCGCTTTTCACAGAAAAGAACAATCTTTAAAATGAGATTGCCAACTTGTATGGCCTGACTATAAGGCCCTATTGCCGAAAGTGCCTTTGTTGTGCTGATTACCTTTTTCATCTTCTTATGGTGTTTTGTTTATTTGACTATATCTCGCTTTTACTAATGCTGATTTATTATTCAATAACTGTCATTCTCATTTCGATGTCATCAACAGGTCTGTCAGCACTTCCAGTAGCAGTCCCTTGAATCATTTCAACCACATCAAGACCTTCTTCGACTTCACCGAAAACTGTATATTGGCCGTCAAGATGGGGTGTACCGCCGATAGTAGAGTATATCTTCAACTGGTCATCGGTTAATCCAGATTTCCCCACTTTGCTTTCTGCTTCAGCGGCAAGTTTATCTTGAAGCTCCTGAAGTCCCTCACGATTCCTGTCACGACGCATCTGCATAATCTCAGCACGATGTTCAGCAGCTAACGAATTAAACGCATCTTGAACTTTCTGCATCCTCAACTGTTTGGAGAACTGACGAAGCTGACCTTCATTATACACCTGGCCCCAGACAATATAAAACTGAGACCCGCTACTGCGACGCTCTGGATTCACCTCGTCACCTTGTCTCGCAGCAGCCAAAGCACCACGTTTATGGAAAAGACCGTCCTTGATTTCTGCCTCAAGCGTATAGTCAGGACCTCCTACACCGAGCATCTTGCCAGCAGGTGCGCCCTTAGAATCAGGATCACCACCCTGAATCATAAAGTCCTTTATCACTCGATGGAATAAGGTGCCATCGTAATACCCCTCCTTCGCCAATTTCAGAAAGTTGTCACGATGGATGGGAGTCTCATCATATAGGCGAACCACAATGTCGCCAAGCATAGTCTGTATTTTTACTTTCATTTTTCAATCTTAATTCATAAAGTATCGGATAGTGAGTGCAAAAATACAAAAAAGTGGTGAATTATCCGTACCTTTGCCAATAGTTTTAATAAGTTTTGTGAAATGACGCTACAAGAAGCAAAGACTACTTAATGTGGCAAAGTGGCATTGTGGCAAAGTGGCGCGATTTATGAACAAAAAAATAAAATCCGCAACCTCTTGTGTAGGAGATTGCGGACGCGGAGAGATTAACAAGTCCTTATCAGAGTGCTATTGGACCGTGACCCATGCAACTCGTAGTTCCGAGGGCAGTCAGAGCTGCCGAGAGAATGCTGACGATGACCTGTAGGACAGTCTTCCAAGTTTCCTTTTTCATAACGCTTCTTGTTTAATGGTTAACGGTTATTGGTTATTGTTTAGTCGCCAGACGGCTGATCGTAGTCGGGCTCTTCAGCTGGAGGCGTGTTGCTACCAGAGTTGCTGCCGTTGCCACTCTGCGAACCGCCGCTGCCGCCACTCTGAGGCGTGTTGCCCTCATCCTCATAGTCGGTGAAGTTCTTGGGCAGCTCAGTCACGTTGCCGGCCTTGGTCAGTTCGGCGCGGGTGAACTCTCCAGTGGCACGGGCGCGCATATACACGCTGTCGATGTGCTTCGTGGTGGAGAAGTCCTCAGAGGTAGGCGCACCCTTCTTCTTGGTCTTGATGCCTGCAGAGAAGATTGCCAGTCCGTCGAGCTTCACAGCCTTACCTTCCAGCATCAACTCTCGGACACAACTGATCATGTCGGTCAGTACGCCCTTGATGGCACCCTTCGAGTAGGGAGTGTTGTGCTCCGACATGTGCCTGGCCAGTTCATCTACGTTGACGGTCTTGCCGATGGTCACGGCACGAGCAAACCACTTGCCGTAGGCTACGCTCTGGCGATTTTTGTTTTGATACTTACGATAAAATACACTCATAATTCTTTGTTTTTCTTGGTATTAGATTCACTTGCGACCAACTACATCGGGTGGCCGCCTCCCGCTTTTTGTCTCTCATGATTGACGTAGCAAGGGTGGTGCAAGGCGAACGCAGAGCCGAGCTCGCTCGAGCTATGCTGAGCCGCAGCCCACACTCGCAGAGCATTTCCCTAATGCTCTGCAAAGATACAACATTTTTCGTGCGGTTCCAAATTTGGGGGCCTCTAGCTTGTGAAAATTTGTTAAATACTAAAAATAATATATTTGCGAGGCGGAAATGTATTATTTGGCCACGCTAGATGTATTGTTTAGGATTTGCAGATGACAAGGCGGCGCTCAGGCGATACTCTGTGACCTGTGAGTTTGTGACATTAAGCACCTTCCATATAACAACAGCAAAATACCTACTACTATACTATAAATTATATAATATTATAATATTATATAATTCTAATAACTCATCCTTGACTTTGTAAACATCCTTATTGTCACAAAGTCAAAAGTCACAAAGTCTAAATAATACCCCAATAAATTTGGAAGTTTCAGATTTTCTTCTTATATTTGCAGGCAGAAGAAACAACAGTATGGAAAAGAAGGTTCTTGATAGTATCAAGCAAATACTCGCAATGGTCTTGCCCAAGAAGGCAACGGCAATGCTCTACGGGTCGCAGGCTCGTGGTGATGCCCGACAGGATTCTGATTGGGACATACTGATTGTTGTTGATAAGGATCGTCTACTGCCTGAAGATTATGACACCATTACTTATCCACTCACGAAGTTGGGTTGGGATTTGGGAACTCAGATCAATCCTATCATGTACACCAAGAAGGAATGGGAAGCCAGCCGCATCACCCCGTTCTATCATAACGTATTAGAAGACGCGATTGCCCTATGAGCCTGAATGATGAAGAAAGAAAGACGATGGTGTTTCTGCAGATGGAGAAGGCAAAGCGCTTTCTTGAACAAGCAGAGATGGTAAGAGATATGCAACAGTGGGATCTTGCTGCCAATCGTTACTATTATGCTTGTTTCCATGCTGTTCAAGCCTTGTTTATCCATAACAAGTTGGCAAGCAAGACTCATTCCGGTATGTTGGGGCAGTTTGGACTGCACTTTATCAAAACTGGTATCATAGAAGACCGTCTTGGTGGTTTTCTCACAAGAATGGAACAACTTCGCGAAAAGGGAGATTATAACTGTGTCTTCTCGATTAGCGAAGATGAACTTAGCACGATCGTCAAACCTGCCCATGA
This sequence comes from uncultured Prevotella sp., assembly GCA_946405145.1. GTDB lineage: Bacteria > Bacteroidota > Bacteroidia > Bacteroidales > Bacteroidaceae > Prevotella. Next base: position 58,160 of record CAMJGE010000002.1, read on the forward strand.
GTTGGTTAAAGTCATTGCTGAGTTGGTAAATAATATTGAACCCTAAAAATAAAACAGCGTATGGTAACATAGCGTATAACATAACAGATATATTGTGAAGCGTCCGCTGGATCTTGTATTCTGACAATTGGGGAATTAGAAGAATATGCACAAGAGTAAAGTTGATGTTCACGCTTAAAGCGTGGGCTTTTTACTCGTTAGGTGCATAAGGTTATCCCCAATACCTCAGAATACATAATGGAGAAAAAGCTCGCGTCTTTTTATAAGATGCCAACACAAGGATATGTATAACAAAAACTATATAACGATTATGAAAAAACTATTATTACTATTAACCGCAGTACTCTGGGTGGGACACTTAGAGGCACAAATCTCCAAGGTAAATGTGACGATAGACGGTCCTGGCGTGGTGGATGAGTATCTGACGTTAGGTGCCAACGGCACGAAGCAACTTAAATTGAAAGCTGTGCCCAGCAAGTTTCTTGGCAATGTGACCTTCGACGGTTGGAGTGGCGATGCCACAGGCACAAGCACAGAGTTGACTGTTGATGCTAATGTGGCTCAGAACATTCATGCCACTTTCACCTATCATCGCCCTGTCAAGCAATATCCGTTGCTCGATCTGAAACAGTCATGGGTAGATATGGGTAAGCCGTTGTATATTGAGATGCCTAGTTTGACCGAAAGTGAAGCTGTAGGAGTAGGAATTTGGAGAGCACATAGTTATCTGCCAGTTGACTATAACAGAGACGGATACCTCGATTATATCCAATTCCCGGTGAAAGGCCCGATGGGTATAGACGATCATCGCGAAAAAGTTCGTTTCTGGTTGGGAAAGGCCGATGGCACCTTTGAAGAAGATACAAAAAATGATAAAAAGCTGGATGGTACAGTTTATTCTATTCATATTAAATATGCAGATTTTAATAATGATGGTTGGCCTGATTTCTGCTCGTTCAGTTCGGGCTACGACCGTAATCCATCTACCTATGATTATCCTGTCATATTGATGAGTAATAGCGAAACTGGTGTCTATTCGGATATCCGCTATACAGATTGTGAAAAACGGTATTTTCATGGAGGTGAGGTAGGTGATATTGACAACGATGGCGATATCGATATAATATTTTTAGACACTACATTTGAAAGTGTAAATGACAAGTCTATTGTACTGCTTAATGATGGCAATGGTAATTTTACCAAAAAGCTTTTATATGAAGTTATCGATTTAACCACTTTTAAAACCAGATATAATCCTGCACCCGAAAATACTCCCGTTCATGGCGATCTGAACATTACGGATCTGAACAATGACCACTATAATGATTTGATTTTTACAGGTACAGATGTGTTCAACAATGATGGCTCTAACTATTATTGTGGTCCTGTTGTATTTTGGGGTAGTAATACAGGAACATTTGGTGGAACTAACTATTCTCTTTTGCCTCAATGTCGTACGGGCTATTCTATCAATGAAGATTTTGCTTTTTATGACCTGAATGGGGATGGCATAAGAGAGATTATCGTTGAGAGAAATGGTGATGGAAGATTAGGCGGAACCACTTTCTACCGAAAAGGATATCTGCAAGTATGCGAGTTGGTGAATGGCCAGTTTGTTGACAAGACAGACGTGTATATTCCAGTAGAAAACACTGCTTTTAATAATTCAAAATCAGAATCAAGTATATGGATAGAGAAAGTAAATGGAACAGATTATCTTTGTGCAGCTTGGGGCGGAGATTATTATAATGCTGGCGTTGGCGTAGGCCACAGGCCGATATACGCTATCCGCAATGGTATTTTGGTACCTGTTGATGGCTATGCCACGACAAAGATTTCTTCTTTCGATGAGGGTTTGCCGATTTATGTTGATGGTCCCTTGCTGACAGATACCCGTAATTATGATGATGGTGTAAACCCATTAGATCTAGAAAGCAGCTGGGCTGACATTTCTACCTGGGATGCGGTTACGGGTAATATGTGGCGTATTAATCTCGCTCATCGTGAAAATACACACTCCGGCAGAACTTGTATCCGTTGGAATCGTGCAGGAATGAATCCTACACAAGTAAACGAAAGACAGGCTATTGATTTCACATTTATCTCTAATGTGGATATCAGCAAGTTAAGGGATGAAAGATATGTCGTTGAATTATATATCAAGAACACTGATCCTGACTTAACATTGAATGTTAATGGGGTTGAGATTGGAGCTAATGATACAGACGAAGGCCATTATACAGGAACATGGCAAAGAATGTCGTTCCCGTTATACAGAATAGGTGATGGACCGTGGACTGGCATTAGGATAGAGGTTAAGGAAGGCAATTTAAATAATGAGTTCTACCTTGATGATATCCGCATTCGCAAATTGGCTGATGCTGGAACAGACGAATATGATCGGGCCTTCTTGAAGAATTACGTTGATGCCGATTATTGGAATAAGGAGCGTACAGCTCAGGTGAAGTCACAGGAGTTTAAGACAATGCTTAAAAAACTGATCCAGGAGTTCGCACCAGAATCATTAGACTATTTTAATAGTAGAATCTCTGATTACGATGTTTCTCTCAATCGTGGTTTAGCAGCATGTATGGCTTATTATACGGCAAGATGTATCGGGGCTGAGACAGGAAATGCAACGCCAAGGACATTTCTTGATAGTTGGTGGGCTGAACAAGATTATACGAACTTAGCAGATCTTCTACCTCATTGTAATGATTCAGAGTATAATGATCCGTCACAAGTTCCAGTAGACAAGGGTTGGCGCGGTAACATGGATTGGATAGCAGGATGGTTGTGGAATCACGCCCATGTATCAGACTATTCTGGTGTCAATGTGATTGCCTTGGATAATACTGCGAATTCCTACCACATGAATGATCCGCTGACCTGGGAAGATGCCATCCGTGCCATTACCAGACTTTATGACAGTCTTAATCCTGCTACAGTGGCATCAAAAGTTAGCACAAACTTCTTGACTGTTAGTTTTGATGCGGCTGGAGGTTCTCCTGTTCCTTTGTCTCAGAGTATTATTGAGGGCAAAAAAGCAAGTATGCCAACTGGATTAAGTCGCAGTGGATATGAATTGGGTGGTTGGACGAATGGAGGTGTTCTCTATGACTTTGATTCGGCAGTAACCAGCAATTTGAATCTGGTCGCTCGTTGGAAGAAATTGTTATCAAACGGCATAACAATAGGTGCGATAGATAACCAAACCTATTCTGGCAGCACCCATTCACCAGCAGTTACAGTGAAAGATGGTGAAACTGATATTACCGACCAGTGCTTGTTTACCTTTACTAATAATGTAAATGCAGGTACAGCTACGGTTACAATCAGTGCAAAGACTGAAAGTACAGGCTACAGTGGACAGACTTCAACAACTTTCTCGATCTTACCAAAAGCAGTTTCCAATCCAACCGTCATACTTAGTGAAAACAACCTTGTTTACAATGGTGCGGAACAGAAACCTACGGTGTCACAGGTTAAGGATGGAGATGTCGTGATACCTGCTGGCGAATACGCTGTAAGCTACAGCAATAATATAAATGCTGGCACAGCAACTGTAACTGTTACAGGCAAGGATGGTGGAAACTATTCTTTCAACGGCACTGCATCATTTACGATAGCCAAAGCTGCAGGCGTGATCAGTTATGATGAGCTTACAATATCTAAGGCTCTTGGAGCTGCTGATTTTACAAATACGCTGAAAAATACAGGTGATGGAACCGTCAGCTATACCAGCTCAGATGAAAAAGTGGCAACCATTGATGCTTCTACGGCTGTTGTGAAGATATTGGCAGGAGGTGTAACTGTAATCACTGCTACAGTTGCCGATGGCAATAACTACACATACGCGACAAAAACTGCCAAATACGAAGTAAAGGTGCAAGATAAAGTAATAGATAAAAATGAGCCTGTATCAATAAATGGGGCTACTTACTATGAACCAACGAAAGAATTCTCTGATGTTATTAAGGAGCAGATAAACACCGAAATAGCTTTGGTTGCTGATGCTGATAGTCGCACGACAGTGACAAAAGACGGAGGATTGGCTTTCAGTCAAGGCTCTAATATCGGTATGGCTCTTCTTACACAGAAAACAGGAAATATACTGAGTTTTGAGTTCGAAGGTAAGATGTATGGTGACAGTCAGAAGATGCGTCAGAAAGTCGCCGGTGCGAGAGGCACACGGGCTGTTGGTGATATGGAACTTGTTTCAGGTGCTGAATATGAGGTGGTTGAAGCGGGAGACATTGTCATCACAATGGCTCTGGCAGATGCACCTGTTACTCTAAAAAAGATCATTGTCTCAAAATCCACTGCTACTGCCGTAAATTCAATAGAAGCGGATGAATCTTCTGATGCCGTCTGGCATGATCTTAATGGCCATGTCATCAATGGCACCCCCGCCAAACGAGGTATCTATATAAAGAATGGCAAGAAAGTGGTAGTGAAGTAGCGCCAATAGCTTTCTGCAAAAATATCATAAATTCCCGATGATCGTTATGGATTGTCGGGAGTTTTTTGTACCTTTGCGTGCAATTTTGAACTATGACACAGAAAAAGACAGCCAGGGAAATGCTGGCACAAATAGAGAACGTTTTTTTTAAGGATGTCGATCTTGCAGCAGGAAGTCTGCTGGAGGGTGACGAGCGTAGGGCTTTCAGGCTCGCGCAGGTGGAGCGTTTGCTGACGGAGAAGCATGGACCAGTGGCATTGGCTGTGTTGCTGTCGGATATGTTCTGGACTGCTGATGAAGGTCGTAAGGAACCCGAGCATCCTATCCCGTTGTTGTCGCTGAAAGAACAGCAGACACTGACAGATGAGGAAAGAAGCCGATTACGGTTGATACTGGAGGTAGCTGGTCTATGTCACGACTTGAGCCTGCATTTCACATTCGACATTGAGGAGTCTTTTGGTATCAAGATTAAAAGTCTCTTAGGCATCAAGGATAATTTCAGTGTTGGTAACAAACCGTTAGTGGAGTGGGTCTCGACTACCGAATATGAACGGATTGCGATGCACGCGGCTTTTATCATGCGAAAGTTTGCCATCGATGTGTATGTTTATGGTCATTACCTACCTGCACAGGATGAGTTGGCAGAGTTATATTCTTCGGAGTATAAATGCCTGGTAGGCGCTCCGGACAAAACGAAGATTCCCCCTCGTGACTATGTGAAAACCATACTCAATGCACTGCTTCATATAGATCGGCATTGGCAGCGGGGCTACAGGTTGAAACTGAGACCCGACTTGGTGATGCTGCACGATGAGATCTATGGTGTGGTGCCCCGTCAGTTTGACAAAGGGGTGCTGAAGGCTGCTCAGGAACTCTTTGATTATATGGACACGGAATTGTGTGGGCGGCTAGTGCTGAGAGATCAAGATAATAACGTTATAACGTGGAAGGATCAGCCAGAGTTGATGGAACGCGTTACAGCAGAGGTGTTGGGGCGTTTTGCAGCAAAAGTCCGCGAAGTGCGTTCCAAGTATTTGGCAAAAGGCTGGCTTGAGGATGACTCGCTGGCTTTCAGTTATCTAATGGATCATGCACAACGTTGTGGGCACGGTTGGTGGCGCGAGGAGGATGAAGCCTTATGATGAGCAGTAATCGCGGAGACTATGGATCTGCCTCAGAGTGGCTTTCTGCTCTCAGGCAGGATGAGGCGTGGCTGAGTCAGCAGCAGCGACTTGAGACCTCGGTGGCTGATGATGCCAACATTCATCGTGAAGATGCCATTAGAAGAATCGGAAAAGGCGAGACCTTTGAATTCTGGGATATCTACTGTCATAAGGTGGAACCAGTGGTCAGTGAGGTTTGGGGAATGGCCGAGTTGTCGCTGCCTAAACTGAAGATTCAGACCATTGGGATGCTTTCTATGGAGTGGCTGGAAAAACATACGCATATAAATAATAAGGTGTCGAAAGAGGCAATGAAGCCTGTAACGAAGAAACCAGAGAAACCTGCTAAGCCTCGTGAGACGATGACCTTCGGACTGAAGAGCGGCGTAACGGACGGGCATCTTAATGTGCTCTATCAGAAATTGGTGGATGAAGGATGGATTGAGGGCTACCAAGCCAACTTCTATGCGCTTTTCTCTAGTAAGAGAGATGAGGATTGTGAATTGACTTGGATTGGAAAGTTTGGCAAAGGCACGCTTGTGGAACTATTCAAGATGTTTGCGGGTGCAGAGGTGATTGAAGTCCCCAAAGGCTATTCGATTCCTTCTATCCTCGAAGGTCATTTTAAGGATACCAAGGGCAAATGGCTGACTGGGCTTGATAAGGGTGACAAAGCCAACAGCAAAGCCTCATCGCTGATGTTGGAATGCGTGAAGATACTCCAGATAAGTCTTAAGCAGTGGAAATATGGCGATGATAATGACGATGAAGATTTCAGGGAGGAATATGACCTGTATGACCATCAGGATCTGCATGTGCATTCTCGCTAAATTATAGTTTCGGGAATTCTTTCGGGAATCTCAGATTTATTTTTGAAAAATTTCGCTCAAGCGGAATCTCTTGATTTGCAAGGGGTTCCGCTTTTTTTATTCCTTTGTTTGATTCAGAAGCCTGCCTTCCCGAATGTTTACCCGAAGAATCTCCCGAAAAAACAGAGGGTGGCCTTGGATTATGGAAGCTGACTCGAAAAGAGCGCATCCATTATGTTTCACTAGAGGTCGCCTTAAAGGGGGCGACGTAAAACAAAAACATTAAATCCATGAGGACTGACTTTCGCTTCATGGGTCACAGAATCTAAAGGATAGTCACAATTAACAACATTTATTCACTCTGAGTTGAGGTGAACGGAGTCTCGCGAGATTTCTATCACAAGAAAGGTGGCCGCCCTTCTGAAACTTCGCTCAACCAAAATTCAGAACAATGAAACCAGAAATTATTCGTCAGAAGCAGCTTTTGCTGCAGAACGTCCAGATGGACGCCAGTGTTAATTATTTAGTAAACGGTGACATTAACATCCAGCCCTGCCCTTGGGAAGACGAGAAGCAGGTGACGGAGGGTCGCCCAGTATATTACCGAGCCAATCTTGAGGTGCTGGCCGACGGTCAGACCCGAGTGAAGGTCAAGCGTACGGACAGTCGAGGGCCGCTCTATCAGACACTCTTCGAGACGGCTCACGGTGTGGTGAAAATTGTGCCGCAGCGCAAGCAGCGCCATCCCGAACGCGAACAGATGATAGTGGAATTCAAGTTTCCTCGCCGCTATGGGGTAGAACTAACTAAAAAACTTTACGAGGAGGAAGCAGATCAGGTGATGTCTTATTTTAAAACACGAAAGGAGGATTGTCTATGGAATCAGCAGTAATTATGACTATGAAATTCACTTGTATAGGTAAGGGGCACGGCGCTCCTTGCCTCCCTGCCACCAAGGAAGATTGGGAGAAGCTTCGTCAGGAGCCTTGGTTGGCTCAGATGTGCGCGCGTATTGAGAAAGGTGACGATGAGTTGAAGCATCGTCTGCCAGTCTGGACACCTCATTGCGCGGAGTTTAAAGACAATCATCGAGCCATTGCCGATGCCGTTAAGCCTCTGAACCGACTGATGTTGGACTTTGATGAGAAGGGACATACGGATGAAATTTTTGAAAAATTGAAGGATGGAAAAATTGAAGAATTGAAGATGACGCTACTGCTGGTAGAGGAATCGGTTCGTCGTGGTACTCATGTGTTGGTGGAATTACCTGATGGGATGACGCCTGAAACGGCTCAGCTGCTGATGAAGGAGGTTACGGGTTTCGAGCCCGACAAACAGGTGAAGGGTGTTGATAGGTGCATCTATATGGTGCCCGAGGATCATACGAAGTATGTTAATCCGAAGTTGTTTGAGCCAGAGATCTCTCCACTCACTCCGTTCGGTCGAGATGACAATCCCCTCTCTGTCATCCCGAGCGTAGTCGAGGGATCTCAGGAGATCTCTCCATGCGCTGCGCTTAGTCGAGATGACACAAGCATGATGTTCAAAGGCATACCTTATTCTTCTATTGTGGCTGAGTGGTGGCGGAGGAATGGCGGTGAGCCTGCTGAGGGTGAGCGAAACGTGAAGCTTCACAAACTCGCTGTTAATCTCCGAGCCATCTGCGATAATAAGAAAGAGGTATTGATGCAGGTAATGCCCCGTTTCGGACTCTCTGACGTGGAACTGAAATCGGTCGTTGATTCGGCTTGCAAGGAAGAACCCAAGGGCATTTCGAAGGTGATGCAGGGCATCATCGACGCTTTGGGACTTGGTATCAATCCTGATGAAATCGAAGATGCCGAGGCTGTAGCCGAAGAGACTGGCGTGAAGGTCAACGTGAAGGCTCTGCCCATCGGTTTGAAAGAATCGTTGGTTGGTGTGCCTGTCTCGATGCACATGCCTGTACTTTGTGGCGTCATGCCCATTTGTGCCGCATACGCTGACCAGGTAACGGTTGAGTATTGTGACGGAAACACACATCGTTTGGGACTGATGAGTATCATCCGAGGTGAGCAGGCTTCAAATAAATCGGTAGTCAAGAATGCTGTCGATATTTGGAAGCACCAACTCGATGAAGAGGATGCCCTTGCCCGTAAGCGTGAAGAGGAATGGAAGGAACGCAAGAAAGGCCGCAAGGCCAATGAGAAGGCTCCCGAAGACCCACACGTCTTGATTCGCGTTGTGCCCGTAACCGTCAGTTGTTCAACGCTTTTGAAGCGTTTTAAGAATGCGCAGGGGCATACCTTGTATAGCTTTGGGGAGGAATTGGATACGCTTCGCAAAACCAACGGTGCTGGCAGTTGGAGTTCGAAATACGACATCTATCGTCTCTCGTTCGACTATGGCGAGTGGGGGCAGGATTACAATTCTGATGCAGCCGAGTCGGGAGTGGTCAATGTGGCCTACAACTGGACGATGCTAGGAACGAATGGCGCCATGCGTAAGTGCTTCAAGTCGGATAACATCGAGAACGGTCTTTCGAGTCGTGTGCTCGTGGCTGAGATGCCTGATAGTAGTTTTTCGAAGATGCCGAAGTTTGGCAAGCGTTCGGCTGAGGATGAAGCACGGATTCAGGAGGCCGTTACTCGTCTGCGTTCGTTCAGCGGACTCGTTGATACCCCTCGACTTCGCAAGGCTATCGAGGCTTGGGTAGAAGAGAAGCGCGTAGAGGCTGCCAAGGACATTGACCACGTGAAAGACATTTATCGTAAGCGTGCTGCTGTGATCGGTTTCCGCTGTGGGGTGATCTTTCATTTGCTTTCGGGCAAGGATAAAGAAAGCAAGGCTTGTCTTGACTTCGCACTGATGATGGCCGAATACTGCCTGAAACAGCAGATTAAGGCCTTCGGCGAGGCACTTGAAAGTCAGTTTGTTGATGCGCACGATGAGTGCATCCGATACGGAAGCAATCATTCCATCTTCGACCAGCTTTCACCAGCTTTCACGATGGATGATCTACGAGCTTTGAAGCGCGGCTTCTGCAGTGAGGCAGGTCTCAGGAAAATCATTTCCCGCTGGTATCGCGACAAATGGATTGAGAAGATCGACAAGACACATTGGCGCAAATTGGGAAATTGACTTTGACTTTGTGACATTTGACTTTGTGACATTAAGCATTGATAATTATGGAATTAGTATTGACACGCATAGCAAAACGGAAGGCCTACACGATAGGTAGGCTTTCCATCATAGAACGAATTGATGATCAGTATTTGGCAGGGGAGAAAGAGGCGTATTTTTGCGATACGCTTGAACCGACGGCATTGGAGTTGAAGACAACATTATCAAAAGAAGATGTATTTCGTTCACCCACAAAGGCACAGACATTGAAGCCCTTCGCCGTTCCAGAAGGCCGTTATGCTGTAGTGATTACTTGGAGTCCGAAATTTAAAATGTGGTTACCGTTGTTGCTCGGTGGCCCCGACTTCAACCACCTCTTCAAGGGCATCCGCATCCATGCGGGCAACACCGTTGAGGATACGCAGGGCTGCATCCTTGTGGGGCGTAATCAGATTGTGGGGCGTGTACTTGAATCCCGCAAGTGGCTCTACGAACTCAAACAGAAAATCGTAGAAGCCAAAGCCAAAGGCGAACCCGTCTGGCTCACCATCCGTTAGTTCTCTCGAAATAAAGTCGCATACAAAAAGAGAGGGGGATTCGCGCTCGACCCGAAGGGGCGCTTTCATAAAGCAAGCGACTGAAAGAATGTGAGAACCCGGATCGCATACGCAAAAAGAGCAACCCTTGCGGATTGCTCTTTTTTGCGGAGAGAGAGGGATTCGAACCCCCGGTGCCTCTCAGCACGGTAGTTTTCAAGACTACTGTAATCGACCACTCTACCATCTCTCCAGTGCTTCGATTTTCCTGAAAGCGGGTGCAAAGGTACGGTTATTTTATGAATTAACCAAATTTTAAAGCAACTTTTTTGCTATTTCGATAGAAAATGAGTAATTTTGCACCGTGATTTATCCAAATAACTTCGAACATAAGCTCGGTTTCGATGAGATCAGACGACTGTTGAAAGAGCGCTGTCTGAGTACGCTCGGCAAAGAGAAGGTAGATGAAATAGCCTTCTCTACGGATGCCGATGTGATCAATGAATGGCTCGCACAGGTAAGAGAATTCCGCAGGCTACAGGAAGAGAAAGATGACTTCCCGATGCAGTATTTCTTCGATGTAAGGCAGGCCATCATGCGCATCCGGCTGGAGAACACTCATCTGGAGGAAGACGAGGTTTGGGACTTGCGGCGCTCTCTGGAGACTATCACCAACATCGTGAAGTATCTCAATGATGCAGGAGAAATCATCGGCGATCCTGTGGCCGACATGGCTTTGGCAGAGTATAAGTACCCTGCCCTGCAGAGACTGACGGAGGGTGTGATGACCTTCCCTGCCATGATCCGCCGCATCGACTCGATACTCGACAAGTTTGGAAAAATCAAGGACTCTGCCTCGATGACGCTTGCCAGCATCCGTCATGAGCTGGAGAAGACGCAGGGGAGCATCTCGCGTACATTATATACTATACTGCATGCGGCACAGAAAGACGGGCTCGTGGACAAGGATGCAGCTCCAACGATGCGCGACGGACGACTGGTGTTGCCCGTAGCTCCTCAGGTGAAACGCAGGATCAACGGTATCGTGCACGATGAGAGTGCCACGGGAAAAACCGTGTTTATCGAGCCTGCCGAAGTGGTGGAAGCCAATAACAAGGTGCGACAGCTGGAGGCAGAAGAGCGCAGGGAGGTGATCCGCATCCTCACGGTGTTTACCAATGAAGTAAGACCGCACGTCAACGATATTCTCAACGCCTATCAGCTATTGGCACAGATAGACCTGATACACGCCAAGGCAGAATGGGCACGGCTTACGAAGGCTTTTGAGCCTATGGTGAACAACCTGCCCTACATCGATTGGATTCACGCCGTTCACCCTTTGCTGCAACTCTCGCTCGAGAAGAAAGGCGAGAAGGTGGTGCCGCTGGATATTACATTGAAAGGCGGGAAGGAGAAAGGCGAGAAGGAAGGAAGACTTCTTATAATTTCAGGACCGAATGCGGGTGGAAAGTCGGTATGTCTGAAGACTGTCGGACTGTTGCAGTATATGCTCCAGTGCGGTCTGCCCATCCCCATCGGCGACCGCAGCATGACAGGCATCTTCCACCATATCCTGATCGACATCGGCGACGAGCAGAGCATTGAGAACGACCTCTCTACCTACTCCAGCCACCTGATTAACATGAAGCAGATGATGAAGCAGGCTGATGCGCATACCTTATTATTAATAGACGAGTTTGGTAGCGGCACGGAGCCAACCATCGGCGGAGCCATCGCAGAAGCCATGCTGAAGCAGTTCTGGAAGAAGCAGGCCTTCGGCGTGATTACCACCCACTATCAGAACCTGAAGCACTTTGCCGAGGACCATGAGGGTGTGGTGAACGGAGCGATGCTCTATGACCGCCATGAGATGCAGGCCCTGTTTCAGTTGGCCATCGGACAGCCTGGCAGTTCGTTTGCCATCGAGATAGCCCGAAAGACAGGCATCCCCGAGGAGGTGATCAAAGACGCTTCGGACATCGTGGGATCAGACTATATCCAGAGCGATAAGTATCTGCAGGACATCGTGCGCGACAAGCGTTATTGGGAAGGTAAGCGCCAGACCATCCATCAGCACGAGAAGTCGTTGGAGAGCAAGATCAACCGCTATGAGGACGAGTTGACCGAGATTGACCGACAGCGCAAGGAGATACTTCGTAAAGCCAAGGAAGAAGCCGAGGAGCTGTTGCGTGAGAGTAACAAGAAGATTGAGAATGCCATCCGTGAGATTAAGGAGGCCCAGGCAGAAAAGGAGCGTACACGACTGGTTCGTGAGGAGCTCAACACCTTCAGGGAGGAACTGTCGGAGATTGATACCAAGGATAATGACGAGGCCATTGCCCGCAAGATCCGACAGCTGCAGGAGCGCAAGGAGCGCCGTGAGAAGCGCAAGGCAGAAAAGGCTGCCGAATCGGCAGCTAACCAATCTAGTCAGTCTAGCAAACCTAGTCAACCTAGTCAGTCTAGCAGACCATTCGCCCCAGGCGACACCGTGAGGATCAAAGGTCTGACTTCCGTCGGCACCATCGAGAGCATTGATGGCGGTAAGGCCGTTGTGATCTTCGGCGGCATGAAGACAAAGATGCGTGCCGACCGATTGGAGCATGCTGAGCAATCGAAGAGTCAGATCTCCAAACAAGAGGAGCGTAACAACAACATCGCAGGTTCATATAGTATGGTATCTAAGGATACGCGTGATGTGATAGACAACCGCAAACTGAACTTCAAACAAGACATTGACGTACGTGGTATGCGAGGTGAGGAAGCCATCAATGCCATCACATATTTTATTGATGATGCGATATTGGTGGGCGTATCAAGAGTCAGAATTCTTCATGGCACAGGCTCTGGAATCCTGCGCCAGCTGATACGCCAATATCTGGCCACCGTACCTAATGTTTCGCACTTCCGCGACGAGCATGTGCAGTTCGGCGGAGCCGGCATTACTGTTGTAGATTTAGACTGATTTTGGGGTCATTTTTGTTATTTAAGACTTCTTGACATAAATCAGTGTGCGCACACAATTTTTATAAAAAAGCCTAAAAAACTTGCATAACTCGTTGATTACCCGTAACTTTGCACCGGATTTGAGAAAATCCACGCGGAAAAGTCGCTCTTTGAAAAAGAAAATCTAAAGGATAACGCGGTTCTCGTGATGAGTATCCGCCTAAAGTATAGAGATATGATTCAAATGGTAAAGAAAGCAAGTTTGGTCATGATGGCCCTTGCGATGTGTTGCACGACTGCCTTGGCAGGTGGAAATGCGACTAAGAGTAAGAAAGCAAAAGCTTTTAACTGGAATCCGATCATGGATGCAATCATCCAGGTGGAAAGCGAAGGAAATCCAAACGCCGTGAGTGGGAACTCCGTAGGCGTGATGCAGATTACTCCGATTCTCGTAAAGGAATGTAATGACATTCTAAAGAAGCAGAAGAGTAAGAAGCAATTTACAATGAACGACCGCTATAGTGTAGCCAAGTCGAAAGAGATGTTCCTTCTGATTCAATCGTATCATAACCCAATGAATAGCATAGAGAAGGCTATTCGCTCCTGGAACGGAGGAATACGATACAGCGTTCGAGCAACCAACAAGTATTACAAGAAGGTTATGAGTAGAATGAAGTAGATGATCTATTTCTGATTTATACAAGTCCGATTGTCAAGACAAAACTTGGCGATTGGACTTTTTTTTATGAATAAATCCTAAATTATTTGTCCATTTAAGCGACTATCACTATCTTTGCCGCCGAATTAATCATTTAAAATAAGTACAGACTATGACACTGATTATCATTTTAGTAGTGGTTGCAATCCTGGTTATAGGATGCATCAGCATTTACAACACCCTCGTCAAACTGCGTAATAACCGCGAGAACGCCTTTGCCAACATCGACGTGCAGCTGAAGCAGCGCCACGACCTGATACCCCAATTGGTAGCTACCGTGAAAGGCTATGCTCAGCATGAGAAAGAACTGTTGGAGCGTGTGACGCAAGCCCGTGCAGCAGCTATGGGCGCTACCACAATCAACGACAAGATACAGGCAGAGAACGCCCTCTCAAGTGCATTGGCAGGACTGAAGGTGTCGGTAGAGGCTTATCCAGAGTTGAAGGCCAACCAGAACTTCCTGCAGTTGCAAGGTGAAATCGCAGACATCGAGAACAAGATTGCTGCAACGCGCCGTTACTTCAACTCAGCTACACGTGAGCTGAACAATGCCGTACAGACCTTCCCATCGAACATCTTCGCCAATATGTTCGGATTCAAGAAGGAGCCCATGTTCGAGATAGCCCAAGAGGAGCGTGCCACCATCGAGAAGGCACCAGAGATTAAGTTCTAAAAGCCGATGAAATACGTCGGAATACAAAGTCAGATATCGAGCAACAACATGAAGAGCATGTTGTTGCTCATTACCTTTCCCATCATCCTATTGGGTATGCTATGGATATTCCTGGCTATCATCACTTATCTTGGTGGAGACTATTATGAACAGAACAGCTACTACATCGAGAAGCTTGGAACCAACTACGAACCCCAGTTCGACACAAGTTCCGTCAATTGGGCCTTCACAAAGATTGCCCCCTTTGTGATCATCGGTGTAGTCATCTGGTTCGTCATCGCCTATTTCTCCAACACGAAGATGATTCAGAGAGCCACAGGCGCCCAACCACTAATGCGAAGAGAGAATCCCAGGGTGTATAACATCGTGGAGAACCTCTGCATGTCATGCGGCATGGATATGCCAAAGGTGAACGTGATCGACGATCCGCAGTTGAATGCCTTTGCCAGTGGTATCGACAAGAACTCCTATACCGTCACCGTTACTACAGGTCTGCTCGAACGTCTGAACGATGAAGAACTGGCAGGCGTGATCGGACACGAGCTGACACACATCCGCAACCGCGACACCCGACTGCTGATCACCAGCATCATCTTCGTGGGTATCGTGTCCACCGTCTTGTCGCTTGTGGTACGTATGATCTACAACCGTATGCTGTTCGGAGGTTTCAGCAGTAGTAGCAATGACGACAATCGCGAAAGTAAGGGAAACGGCTTGTCGGTGATGGTCATCATGCTCATTGGCGCTGTATGTGCCGGCATCGCCTACCTCTTCATCATGCTCACCCGCTTTGCCATCTCCCGCAAACGTGAGTTCATGGCTGATGCAGGAGGTGCAGAGCTCTGCGGCAACCCGTTGGCACTGGCTTCAGCCCTCAGGAAAATCTCCAATAATCCGGGACTTGGTGAAGTAGAACGGGATGATATCGCACAGATGTATATCATCCGCCCCAAGCAGATGGCACAGGGATTGATGAGTTTCATCAGCGGTCTCTTCGCCACCCATCCAAGCACAGAAGAACGAATCAGGATATTGGAACAGTTCTAAAAAAGAAAGTGTGCAAGCCTTGATGACTTGCACACTTTTTTTAGTTGCGGAGGCAGGATTCGAACGTGCGACCTCCAGGTTATGAGCCTGGCGAGCTACCAACTGCTCCACTCCGCGATGTTAAGCGGTTGCAAAACCAGTGCAAGCTGAATGCAGAAAGCTCGCTTTTTGCTGAGGCGAAGCCTGATTTCGCAGGGCTTTTCTTGAAAAGCGCTGCAAAGGTACGAATAATTTCTGAAATACGCAAATATTTATGCTGTTTTTTTGAAAAATAGCCGTTTTTACAACTTTTTACCTCTTTTTTCTTGCGCAATTCAAAGAAAAAAACTATTTTTGCACACTGTAATTGCTATGTGCAATAAATAAACCATAGGAGGAGTCAAAAGTATGTCAATATCCAAAACAAGACAAAAACTAGTCGATGTTGCTCGCCAGCTGTTTGCCAAGAACGGACTGGAGAATACAACTATGAACGACATTGCCATGCAATCGGGTAAAGGGCGACGCACACTCTATACCTATTTTAAATCAAAAGAAGAGATTTATTATGCAGTCATCGAAGGCGAGTTGGAGCGATTAAGCGACAAGCTCGACGAGGTGGCAGCTCGCAAAATCCGTCCGCAGGACAAGATTATCGAGTTGATCTACACCCACCTGAGCATGATTCGTGAGACCGTAGTAAGAAACGGTAACCTGCGTGCTGAGTTCTTCCGTAATATCTGGATGGTGGAAAAGGTGCGTAAACATTTCGATGATGCAGAGATTGAACTCTTCAGGAAAGTTTATACGGAAGGAAAAGAGGAGGGCGAGTTTGACATTGACAATGTGGATCTCGTGGCCGACATCACCCACTATTGTATCAAGGGCCTAGAGGTACCTTATATTTACGGACGCATCGCACATGGCATGAAAGAAGAAGATACAAAACCTCAGGTGGCCAAGGTGGTATATGGTGCATTGGGGAAATTCAGAAGGAATTAAAGGATTAAACATTTAGAATTAAATATTAAACATTAATTATGGGATTATTAGAAGGTAAGACAGCACTGATTACAGGTGCTGCACGCGGTATCGGAAAAGCTATCGCACTGAAGTTCGCCGCTGAAGGCGCAAACATCGCATTCACCGACCTCGCCGTAAACGAAGAGACAGAAAAGGAAATTGCAGCCTTAGGCGTAAAGGCTAAGAGCTATGCCTCTAATGCTGCTGACTTCGCTCAGACAGAGGAAGTGGTGAAGGCTGTCAAGGAGGAGTTTGGTTCTATCGACATTCTAGTCAACAATGCCGGCATCACCAAGGACGGTCTGATGCTGCGCATGACTGAGCAGCAATGGGACGCTGTGATTGCAGTCAACCTGAAGTCGGCCTTTAACTTTATACACGCCTGTGTACCTGTGATGATGCGTCAGCGTGGTGGTTCAATCATCAATATGGCCTCCGTCGTAGGTGTTCATGGTAACGCCGGTCAGGCAAACTATGCTGCTTCAAAGGCTGGTCTGATTGCACTTGCTAAGAGTATCGGACAGGAAATGGGTCCAAAGGGTATTCGTGCCAATGCCATAGCCCCTGGTTTCATCGATACAGCTATGACTCAGGCACTTCCTGACGACATCCGCAAGGAGTGGATCAATAAGATTCCTCTGCGCCGTGGCGGTCAGGTAGAAGATATCGCCAATGTGGCTACATTCCTGGCTTCTGACCTCTCAAGCTATGTAAGCGGTCAGGTAATCCAGGTTGATGGTGGTATGAACATGTAATCAATGGACAGTTGATAATTATGGAGGTAATCTACGAGGATAACCATATTATCATAGTTAACAAACAAAGTGGGGAGATCGTTCAGGGCGACAAGACTGGCGATCGCCCCCTTTCTGATATCGTAAAAGACTATATCAAAGAGAAGTACCAGAAACCTGGAGCTGTATTCTTGGGCGTGGTGCATCGCTTAGACCGTCCAGTATCAGGCCTGGTGGTCTTCGCCCGTACCTCAAAAGCACTCACCCGTCTGAACAAGATGTTTGCTGAGGGTGAAGTGCATAAGACCTATTGGGCAATCGTGAAAAACACGCCCAACGAGCCAGAAGGTACACTGACCCATTGGCTGGTGCGCAATGAGAAGCAGAACAAATCGTATGCTTATACGTCGGAAAAGCCGAACGCCAAGAAAGCGATATTGAAATACCGTGTCATCGGTCATTCTGACAATTACAGTCTGCTGGAAGTGCAGTTGATGACTGGACGCCATCACCAGATACGCTGTCAGTTGGCAGCGATGGGTTGTCCCATCAAAGGCGACCTGAAATACGGAGCACCCCGCAGCAATCCCGATGGTAGCATATCGTTGCTATCACGCAAAGTAGAGTTCATTCATCCTGTATCAAAAGAGCGGATTACCGTAGAGGCTCCCCTCCCCGATGAGCCGTTATGGCAGGCTTTCGCTATTTTTTTTCAAAAAAGCTTTGCCTTTCATCAGAAATGATGTAATTTTGCACACAATTATTAATTGGAATGGTATACAGGATTGCCGATAATATAACCTCACCTTTGGGTATGACCAGCGCACAGAATTATCAGGCCGTAAAGGCAGGACATTCTGCGCTGAAGCATTTTTCAAATCTATGGGATATACCAGATCCATTTACAGCGGCTTTGTTCAGCACATCACAGAATCAAACGATGTACAAGGCTGGTACCACCCGTTTTGAGGCTTTAGTCATTCATTCAATAACGCAGGCACTCGAAAATACCCATCTTGACATCACTTCATCCCGTGTGGTATTTATCTTAAGTACCACCAAAGCCAATGTGGAGTTATTAGAGTATCCTGATACCCCAATAGAAATGCTGCACCCAGGCGAAAGTGCTCAGCGCATTGCCAAACATCTAGGCATGACTACCGAGCCGATTATAGTATGTAATGCCTGTGTGTCTGGACTTTCCGCTCTCATTCTGGCAGAGCGTCTCCTATCACAGAAGATTTACGACTATGCCATTGTCTGCGGTGCAGATGTACTCTCCCGTTTTGTCATCTCAGGTTTCCAGTCGTTTAAGTCGATGGATTCCCAGCCTTGTCGTCCTTACGACATCGAGCGGTTGGGAATGAATCTGGGAGAGGCAGCAGCAACAATGATTCTTGCTGGTGAGGAGGCTGAACATCAAGAAGGTTGGGCACTTCTGCAAGGTACTATTCGCAATGATGCCCATCATATCAGCACCCCATCCAACAAAGGTGAGGGAGCCTATCGTGTATTAACGCCCCTACTCCAACAGGTAAACAAGGAAGAGCTGGCTCTGGTGAATGCCCACGGCACAGCCACTATGTTTATGGATCAGATGGAGGCTATAGCCCTTCACAGGACTGCGCTTGATGATATTCCAGTCAACAGTTACAAGGGTTACTTCGGACATACGTTGGGAGCTGCAGGCGTATTGGAGACAATCCTGACAATACATGCGCTCGACGATCATACCATTCTTGGCACACGCGGTTTTCAGGAGTTGGGTGTTTCGGTTCCCATTCAGGTATCTGCAGAACCAAGAAGTACTAACAAGCAGACCTTCATCAAACTGATTTCGGGTTTTGGAGGTAGTAATGCAGCCCTGGTGGTTTCTGCCGAACCACAGATCCAAAAGTGCCAAGCTGGAGTTCATCAAACACGACAGACGCATCGGGTAGTCATAACCCCTGACGGACTGACGATTGACGGTAAGCCTCAGCCCTCTACGGCTACAGGCAAAGCACTGCTTACTGCACTCTATCACACCTATGTAAAGGACTATCCTAAATTCTATAAGATGGACGGACTGAGCAAACTCGGTTTCTTGGCCTCTGAGCTGTTAATAGCCAGTGAAGCAGACACACAGTCCTCAGAAAGCGAACAAAGGGCTGTGATACTTTTCAATCACTCCTCTTCAATTGCTACCGACCAACGCTACCAGACCTCCATACAACCAGAGGATTATTACCCCAGTCCGTCACTGTTTGTATATACCCTGCCAAACATTGTCACGGGTGAGATTGCTATTCGGCATCAACTCCACAGTGAGACATCCTTCTATATTCTGGCTTCGCGAGACGAGCAACTGATAACTCAGATTCAACAGGCAGCCCTTTGTGATGCATCAACCAAGAGTATGATAACGGGCTGGATTGACTATGAAGATGATGCACATTTCTGCGCCGACATGTATATCTTAGAAACTACAACCCCATAAGCTTATGAAAAGAATCGTCAAGTGGATTGGGATTACAGTGCTCTCACCCCTACTACTTTGTTTATTGCTTGCCGTACTGATCTATCTGCCCCCAGTACAAAACTGGGCAGTAAAGAAAGTAGCAGCCATTGCCTCAGAGAAAACTGGTATGGAGATCACTATTGGTCACGTCAGTCTGGCTTTTCCACTTGACTTACAACTTGACGATTTTAAAGCCATCAAACAAAACGACTCTCTGCCACAAGTACGTGACACGATTGCAGATGTACACCGACTCATCGCAGATGTCAGGCTCTTGCCTTTATTCCGCAGTAAAGTTGTTATCGATGAACTTTCACTCCATCAGGCCCGTATCAACACCAATGGTTTTATCAGTGACCTGCGTATTAAAGGAGATCTACAGGAGCTATGGCTCTCGTCAAGGGGTATAGACCTCGACAAAGAGACGGTAGAAGTGAACGGTGCAAGATTGCTGGAGGCACGTTTAGATATCGCCCTCAGCGATACGGCAGCAACCGACACCACCCCTTCGACCCTGAAGTGGCGCATCAATGCAGATAGTCTCACCATCAGCAACACAGATGTCAAGCTCCATCTTCCAGGCGACACACTGAACGTCAACGGCCACTTCGGCAGGTTTGTAGCCCGACAAGCTAATATCGACATTGGCAAAAATATCTACAAGGTAGGAAGTCTTGACTGGAACAACGGTACCCTGGCATACGACAATAGGTTTGAGCCTGAGACTGACGGCTTTGATTATAATCATATCACACTCAACCACATCAATTTGGGCATCGACAACATTATATGTACGTCTGACAGCACCTCTATATTCATACGGAAAACATTCTTTAGGGAGAAGAGCGGCATTGAGGTGAATGAGTTTACAGGTGGCATTACTCTCGACTCGGCTTATAACCACATCCGACTGCCCCTGACCACCCTGAAGACTGCTGACTCCAACATCATGGCGGAAGCCGATTTAGACTTTTCTGCCTTCGATGATCAGAATCCGGGACAGATGAAGGTGCGCCTCTTTGCACAGTTAGGCAAGCAAGACATTGAGAGGTACGTGGGACAACTTCCCCAGAAGTTTATGGAACATTTCCCCAATCATCCGCTCAATATACGAGGTTCCATCAATGGTAACATGAAGCAGTTGGATGTGACAGGCATTGATATCGACCTGGCAACAGCTGTGCATGCATCGCTGAAAGGAAAGGTTGAGAACGTGACGGACCTCAGTCGCATGAAAGCTGACATTGAGGTGGCAGGTAAGACACAGGAACTGAACTTCCTTATCGCGTTGATAGACCCCAAGATGAGCGGCACCTATCATATTCCCAATGGGATGGAGATTGACGGAAGGGTGAGAGCCAATGGTACACGCTACACAACAGACATGACACTGCGCGAAGGCAAGGGTAACATGCAACTGAAAGGCAGCACACTCATCCCTCTCAACGCCAAGGGCGCACTCACACCTGAATTGATGACCTACGATGCCGAAGTCAGCATTAACCAGCTGAACATCCATCACTTTCTACCAAAAGACTCGATCTATACCCTCTCTGCCGATATCAAGGCCAAAGGATATGGCATTGACTTCTTCTCGAAACAGAGTCGTCTGGAGGCTGATGCCAATGTGCACTTGCTGAAATACGGTTATATGAACCTCGACAACCTGACAGCCACAGCTTTGTTGTCTGATGGACACGCACAAGCAAGTCTGACAGGTCATAACGAGATCTTCGACGGTAATGTGGGAGTGGACATGCTGCTTAGCACCAAGAAGATTGAGGGTACAGTCAATGCAGACCTCAAAAAAGCCAACCTCTACCAGATGCGTCTGTTGGACAAGGAGCTGACAATAGGCACAAACGGCAGTCTGAATATCAACACAGACATGAAACAGACGCACTATGTCAGTGGCCGCCTTAACGGGTTGTATGTCAAGGATGGCAAGAAGACCTATAATCCGGGCGATGTGGGCATCCTGCTGAAGTTATTTACCGATACCACCGTTGTGAGGGCACAGAGTGGTGACTTCATCCTGAAGTTCGATGCCAAAGGCGGCTATGAACAGGTGCTAAAACAGGCAAACGTGTTATCCGACTCCGTCATGGCCCAATACAATAACAGGATCATCAACCAACCCATCATCAAAGGTCTGCTTCCTGTGGTCAAACTGCATCTGGAAAGTAAACGCGAGAATCCGGTGGCACATTTCCTCAGAGCCATCGGCATCGACTTCAAGGAGATGAATCTCGACCTAACCACTTCACCAGAAACAGGTATCAACGGACAAAGCCATATCTACTCGCTGAACTATGACAGTACCCGCATTGACACCATCCGTCTGAGCCTCAAACAGAAAGACGAACGCCTCACCTATCAGGCACAGGTGCGTAACAACCGTAAGAACCCGCAGTTTATATTCAACTGTCTCATCGATGGACATTTCCACGAACATGGGGCTATCACAGGTGTTCGCTTCTACGACAAGGATAATAAGTTGGGGCTCCGCATTGGTGCTACTGCAGAGATGGAGGCTGAGGGTCTGCGCCTCACTATGTTGCCCAAACGCCCCACCATCGGCTATGAGGAGTTCAACCTCAACGAGGATAACTACATCTTCCTGGCACGTAATAAGAGCATCCAGGCAGATATCAACCTGATCAACGATGAGGGAGCGGGTGTAAAAATCTACACGGAGAATCAGGATGCCACGATGCGACAAGATCTCACCGTATCTGTCAACCGCCTCGACTTAAAGAAGATCACCTCGGTGATTCCTTACCTCCCCCGCTTAACAGGCTCGCTCAATGGCGACTACCATATTCTGCAGGATCAGGAAGGACGCTTCTCAGTAGCCTCAGACATGGCGGTTCAGCAGCTCACATATGAAGGCTCACACCTGGGTAATATCAGCACAGAGCTTGTATATATGATGAAAGAGGATAACGCTCATGCCGTAGAAGCGCGCCTGATGCGTGATGACGTGGAGTTTGGTTTCCTGCGTGGAAATTATCGTGATGAAGGCGAAGGGCTGCTCGATGCCACCCTCACCATGACGCGCACCCCATTGTCAATCATCAATGGTTTCATCCCTGATCAGATCGTAGGTCTCGAAGGCTATGGTGATGGTACGCTCGACATCCATGGTAGTCTGGTGCATCCTGATGTCAATGGCGAGGTATATGTTGATTCGGCCTATCTGATCAGCATTCCTTATAGCATACGCATGCGCTTCGATAATGACCCCATACGTATCGTGGGCTCACACCTGTTGCTCGAGAACTTCGGACTCTATGCCTATAACGATGAGCCCCTGAACATGATGGGTGATATTAACTTCTCTAATACAGAGCATATCAATATTGATCTTCGTATGCGAGCCCAGAACCTTCTGTTGATTAACTCGAAACAGGAACGCGACGCTATTGCATGGGGAAAGGCCTACGTGAATCTCTTTGCACGCTTACAGGGACCGCTGGAACAGATGCGCATGCGAGGCAGGGTGGACTTGTTGGGATCCACAGATATGACCTATATGCTGCTCGACTCACCGCTGTCTGCAGATAACCGTCTGAATGAGCTGGTGAAGTTCACGGATTTCAGCGACTCCACACAGACTGTCATTGTTCGTCCGACTCCCACAGGCATTGAGGCAGATCTCACAGTCAATATCTCCCAGGGTGCCCGTATCGTATGTTACTTGAATACGGATCAGTCAAACTATGTCGATCTGATCGGAGGTGGAGACCTTCGTATGAAATACAACTCGGAGGGCATCGATCTGAAGGGACGCTATACGCTAAGCAGTGGTGAGATGAAATATGCCCTGCAGGTCATCCCGCTGAAGACCTTCACTGTAAAGGATGGTAGTTACGTGGAGTTCACTGGCGATCCCTATAACCCGAAGCTAAACATCACGGCTACGGAAGAGATTAAAGCCTCTGTCAGCAATGATAACGGTCAGGGCAGAAGCGTGCTCTTCAATTGTGGAGTAGCTATCACGAGAACCTTGAAGGATATGGGCCTGTCCTTCATCATCGAAGCCCCTGAAGACAATTCCGTCAATGGCGAGTTGGCCACGATGACTGACGAGCAACGCAGTAAACTGGCGGTGGGTATGCTCACCACAGGCATGTACCTTTCTGATGGTAATGCCAACAACTTCTCCATGAACTCTGCCCTCAGCTCTTTCCTGCAGAGTGAGATCAACCATATCGCAGGCTCTGCCCTGAAGACACTCGATCTCAGCGTAGGCATCGACAACACCACCGATGCCACAGGCTCAATGCACACAGACTATTCGTTTAAGTTTGCCAAGCGCTTCCTCGACAACCGTCTGAAGGTGCAGATAGGCGGCAAGGTGTCTTCCGGCAGCTCGGATGTCTATGGCTATAAACAGTCGTTCTTCGACAATGTTTCAATGGAATATCGTCTAAACCAGGATGCCACCCAATATATCAAGCTTTTCTATAAGCAGAACTCTTACGACTGGCTCGATGGCTATACGAATGAGTTTGGTGCCGGTTTCATCTGGCGCCGTAAGCTTAATAACTTCTGGGATATCTTCAAGCCCTGGAAGAAAGAGCCTCAGCGCATGATGATGCGGTCGCCAGGCACCCTAAGGACAGACTCTATAAAGAATGATTCAATAACCAAATCGCCCCAATGAAGATTCTACGACATACCATACCATTTTTCGCCTTGGCATTCCTCACCGCCTGCTCGATGACGAAGGGCCTCCCCGAAGAGGATCAACTCTTCACGGGCCTGAAGAAGATTACCTGGACTGACGCCCCCAAGGAAGGCCCTCACCAGGAACATTTCGAGACAACCAAGGAGGAAGTAGAGGCAGCCCTCGCCACACAACCCAATGGCTCCCTTTTTGGCAGCAGCTATCACACGGTGCCCTGGTCATGGCATCTCTGGGTGTATAACAAATATGCTGGCAAGGACTCGAAGTTTGCCAAGTGGATGACGAAGAGCTTCGGTAAGGCGCCTGTGCTGATGAGTAAGGTGAACCCCACCCTGCGCGCCTCAGTAGCTCGCTCTGTCTTACAGAACAATGGTTACTTTCGTGGCAACGTCACCTATGAGCTCTTCCCCCAGAAGAATCCAAAGAAGTGCAAGATCGGCTATACCGTTACCCTCGATTCGCTCTATACCGTCGACTCACTGCAGTATAAGAACTTCACAACCGAGATGCAGGCACTCATCGACTCCACCAGTGATGAACAGACCATCCATGCCAGCGATCCCTTCAGTCTTGGTGCCCTGGAGTCAGAGCGTAACCGTGTGAGCCTGCTCTTCCGCAACAACGGTTACTATTATTACAACACCAACTATGCTTCTTATCTTGCCGATACCTTTGCGGTAGATGATAAGGCTAACCTCCGACTTCAGCTGGCAGAAGGTCTGCCCCCTGAAGCCCTGAAAAAATGGTATATCGGCAATATCGACGTGGTGTTCCGCAGATCGTTTGCCGACAAGCTCACCGACTCTATCAAGCGCCGCCACCTGACCATTCATTACAGTGGTAAGAAATCCCCCATCCGTCCCAGTGTGGTCCTGAAGGATATGCGCCTTCGTCCCCGTCAGGCTTACAGCTACGAGAAACTTCAGGAGTCGGCTTCACTCATCAACTCCAACGGTGTCTTCAGCAGTGCGGACTTCCGCTTTACGCCTCGTCCTGATACAGACACGCTGGACCTCCGTCTGAACTGTACCTTCGACAAGCCCTATGACTTCTATGTCGAGTGTAATGCCATCGGACGCACCAATGGACGGTATGGCCCTCTTCTGAAGGTGGGTCTCACCAAGCGTAACACCTTCCGCGCTGCCGAGAAGCTCGATATCAACCTGCATGGCTCTTATGACTTCTCCATAAGCGACAAGTCGCGTGAGAGCAACTACCAGATTGGTGCAGATATCTCCCTGGAGTTCCCCCGCCTGCTCATACCCTTCTATGATCCCTACCGCATCAGGCGTGATAAGAACGGGCGCCCGATCCGTCGCAGACGCTACTATGCCACCCCAACCACCCTGGCGAAGATCTCTGCTGATATCATCAGCCGACCGGATTATTATAGGATGTCCATCGTCTCTGGCGAATGGACCTACAACTGGCAAAAGACAGAGACCAGCCGTCATGAGTTCTCACCCCTGACCATCAAATATCAGTTCAAGAACACTGTCACGGCAAAGTACGACTCACTGGTGATAGAGAACCCCTACCTCAATAGGACGATGGGTGACTACTTCATCCCTAAGATGCGCTATACCTATACCTACAACAGTCCTTCTACGCAGCGCCATCCCATCCGTTGGGAGACCACTGTTGAGGAGTCAGCCAACCTCCTGTCGCTGGCAGGTGTAATCTTTGGCAAGGACTGGAATGGCAGAGACAAACGCCTCTTCGACAACCCCTATGCCCAGTTCCTCAAGTTGGAGACCGACTTCACGAAGACCTGGTCTGTAGGCGAGGAATCCAGACTCGTCGCCCATGTCAACGCGGGTGTCGTCTGGTCTTATGGAAACAGCGAGGAAGCCCCCTACAGTGAGGAGTTCTATGTTGGTGGAGCCAACACTATCCGTGCCTTTGCTGTGCGTGACATCGGTCCTGGTGCTTTCTCTGACCGAGGCGCTACTGGTAAGCAGTGGAAACAGTTGTTCTACCTGATGCGCAATGGTGATTTGAAGCTCGTGGCCAACCTGGAATACCGCATGCCCCTCTTTGGCAACATGAAGGGTGCCGTGTTCCTCGATGCAGGTAACGTATGGCGTCTGAAGAAACCAGATGACTATGACAGCTTAGCCCCTGAATTCAAGGATTGGTACGATGATATGTTTCTCAAGGGTTCCCGTTTCCTCAACGACATAGCGCTGGGATCTGGTATCGGCCTACGTTACGACCTGGGGTTCCTGGTGGTGCGCCTCGACTGGGGTATTGCCGTCCACCTGCCCTGTAACAACGGCATCTCAAGGTATTTCTTCAATGTAGAGCGCTTCCGCGATCTCCACACCCTCCACTTTGCCGTCGGTTATCCGTTCTGATTTTATTAAGACACAGTAACAGAATAAAAAAAACTTCATTTGTTCTTCTGTCTAAATATTTTTATGTAACTTTGCAGGCAATAATAACAAACTAATTGATAAAGCAATATGAAACCAACGCTTTTCCTGCTGGCAGCAGGTATGGGTAGCCGCTATGGCGGTTTGAAACAACTTGATGGTTTGGGACCTAACGGCGAGACCATCATGGATTACAGTATCTACGATGCCATCCAAGCCGGATTCGGCAAGATTGTATGGGTCATCCGTAAGGATTTCGAGGAGCAGTTCCGCACACAGATTCTTTCAAAGTATGAGGGTAAGGTGAAGTGCGAGCTCTGCTTCCAGGCACTCGACGCATTACCTGAGGGCTTTACCGTTCCTGAGGGTCGTCAGAAGCCCTGGGGCACCAACCACGCCGTACTTATGGGTAAGGACGTCATCAAGGAGCCGTTCTGTGTCATCAACTGCGATGACTTCTACAATCGTGACGCTTTTATGGTGATTGGTAAATTTCTGGCCAACCTTCCCGAAGGAGCCAAGAACCAGTATGCCATGGTAGGTTTCCGTGTAGGTAATACCCTCTCTGAGAATGGCACTGTGGCACGTGGCATCTGCTCGAAGAACGCCCAGGGTCATCTCACCACTGTTGTAGAGCGCACAGAGATCGTACGTTGTGCAGCCGATGGCTCGAATGCCGGTGCAGCTTCGGAGCCCATCCGTTATAAGGATGAGAACGGTCAGTGGGTAGAGGTAGCCGACAACACGCCTGTCTCCATGAACATGTGGGGCTTCACCCCCGATTACTTCGAGTATTCTGAGGCAGAGTTCAAGACCTTCCTCAGCGACCCGAAGAACATGGAGAACCTGAAGGCAGAGTTCTTCATCCCGCTGATGGTCAACAAGCTCATCACCGAAGGTACAGCCACCGTTGAGGTACTCGATACCACATCGAAGTGGTTTGGTGTTACCTACGCTGCTGATCGCGATACCACTGTAGCTCGAATCAAGCAGCTGGTAGATGAAGGTGTTTATCCGAACAAGCTGTTTTAAATGGATATCAATCTGTTGAATGAAAATCAGCTGGCCCAATTGAGCCAGCTGATTTCTACTGCTGAGACCATCCTCATCACCTGTCACAAGAGTCCTGATGGCGATGCTATCGGAGCTAGTCTAGGATGGGCAGAATATCTGCGTTCCATTGATAAGGATCCCGTGGTGATCGTGCCCGACCAGTATCCCGATTTCCTAAAATGGATGTCCAACTCTGAGAAGATTGTGCGATACGACAAGCATCGGGAGAAAGCCGACATGCTTTTTAAGATTGCAGACCTCGTGTTCTGTCTTGACTATAACACACCAAGCCGTGTGGAAGAGATGGAAACAGCACTCATCAGCACTTTGGCTCCACGAGTGCTCATCGATCATCACCTGTCACCAGATGTACCGACCGTACTCACCATCTCTGAACCAGAAGCCAGCAGCACCTGCGAACTGGTGTTCAGACTGGTATGGCAATTGGGAGGTTTTACCAAATTGGGTAAGCAGTTTGCTGCTCCCATCTATTGTGGCATGATGACAGATACAGGTGGGTTCACCTACAACTCCAGTCGTCCTGAGATATTTGCCATCATCAGCGAGTTGCTCACAAAGGGCATCGACAAGGATAAGATTTATCGCAATGTCTATCACAACTACAGTGAGAATCGCATCCGTCTGATGGGCTATGTGATGTATGAGAAACTGGTCTATCTGCCAAAGTATCACGCTGCCTACTACACCCTCACCCGCGAAGAACAGAAACGATTCAATTTCATCAAGGGAGATGCTGAGGGATTAGTAAACATCCCCCAACAGATTAAAGGGTTGAAACTCTCCATCTCTTTGCGTGAAGACTCCGAGAAAGACAATCTGATATGGGTTAGTCTCAGATCGGTTGATGACTTCCCTGCTAATCAGGTTGCAGAACAGTTCTTCAACGGTGGCGGACATCTGAATGCTGCAGGCGGTCGGATCAATGGCACCATGGAAGAGGCTATTGCTACCATCAACAAAGCCCTAGAGTCCTTCACCACCCTGTTACAGGCATAAAAAAAAAGGGATTCTGTTGAATCCCTTTTTTTATTGCATGTCATATACCACTTGCATCAGTTTCTTGCCTAGGTCATCGGCCTCTGCCATCGTCTGGGCCTCGCTATAGACTCGGATGATCGGCTCTGTATTTGATTTTCTCAGATGAACCCACTTGTCAGGGAAATCGATCTTCACACCGTCAATGTCATTCACCTTGGCATTAGGATCCTGTGCGAACAGCTCCTTTACCTTCACCAGGATTGCATCCACATCTGTCTCTAGTGTCAGGTCGATGCGGTTCTTGGCAATCTGATAGTCTGGGAATGTCTTACGGAGTTCGCTGACGGTACAGCCCTTCTGAGCCAGACTCGACAGGAACAGGGCGATACCAACGAGGGCATCACGACCATAATGGCTCTCAGGATAGATCACACCACCATTGCCTTCGCCACCGATAACGGCACCCACTTCTTTCATCTTCGTAGTAACATTTACCTCACCCACAGCTGCTGCAGTATAGCTGCCACCATGCTTCTCTGTCACGTCGCGTAAAGCACGCGTAGAGCTCAAATTCGACACTGTGTTGCCTACGGTATGAGAGAGCACATAGTCTGCCACTGATACCAGTGTATATTCTTCACCAAACATGGTGCCATCTTCACAAATAAAGGCGAGGCGATCCACATCAGGATCCACCACGATACCTAGGTCGAAACCACCCTGACGCATCTTGTCCATGATGCCCTGCAGGTTTTTCTCCAAGGGCTCAGGATTATGAGCAAAATCACCTGTGCATGCGCCGTTCAGGATCTCATAGTCCACCCCCAGCTGCTTGAAGAGCTCCGGCAGGATGATGCCACCGACCGAATTGATAGTATCTACACACACGCGGAACTTACGGGCTTTGATAGCCTCACAATCCACGAGTTTCAGTCCCAGTACGGCATCGATATGACGCTGGTTGAAAGTATCGTCAACCATCAACTGTCCCAGCTTATCAACTTCTGCATAGTGGAAATCTTCAGCCTCAGCCAGACGCAACACTTCTGCACCGTCAGCGGCTGTCAGGAACTCACCTTCGCTGTTTAAGAGCTTCAGCGCGTTCCACTGACGAGGGTTATGGGATGCAGTGATGATGATACCACCATCGGCACCAGCCATCTTCACTGCCAGCTCCGTCGTAGGTGTCGTAGCGTAGCCGATATCTATCACATCATAGCCCATACCCATGAGCGTTCCCACTACCACATTACGTACCATCAGGCCTGAGATACGACCGTCTCGACCTACTACAATCTTGTTACCACCAATAAAGGTAGCATAAGCCGTTGTAAATTTTACAATATCAAGTGGATTCAGCGTGTCACCAGTAGTTCCACCAATCGTTCCACGGATTCCAGAAATAGACTTGATTAATGTCATATCTTATATTTCTCTTTCGTAAGTTATCTCATAAAAATACGGTACCACATTACTTGAGGCATATGCATGTCCCTGCGTATGCGGTACAATCACACGAACCTTAGCACATTCCTCATCCTCAGCTGTCGGATGACCAATGTTGATATACGGCATCGGCACCAGCCAGCCTGCAGGCACTGATCCTCCATAGGTACTAAGCATCAGTCCGCTATTAAACTGAGCATTATAGACACTCGAACTACGTGAGATGTAAATCATATCAGGTAGAAATGCATATCTGGAAGTAGTGTTCCGGAGCTGAACAGAATCGGCAAAGATATTAAACTCTGAGAAACGAGCCACCAATGTAGCCTTATCGCCGCTTTCCAGTTTCGAACCACAGCCTTTACGCACAATCTGCATATACACACCGTTCTTGCCGAATTTTACATATTCGTTCTTCGACACATCAGTGGTCTCACCTTGATTATTGAACTGTTCCTCACTAATAACAGTAATCTTACGGTCAGAGATAAACTTAGATATGGCATTAAGTTCCTTCTCTTTCTTATCACCATAAGTTTCATAATTGTTACAGCTACTCACCACCACAGCGAGTGTCATCAATAGGAATACTATTTTCTTCATCATTCTTTTATTGTCTGTTTATGCTTGATCCAGCACCTTATATTCCGAGTTCTCACTCTTGTACTCCGGCACAATCTCTTTCATTTTCTTCACAGTGGCCATATTGTCATACTGCTTCGAGAGCTCCACCAGTGCGTCGATATCCTGGCGCACCTGGTCATAGTCATACTCACGCACCTGGGCAATACGGATCTTCTCATGGAAGGTGGGCTTCGTACCCTCAAGCTCGTTGAGCACCTCCTCATAGAGTTTTTCACCAGGTCGCAGACCTGTAATCTCAATCTTAACATTCTTCGCACCCGAGAGCTTGATCATACGCTTGGCCAGGTCGATGATCTTCACGGGCTGTCCCATGTCAAATACGAATATCTCACCGCCATTACCTTTCACGCCAGCCTCCAGCACGAGCTTACAGGCCTCTGGGATCAGCATGAAGAAACGCACGATGCGCTCATCAGTCACCGTCAGCGGACCGCCCCGTTTGATCTGTTCCTTGAACAGGGGAATCACCGAACCGTTAGAGCCCAGCACATTACCAAAACGTGTGGTCACAAACTGAGTGGGTGCGTCGATTTTCTTCTGTTTGATGGCCTGATCAAGACTCTGCACGTAGATCTCACAGATACGTTTTGAGCAACCCATCACATTCGTGGGGTTCACCGCCTTGTCGGTAGAGATCATCACAAACTTCTTCACCCCGTATCTCACGGCAGTGTCGGCAATCACCTTCGTGCCATAGACATTGTTCAGCACAGCCTCTGATGGGTTGTCCTCCATCATGGGCACATGCTTATAGGCAGCCGCATGGAACACATAGTCAGGCTTATATTTTCTGAAGAGCGTGTCCATACGCGTCTTTCGGCTGATGCTTGTCACAATGGTTATCGCCTGCACGTCAGGGAACTCCTTCGCCATCATCAGGCGCACGTCATGCATCGGTGTCTCAGCCTGGTCGATGAGAATCATATGAGCGGGCTTATACACAGCCACCTGGCGCACAATCTCAGAACCGATACTGCCGGCAGCACCAGTGATAAAGACGGTGGTGCCTGCCAGCATCTCACCGAGTGACTTCATATCCACCTTGATCTCATCACGAGGCAGCAAATCTTCCACCGACACCTCATGGAGATGCATGTCCGTGTCCTGAAGACTGTCAAAGTCCTCCTGATTCATCTCCTGCGCCATCGAAGTCATATAGATTTTGGCACCGGCGCCGATAATGATATCCTGCAGCGCCTGATTATAGCGGAACTCTTTCACACGATAAGGTGCAATCAGCACTGCTTTGATGTCCCGCTCCTTGATGATTTTAGCGATATCTTCGTCCGTACTAAACACAGGCTCACCCATCAGCGTATGGTGTCTCAGTTTATCCGACTGAGAAATAAAGCCTTTCAGCACAAACCGCCTGGGGCGCACACTATTGATGCTCTTCGCCAGTCCCACGCCACCACTCAGTGCACCATAAATAAGGGCGCGCTCAGCTTTGTTGTTCGACAATGCAACATCATAGAGGGTCTTGACAAAGATACGCAGAGACCACATCATCAAGGTGGAGATAACGAATATCAGCACAATCTGTTTTGTCGTGAAGCGTATGAACCATTGTATAGGCAACAATTCCTCTCCCCACATACAGATCAGCACCAGCACCAGACTCACCAGGTTGCAATACGTCACACGCATCAGGTCCCCAAACGACGAGAAGCGCATAAATCCTGTATACGTATGGAAGATCCGGAATCCCGGAAGACTCAGCACCACAAAGATACACGATGTAAGGAGCACCTTGGGGAAGTTCTCCACCAGCAAATCCCCCAAATGGAATACCCAATAGATAGACATCGCGCTGAACACGATAATCAGGCAGTCAATCAAAAGGATACTCCAGTAGGGCAAGGAGTTTTTGGAAAAATACCAATTTAATATCTTGTCAAACAGACGTTTCATTTACAATATATATTCTTTTCGGCTGCAAAGTTACGGTAATTAACTCATAATACCAAATAATTCCCCCAAAAATACATTATTTATTTTTAATACTCCCCTATTGTCATTTCGATCTCCCCCCTTATTGTCATCCCGAGCGTAGCCGAGGGATCTCTTAGCCCCTTCAAAAACAAAGAAAGCCAGCCTTTCAGCTGACTTTCTTCATTGTATCTGGATAATCATTTCTCGTTTTGTGTCATTTACTTATTTGTATCAACTTATCACCGGGACGGGTCCCTGTGAAATCTCATGCGACAGATCATGCTTTGTCCTATTCCCGTCAATCTTTCTTTGCTAACTCATATTTCCTGTAAAACAGGAATCCGCCCTCCGTTCCACGACATTTTTGATTCTCATTACAAAGTCCGCGCAGCTACGTTTTTTACCTCAAGCACCATATTATCTATGTCAACTCATCAACAATCGAACAACAAGTTTCTTCCGAAGCGAAAACAAGTTTATCCTGTTTACCATCCTTCAACTTCGTAATTTCATCATTCATTCTCTTGCTATTATAAAGCCTCCATACCGCAATAGCCAACGTTACCAACGTAGACAGAATAAGCATAATCTTCAAAACGAGACCTTCGACTCTAAATGCAGCTATCAACGACACTACCGCAACGAAAATGCTTCCAGCCAAAACTAACCAAGTACTAAATTTCATGTTCCCTCTTCTTATATCATTTCATCCTTGTATTAGCGCAAATCGAAAACACACCTTGCAATTCAGAACTCTCCACAAAACTCCTTTTCCTAACGCACAGGCACAACATATTAGCAATCAACGCGTTAGATGGTTTTAGATTATTTATATCTCCCAAAGACGAAAGAAGTACAAAGCCTATCCCGCGTCTTTCTGTGGCAAAAATACGAATAATATCTGAAACTACCTAATAAATCCTAATAAAATCTTCTCGATCCTTTTCCCATGTCATCCTGAGCGAACCCCCTTCTTGTCATCCTGAGCAACGTCAAGGGAACTCCAAGATTTCTCCATGCGCTGTTCTTAGTCGAAAAGACGGAGCAGCGAGAACAGAGACGAGAGCGTACTCTCCGGCTTTGTCGAGTCGTGACGTCATTGGATGGATTCAAATGACCGAATGGTGATTTCGGTTAATCCGCCCCGGATTAACCGAAATCAAAGAAAGAAGAATCTGATAAGCGAGTGAGGAATCTGCTGGTTTCGAGCAACATATCCAGCAATCCTTGCTCCTTATCAGTTTTCCCAGCTAATGTGAACTTCCGCATAACAGCCTGATACTGAGTGCAAAACGAAAACACCGTTTCCTGTTTCATCAGACATTCATCAGACATCCGGGAAATTGAGCCTTTTCCGCTCATTTCTATACAAAGATACCACTTTTTACCCGAATACGCAAGAGCGTTAAGATTTCTTATCCATTGAGGGTGAAGAAATGTTAATTCTAAGAAGGCTGATAGAGGTGACAAAAGGGGACGTTTGAGAGGAAGATGAGAGAAAAACAAGAAAAATCAGGGTTCAGTCTGTTCTGAGAAAATTTGAGAGAAGTTGAAAAGCCTGTCGTTTAACTAGAAAATAAAAATAAACATTTTGAAAGATTGTTTAACAAAACAATGATATGATGACAGGAGGCTGGCTCCCGACAAACGCTCAAATCAAATATCTGACTGCACAGGTGGTCGCTAAGCGATGCAGTTCGATACTGCCAGTCAGAACACAATTAATAAACTATATATGTTTAATTTAGATAAATTCATTAGTGACAGTGTTACCTATCGACCTGACAGTATGTTTGCTCCTGATATTGAGGCAAACAAAGAGAAACTAACGGAGGAAATAAAAGGTAAGAAAGTTTGTGTAATTGGTGGTGCCGGTTCCATTGGTTCCAGTTTCATTAAGGCTGTACTACGCTTTGAGCCTAAGAGCGTAGTTGTGGTAGACCTGAATGAGAATGGGCTGGCGGAATTAGTGCGTGATGTACGTTCAACAAATGGCTTGTACGTTCCTGAAGAGTTTCGTTGCTACACACTGAACTTTGCAGACCCCATCTTCGAGCGCATATTCCGTGAGGAGAAGGGCTTTGATATTGTGGCTAACTTCAGCGCCCATAAGCATGTGCGTAGTGAGAAGGATAGGTATTCTGTTCAGGCACTCATAGAAAACAATGATATCAAGGCTAAGAAGTTGATGGATTTGCTTACGGTTTATCCTCCTAAGCATTTCTTCTGTGTTTCTACGGACAAGGCTGCAAACCCTGTGAACATCATGGGAGCCAGCAAGCGCATCATGGAAGACCTTGTGATGGCGTACAACAAGTATTTCAAGGTGACCACCGCCCGCTTTGCGAATGTGGCTTTCTCTAATGGTTCGCTTCCAGACGGTTGGATTCTCCGCCTCCAGAAGAAGCAGCCTCTAGCTGCACCTTCTGACGTGAAGCGCTACTTTGTTTCTCCTGAGGAGAGCGGCCAGATTTGTATGCTGGCTTGTATCTTGGGCAACGGTGGGGAAGTGTTCTTCCCGAAACTGGGCGAAGACCAGATGCTGACGTTCTCTTCTATTTGTGACAAGTTTGTAACCGCCAACGGTCTGGTGAAAGATCCTTGTTTTTCGGATGACGAGGCAAAGCGCAAGGCAGCTGCCCTGGGTTGGGATGACAACAAGTATCCTACAGTTTATTTTGGCTCAGATACTACCGGTGAAAAGGCCTACGAAGAATTCTACGTGCCCGGTGAGAAGATTGATATGCAGCGCTTCAAGGCACTGGGCGTTGTCTGCCAGACCACTCGCCACGAGATGGCTGAGGTGAACGGTTTCTTCGACAAGCTTGAAGGCATCTTCGCCAAGGAGAACTTCACCAAGTCTCAAGTGGTAGATGCTATAAAAGAATTTTTGCCAAATTTCCAGCATGAGGAAACTGGCAAAAATCTCGATCAAAAGATGTAGAGCAGCGAGAGCAATACCAAGCTTGTTTGGATATTGCCGAGTCGCGAATACATCTCGACAAAGTCAAAATGTAATTCGATAAAAACATAGATAATCATGGCTGATTTTAAAAAGACCATTGACTTCATTAAGTCTGTATATGGCAACCAAGAGTTTACACCTCTGGCTGTTCCCGTTTTTATTGGTAACGAGAAGAAGTATCTGAATGAGTGTATTGATACCACATTCGTTAGTTCTGTAGGTAAGTTCGTTGACCGTTTCGAGGATGATATGGCTAAATACACAGGTGCCAAGCGTGCTGTTGTATGTGTGAGTGGTACAAATGCTCTCCACATGAGCTTGTTGCTTGTTGGTGTAAAGCGCGATGATGAGGTTTTGACGCAGGCTTTGACATTCATTGCCACCGAGAATGCATTGAGCTATATTGGTGCTCATCCTGTATTCATAGACGTGGATAAAGAGACGATGGGGCTATCTCCTGATGCTCTGAAGGAGTGGCTTCATAAGAATGCTGAGGTTCGTAAAAATACTCGCATTGGAGAACTTGATAAGAGCTATGACTTTGCATATAAAGAGGATGAACTTGCTTGCTACAACAAGAACACTGGCCGCAGAATCAAGGCTTGTGTTCCTATGCACACTTTTGGACATCCTGTACGTATAGAAGATATTGCTGCTCTCTGTAAAGAGTGGCATATTGAGTTAGTGGAAGATGCCGCAGAAAGCATTGGCTCTACATACAAAGGCAAGCATACAGGAACTTTCGGTAAGATCGGAGCTATCAGTTTTAATGGCAACAAGACCATTACCACAGGTGGTGGTGGTATGTTGCTTTTCAATGATGAGGAACTGGGCGCTTATGCTAAACATATTACAACCCAAGCTAAGATACCTCACCGCTGGGAGTTCCGTCACGACCATATTGGTTTCAACTACCGTATGCCTAACATTAATGCAGCACTTGGTTGCGCACAGTTAGAGCATTTGGATGAGTATGTTGCCAGCAAGCGTAAGGTTGCAGCAGAATATGAGGAGTTCTTCAATAACGTGCCAGATATTGAGTTCTTTGTGGACTCTCCTGATACCTTCTCTAACTATTGGTTGAATGTGGTCATACTTCCTAACAAGGAAGAACAGATAAACTTCCTCACTCAGACTAATGACAATGGCGTGATGACACGACCTATCTGGGAGCTGATGAACCGTCTGCCAATGTTCGAGAAGTGTGAGAACGATGGCTTGAAGAATACTATCTGGTTTGCGGATAGAGTGGTTAATATTCCTAGTAGTGTGAAATTATAATTTTTTATTTATGAAGGTTGTATTATTAGCAGGTGGTTTTGGATCGCGTATTAGTGAAGAATCGGTATTCAAACCAAAACCCATGATTGAAATCGGTGGTATGCCTATTCTTTGGCATATCATGAAGGAATTTGCTTATTATGGTCATAATGAGTTTGTCATTTGTGCAGGATACAAACAAGAGTATATCAAGGAGTGGTTTGCTAACTATTTCCTTCATAACAGCGATGTGAGTTTTGATTTCCGGAATGGGAATAATGAGATGACAGTGCATCACAGTCATCTTGAACCGTGGATGGTTACTGTCGTGGATACGGGCTATAATACGATGACAGGAGGTCGTATTAAGCGCATTCAGAAATATGTGGGTAATGAGCCTTTCTTTATGACTTATGGAGATGGCGTTTGTGACGTTGATATCAACAAATTGCTTGATTTTCATAAAAATCATGGAAAACAGGCGACACTGACTGCAGTGAAAATGAAGCAGGACAAAGGTGTTCTTGATATAGAAGGAGGTGCTGTTAAGTCTTTCCGAGAGAAGAATCTTTCTGACGGTGCTCCAATTAATGCAGGATATATGGTCCTTCAGCCAGAGGTTTTTGATCTTATAGAAGGTGATGATACTGTTTTTGAACGAAAACCACTAGAAACATTGGCAAGCAAAGGCGAGTTAATGTCTTATATACACGAGGGCTTCTGGCAGTGCATGGATAATATTAGAGAAAAAACTATGCTTGAAAACTTGTTGCAAGCAGGCAAGGCTCCATGGAAAAAATGGGATAAGGATGTACCTTTAAATATCTGAATATTATGCAATTAAAAGAAGCAAATTGGATCAGGACCTACGCTATCCTTAGTATAGTTGTATGGCATTGTTTTTCTTGCCCTATAACTAAATGGGGGTTGTTAGAACCTTCTTTTTTTACAATGATAGTTAGCGCTATATCATCTTTTTTGATTCCTCAAGCAAACATGCCTCTCTTCACTTGTTTAAGTGGCTATTTGTTTGCTTATTTATATTTATCTGAGAAGAAGTCCTATACGACTTTTAATGGATTATTAAAAAATAAGTTTCACCGTCTTGTTGTACCTTTTCTGGTAATTGGCACAATAGCAACGGCAGTAGTGCCAGAACGACCATTAATTAGTGGAATTGTATGGGGTGATGGCAGTAGCCTATGGTTTTGTATGATGTTATTTTGGCTGACGATCCTTAGATGGTTGGTTCTGAGAATTAATAGCTATTGGGTATCTGTGTTAATATTTTCGATGTCTGTTGTTATATATTTGACAAATGTTGGGATTGTACACTGGTTTAAAAACCTGCCAATAGGCGTCTTGTGCTTGGGGCGAGCATTTCATTTTTATTTGTTTTTTGTGTTGGGAGACAAGTTGTATAAATATAGAGTTCATCTTTTATCTTTAAGATACAATCAAAAACAGTTGATGATAATTCTTATCGCTTATATCTTGGTTGGTATTTTGCAATTTTGGGGTATTCATTATGTCTCGTTTTTCTGTATAAAATTAATGCCAATTATGCTAATAATAGTCGTTTTTTGCATTTTTTCTATTATATCAGAATTGACGATTTCAAGTCAAAAATTGGGGGGGGTGATTTCCGAGTTTTGTCGTCATAGTTTTGGAATATATGTTCTTCATGAGGCGTTCTCATGGAATTGTTATCACTCACAGCCACTTTTGGTGATTTTCAGAAGATATCCGTTTATATATGCATTTAGTTTTACTGTATTTACGTTTATATTGTGCTATGTTGTCACCCACATGTGTCTAAAAACAAAAATAGGTCGATATTTGTTATCATAAGTTTATATGAGATGTTTCTTTTTTTTTCTGTTTGCTTTCTTTTTTGCTGTTAAACTGACGTTAATAATATAAGAGGTGGCTTTTATATTTCAAATTATTGCTGTCCGATAAAAATCGGAATTGATTAATATTCGTTTGAAACTGCCTTTAAACAGGCAAATTTAGTTTTCACTTCAAAAAGTAACCCCTCCTATGTGGGGAAAAGTTCCAATTGTTGAATATTCTGACTTGCTAACCATCTCGCTCGCTGTTGTTCCAACAGGTTCCAGTCGAGTTTCGGACAGTTGAGCAGCGTAACGAGGTCGATGTACGCGCCCAATGTCGCCCTTGTAAGCATCACGATATTCGAGAAGGCTAGTTTGCTTTTGGCTTTTGTCTGCATAACTCACAACAGGAGGTAAGCTATCATGGTCACCCATATCTGTATCTCAATGGCATTGCGGTTGTCGCCAAGGAAGTATTTCAGCGGGAAGTTCTGTTTTAAACGCTTAAAGAGCGACTGTAAGCGGTCATTTTAGGCCGTTTTGCGTACCTAATATATAATGATTATCTTTGCGGCGTATATCCAAAACGCAACAAAGAATGATCAACAAGAAGAAAGAAGGAGGCTTCTACGCCTCAAAAGTAAGACTGTTTCTCAATGAGTACGATGGGATACCGCTGGAGGAGTTCTGCAAGGCAGAGAAGGTTAGTTATAGCAAGATGCTTAACTGCCTTGGCCGCACAAACCACCAGTATCATCCAGTCAATAAGCCCAAAATTGCAAAACTGGTAAAGGAAGTTACAGCTGACAATACTCTGCTTCCAACTTTGGAACTGAAAGAGTTGGTGGTTGACATGCCAGGTGCTCCGAAAAAGAGTGATGAGGATTATTCTAGGGTGGCTCAGATAAGCAATCCCAAGCCAACCAAGGTCAGTCACCTCATTGAGAATATAAGTATAAGTATAAACAGCCGCATAGGCGTAAACATCGGCAAATGTGATGTCACCACGCTCTCTGCATTAATCAGGGGCTGGATGTACTGCCACCATGCAGGCCCGTTGAAACTAACGCAGTTTGTTTTCTTTGGTCGTGGTCGTAGGACTCAGGAGGCAATCAGGGAGTATTTCAAGGATGTCATGGACAGACTTTACCTGCATAGTGATGGTGCCAAGATGTATAAGTGCTATAATATAGCAGGCCTTATTATAATGATTTCCTGTCTGGTGCATATGCGCAGACCATTCTTTAAACTGAAGGATGTCTCTAAAGATGCAATGGAGATAGTGAAGCTGGCTGATAAGATCTTCCATCTTGACAAGACGATAAAGGAGGCTTTTAAAGGTGATGCGGATCGAATCACGCAGGAGCGAGTCCTGCAGATAGGCCCAGTGCTACACACAATTAAGAATGTCCTTGATATGCTTGAAAGTGCGCTCGATCAGAAGAAAGAGCCGGAACTTTTCAAGGCCGTGAAGTATGCCCTGGATGTATATCCCTGTCTGCTGAATGCCCTTCAGGATGGTACACTCGACTTCTCGAACAACCGTTGCGAGAGGCAGATCCGTAGGCTGGCTAAATATAGGAATAATAGTTTCTTTACAGGCAGTCCTGAAGCATCAAAGAGATTAGCAAGGCTATTGTCACACTTTGCTAACTGTAAGGACCATCATCTTGATTCCTTTACATATCTTTGTGATGTGTTCCGTCGCATCAATAAGACAGCCAAGGATGAACTGGTCAATCTCTTGGAGCACAAATGG
The DNA here is from genome assembly GCA_946405145.1 of uncultured Prevotella sp. Lineage (GTDB taxonomy): Bacteria > Bacteroidota > Bacteroidia > Bacteroidales > Bacteroidaceae > Prevotella. The sequence continues at coordinate 98,814 of CAMJGE010000002.1, forward strand.
CAGCCAATGCCAGCCATGGCACTAGCATAAATTAATCGAGAATTTATAATAAACTCTAAAGATGAAACCTGTTGGGACTCCAACGGGTCTAAAATGACTGCTTACGAGCGACTCGATGCTCCAACGCCTGCGGTACGTCTCGCATAATTGTTCTGCCGACATTTCCTCAGGATCAAGCACGTTGGTAACGAACTGGATGGTATCTTTACCGTCATCTGTACGCCTGACGATCCTGCGACAGCGGTATGTTCCTTGCACACGCTCCTTCACAGTGATCACACCAGAATTGGGCCTTCTGCCACGGTGATGCTTGAGTTCCTCGTCAGTCATGGGACGCTCGACATACTTGTCATACGTAAACTCTATAATCTGGTCTGCGATGATGTCTTTCTCAGGACACTTTCGCTGCTCGATGATTTTGAATTTGGCATTATCCTTCAGGCGACAGACAAACTTGTAGCCGGCTTCATCAAGCCGTTTCCATAGCTGATAGTCGGTATAGCCCATGTCGAAGGTTATGAATGAGCCATAGGGAAGAGCGAACAGACGCTCCATAACCTCATGGTCATGCACTATGCCTTCTGTATAGTCGACGAAAACAGGAAGGTCGATGCTCTCCTCAATAATGGTATGAGCCTTGATTCCGCCTTTTTTCTTCCCATTATTCGGATTGCGTCCAACTCCCCTAAGTATCTGAGAGAAAAGGCTTATCGTGGTTGAGTCCATCACGTAAAGCTTCGTAGAAACCTCTCTTTTCGTCAGGCTGTCCGATAAAACAGGTGCATAACGTTTGTAGAGCATGCGATAGATGGAGCCAAAGAAACTGGACTTGCGCCGTTTATTGGCATCGGACAGCGTACTGCGACATATCATGTGGTCGATGCCCAAATGATTCATACGGGTAGCATTGGCTGCAAAACCAAGACAGGTCTCACGCAGGGAGCGCAGATTGCTTAGCACGGCATAGAGCATCACAACCAGGTGTGAGTAACCATCGAGATGCTTCGTGTAGTAGTTTGTACCCGATTTTGACGCTAAAGTGTTAATTTTTGACCTGTCCATCAAATTTATTAGTTGACTTAGTACCGGCTGTCGGAGAAATTTGTACCTTTGCCCATAGATTTGAAATTTGAGTTGTAGCAAACGCAAAATTACAAATCTTTGGGGACTTTGCCGAAAGGTTTGTCCCCTTTTCTGTCGGCTCAGCTCAATTTTTTATCGGACACCAATAATTTCAAATGGGAATATAATTGCAAAGAAAAAATGGTAAGTTGTTTAAAAAATAGGAAGATACTTGTAACTGGTCATACTGGCTTTAAAGGCTCTTGGCTCAGCATCTGGCTCCATGAGTTAGGTGCAGAGGTGGTAGGCGTTGGCCTGGAACCATACTCTGAGAAAGATAACTTTGTTCTCTCTGGCATAGGTAAGAAGATCAAGGCAGACATCCGTGCAGATATTCGTGACGGAGAGAAGATGAAAGAAATCTTCGCTCAGTACCAGCCTGAGATTGTTTTCCACCTTGCTGCACAACCGTTGGTTCGTCTGAGCTATGAGATACCCGTTGAGACCTACCAGACCAACGTGATGGGAACCATCAACATTATGGAAGCTATCCGTGCAACGGAGAGTGTGAAGGTGGGTGTGATGATTACCACCGACAAATGCTACGATAATAAGGAGCAGATGCAAGGCTATAAGGAAGATGATCCTTTTGGCGGTTACGACCCCTATAGCTCCAGCAAAGGCGCATGTGAGATTGCTATCCAGAGTTGGCGCAGGAGTTTCTTCAATCCAGAGGATTACGGTAAGAAACATCATGTAAGCCTTGCCAGTGTTCGTGCTGGTAATGTAATTGGTGGTGGCGACTGGGCTAAAGACCGTATCATCCCCGATTGCATTCGTGCTTTGGAGGCTGGTAAACCCATTGATATTCGCAGTCCGAAGGCAGTACGTCCTTGGGAACATGTTCTTGAACCTCTGCGTGGTTATATGCTGCTTGCCCAAAAGATGTGGGAGAATCCAACTGGGTATTGCGAAGGTTGGAACTTTGGACCAGAGCAGGAGAGTGTCTTGACCGTTTGGGAAGTGGCAACAAAGTTGGTGCAAAGTTTTGGTAGGGGAGAATTGAAAGATGTATCAGACCCTAATGCTTTGCATGAAGCCAATCTGCTGATGCTTGACATCACTAAGGCAAAAACTCGTTTGGGGTGGAGTCCTCGTTTGGATGCTTTGCAGACCATTGATTTGGTTGCAGACTGGTATAAGCGTTATCAAAATGAGAATGTATATAAAATTTGTGTAGAAGAGATAGAGCGTTTCCTTCAATGAGCAATAAAGTAAAACTGCTTGATGCCACTCTGCGAGATGGTGGTCAAGGGTTGGACGATCTGTTCAACAATGGCTTCTCTGACAAATTCTATTCAGAGGAGACAAAACATAAGATTATCGATTCCCTAGGTGAATCTGGCGTAGAGTTAATAGAACTTGGCGCCATGGGACCTTCTGTAGATGACAAAAGCAAGTTTGCCATCTATCAGAATGTGGAAGAGCTTTCACAGTATCTCCCTAAGAATAGAGATCCCAAGAAGATGTATCTTGGGCTTTATATTGGCCCAGATACCGATGTTGATAAGATACCGGATTGGAATCCCTCACTTGTGAAAGGAATCCGTGTTATCCTTCGTTACTCTGAGTTGAAGAAATCACTCGATTATTGTGCTGCTTTGGCTAAGAAGGGTTATATCATGTTTGTACAGCCTATGCTGACTATGCGCTATTCCGATAAGGAATTGGATTTGGTATTGGGTATGACTAACGATATGGGTGCATACGCTTGCTATTTTGTAGATAGCTATGGCTATATGGAACCCAAGGATATTAACCGCTTGTTCCATTATTTTGATGCAAAGTTGAACAAAGATGTCAAAATTGGTTTCCATGCTCATAACAATATGAATCTGGCATATTCAAATGTTATCTCATTCTTGAATATTGAGACAGACCGTGAACTCTTGATTGATGCTTGTGCTACAGGTATGGGACAAGGGGCTGGTAATCTCCAAACTGAGTTGATTGTACCTTATCTCAATGAGCATTTTGGGAAGAGCTACAATCACGATTCAATCCTGGAGGTTTGCGAGATTCTTGACAACGAAATGATACCGGCAAATTTGTGGGGTTATTCTGTTACCCGTTTGCTTCCAGCTGTTTATAAGACGGCATATAAGTATGCTTTGGTGATGCGCAATAAGTATCATATTCCTTTTAAGCAGATGAACCATATTCTGAGAGATATGCCTGATGATATGCGCAACCGCTATACAAAAGATAATTTGGAGCATTTACTCGCTACTATAAAGTAAATTATGACTGGTGCACAATACATAGTTGACAGTCTCATTAAACGTGAGGTAACGTATGCCTTTGGAATCCCGGGTGGAGTAATTCTTCCTCTTTTGTACGAGATGGAGAGTCGGAAGCCATTGTTTACACCTCACTTATCCTACCATGAACAGTGTGCGGGCTTTGCCGCCTGTGGTTATGCTCAAGCAAGTGGTAAGATAGGAGTAGCCTATGCGACCCGTGGCCCTGGATTCACTAATCTGATTACAGCTATTGCGGATGCCTATTATGATTCTTTGCCTACTTTGTTTATAACAGCTCATTCTGCTCCTTGTCCTCCTGAAGGTATGAGGGTAATGGCGGACCAGGAAATGGATACGTGCAGTATGGTACGAAACATTACCAAAATGGCTGTACGTGTGGATGATGATGCAACCTTTGCAGAAACAATAGACAAGGCATTGTCAGTAGCCGCTGAAGGAAGGAAAGGTCCGGTATTCCTTGATATCGCCTCTGCTCTATTTAAGAAAGAAATAACTTGTATTGGAATAGAAAAAACTATTGCACTAGCTAAAGAAGACTATTCCAAAAAGATTAATGAGATTGCAACGGCTATAAGAAACGCCAAGCGTCCAATCATATTAGCTGGAGATGGTGTAAATCAGTCAAATGCTCGAGAGGTTTTCCTTCAGTTTATTGAGAAGGTAAATATCCCTGTCGTGTCCAGCCGGTTCAGTCACGATTTGATGGAAGGGAAAGCAAACTATTATGGCTATGTGGGTGGTCATGGAATGCGTTCAGCTAATTTCATTCTATCAAAGACAGACCTGATACTCTCTTTGGGTAATAGGCTCCACTTTCCGCCCAAGTCAGAAAGTTATGGTAGTGTGATGGATCATGCCAAACTTCTGAGAGTAGAGGTAGATGAAAATGAGTTCAAACGTGACATCCAAAATTCTGTCAACTACAATTGTAATTTGAGCGAACTACTATCACAGACATTAGATATCAACTGTGATTTCGGAAATCATGAGGAATGGATAAAGGTATGTGATATACTGATGACGGAACTTAAAAGAGAAGACATCAATCCTGCAATTGAATCTATTGTGTCAGTTTTGAAACAGATAGACAAGAATACGATTGTGGTTACTGATGTGGGAAATAATGAGTTCTGGGTTTCCAGAGCTGCTGTAGAGTCGGGATGTGAAAATAGAGTATTGTATTCCAAGTCTTTTGGAGCATTAGGATGTGGACTGGGTAAAGCAATCGGTGTCTATTATGCAACACGCAAACCAGTTGTTTGTTTTGTAGGTGATCAGGGCCTTCAGTTAAATATACAAGAGCTTCATTTTATTGCTCAACATAAGTTACCCATCTCTGTAGTCCTTTTGAATAACCATTCTTCAGGAATGATTAGGGATAGAGAGTTGGCTGTTTATGATAAGTGTTTGCATACCACTGATGACTCAGGGTATCGAGCACCGGACTTCAAGGCCTTGTCAGTGGCTTATGGCTTTAATTATGGTACTATTTCAATCAGCGAGCCTTCGTTAGTGGAGATTACTCTGGATGAAAGTATTGGACTAACGCCAAATCTCCCGAGAGGTAAAAAATGCCAGGAAATGCAGCCGGCACTGAACAATGAAAAGTTTGAATATTTGAATAAATTATAGCAGATATGACATTTGATGGCAAAACAATACTAATTACAGGTGCAACCGGATTGTTGGGGACACACCTTGTAAAAAGGCTCTTAGCTTATAAAGATTGTACAATAGTCGCTTTAGGGCGTAATATTGAAAAATTGGAAGAAGTGTTTAAGGGCTACCAAGGTGAGGGGAACTTGGTTTTGATGAAAGGTGATGTTTCTGATAAATTTCCTGTTTATGAAAAGTGTTTTGACTATATTTTCCATGCTGCAAGTCCTATTGCGGGTGATATTATTCGGAACTACCCTGTTAGTGTGATAAAACCCAATATTCTTGGCACAATCAATTGCTTGGAGTATTTGAAACAGAAAAAGGAGGAACAGGGGCAGAACTGCAAAATGGTCGTTTTCTCCTCTGCAACAGTTTATTCAAATACAACCACCAAAGACTGCCGTGTTTCAGAAGAAGAGACTAGTGAGGCCGATACGCTAGATGCCGCAAATGCGCCATATTCTGAATCAAAGAGAATGGCAGAAGTTATTGCACGAGCATATGCAAAACAGTATGATGTGCAAGTGTTCATTGCTCGTTTCAGTTATTTGTATGGATATAGCAAGCAGGCTCCCAATACTGCTTTTTATGAGTTTATTAATAAGTCATTGCGTGGAGAGGGCTTGTTGTTGAACAGCAATGGAGCACCTAAAAGAGATAATATCTATGTGGATGATGCCGTAAATGGTCTTTTGTGTCTTGTTGAAAAGGGTATTGCTGGCGAATCCTATAATATCTCATCTGGTGGTGATTTAAACAATTTTGCCGCTATAGATGAGATTGCAAATGCAATAGCCAATGCCGCAAATAAGAATATTGCTGGTTCAAATATCTCTGTTTCTTTCCGTGAGCATAGTGAAGGAAGGAAACCTGGTATTGTGCTTGACAACGGGAAATTAAAGGCATTGGGTTGGTGTGTTGAGAATAGTTTGGAGGAAGGTGTTAATAAAACTTTGATAGCATATATAGCATAGAATATGGTTCTTGACAAAATAAATGGTCCTCAAGATGTTAAGGCTCTAAGCCGGGCTGAACTGAGAGAATTGGCAGGCGATATCCGTGCCGTTCTGCTGGAGAAATTGAGCAATTATGGCGGGCACTTTGGTCCCAATTTTGGCATAGTAGAAGCTACGATAGCATTACATTATATCTTTAATTCTCCTTCTGATAAGATAGTGTTTGATGTATCTCATCAGAGCTATCCTCATAAGATATTAACGGGACGTAAGGAAGCATATACTAACCCAGAGCATTTTAGAGATGTTACGGGTTACACTGAGCCAAAAGAGAGTATCCATGACTTGTTCACCGTAGGTCATACTTCAACTTCAATAAGTATGGCTTGTGGTCTGGCAAAAGCGAGAGATTTGGTAGGTCGTAAAGAAAACGTTATAGCTGTTATAGGTGATGGCTCATTAAGTGGTGGCGAGGCTTATGAAGGCCTGAGTTGCGGAGCTAAATTAGACTCGAATCTTATAATTCTGTTGAATGATAACAACATGTCCATCTCTGAGGTGAACGGTGGACTATATGGACATCTCCAAGAATTGCGAGACAGTAAAGGCTCTTGTAATAACAATATGTTTAAGGCCTTGGGCCTTGACTATATATACGAAGAGAATGGTAATGATGTAGATGCAATGATTAATGTACTTGAAAGAGTTAAAGACATTGATCATCCAGTAGTTGTTCATATCCATACTCAAAAAGGAAAGGGCTATCAGCCTGCTGAAATTAATCGTGAAGATTGGCATTGGTTTCCGCCGTTCATAAAGGAAACTGGTGAAAAACGAAGACCAATGACTGGAGAAAACTATGATAATCTTGTGGCAGATTATCTGCTGGAAAAGATGAAGAAAGATCCTTCGGTTATTGCTATGTGTGCTGCCGTTCCTGCAACGATTGGGTTTGATAAAGCACATAGAGAAGCTGCGGGGAAGCAATTTATTGATGTTGATATTTGTGAGCAGCATTTACTGTCTATGGCTGCTGGTGTAGCACGCAATGGGGGAAAACCTGTTGTGGCTACTTTTTCAACTTTTTATCAAAGGGCATATGATCAGATAGCTCAGGATATCTGCATTAATAAATTGCCAGTTACTATTCTTATTCGGAACGGTTCTGTGTGGGCAGGTAACGACGTTACTCATTTAGGTTGGTTTGATATGTCTCTTTTCGCCAATATCCCAAATTTGGTTTTTCTTTGTCCTACTAATTGTGAAGAATATTTTGCTATGTTGGATTGGAGTATAGGACAATCAGAGTTTCCTGTAGCAATAAGAATCCCTAGAGGAAAGGTTTTTCATGCTGACAAACCAGTTCAAAAAGATTATTCAGACTTGAATAAATATGTGATAACAAAAAAAGGCGAGAAGGTTGCTGTACTGGCAATGGGGGATTTCTTCCAAATTGGAGAAGATGTCGTGAATACCATATCAAAAGAATTGGGCTTCGCATCAACACTTGTTAATCCACGCTATGCATCAGGCTTGGATTTCGAACTCCTCTCTCGGCTAAAAGATAAACACACTATCATTATTACTATTGAAGATAGTATCCTTGATGGCGGTTTTGGACAGAAAGTAGCGAGTTTCTATGGGTGTTCTGATATGAAAGTGCTGAACTACGGACTAAAGAAAGAATTTCTAGACGGATATAATGCTCAGGAAACCCTTTCCTCATATGGTATTTCATCAGATAATATCATTCATCAAATAAGAGAAATCTTATAGATATTTAATCATGAAAGTTTCTGGGAGTATCCTCCAATTTATAAAGTTTGGTATTGTAGGTTTTTCAAACACTGTTTTGTCGTATGTCGTCTTTACGATTTTTATTTTGTTCGGGGTCCATTATCTGATAGCAAATTTCCTTAGTTTTGTTGCTGGAGTATCAAACGCATTTTATTGGAGTAATAAATATGTCTTTAAGAAAAGTAGAAATGAAGGAAGAGGGTTGTTACAAAGCCTATTTAAAACTTTCTTGGCTTACGGGCTTACAGGATTGATATTAAATAGTCTGTTTCTGTATGTTTTAGTAGATAAATATGATATTCCAAGTTTAATAGCACAGGCTTTATGCCTGTTAATAACAGTGCCTTTGAATTTTATTCTAAATAAATATTGGTCTTTTAAAACAAAAATAATAAGAGATGAAAAAAATTAGTATACTGGTGCCTTGTTACAATGAGGAAGAGAACGTAGTCGCTATGAGCAACGCTCTTGTTGACGAATTGACCACCTATTTGCCACACTATGATTACGAGATTGTCTTTATTGATAATGACTCGCAAGACAATACTCGCCCCCTAATTAGGGAGATATGCCGTCAAAATGCTAGAATTAAAGCGATTTTTAATGCTAAAAATTTTGGACAGTTTAATAGCCCGTATTATGGACTATGTCAGACAACAGGCGATTGCACAGTAATGTATTGCTGCGATTTTCAGGATCCTATAGAAATGCTTCCACAAATAGTAAAAGAGTGGGAAAAGGGTGCAAAGCTTGTAACATGTATTAAAACACAGAGTGAGGAAAATAAGATAATGCGATTTTTCAGGACTATCTATTATAAACTAATAAAGAAGATGTCTACTGTTGATCAGATAGAGCATTTTACGGGATTTGGACTCTACGACAAAAGTTTTACGAAGGTAATGTCTGAACTCAAAGATCCTACACCATTTTTAAGAGGAGTTGTAGCAGAATTAGGATATAAACGTGTAAGTATCCCATATACGCAACAAAAGAGGAGGGCAGGGAAATCACATAATAATTTTTTTACATTATTTGATGGCGCAATGCTGAGTTTTACATCATATACGAAAGTAGGTCTTCATTTAGTAACCTTTGCAGGTATGGTACTTTCTTGTTTATCATTTTTAGCAGGTTTGGGCTATTTGATATATAAAATTCTTTATTGGGATAGATTTACAACAGGCATAGCGCCTGTAATAATAGGAATGTTTTTCTTTAATGCAATACAACTTTTGTTTATAGGATTTGTAGGTGAATATGTAATGAGTATCAATACTCGGGTCATGAATAGACCCTTAGTGATAGAAGAAGAAAGGTTGAATTTCGAAAAAGAGGAGGATGTCGCATATGAGAGCAAATAAAAGTATTGTGATTCTTAATGTAATTATTCTTGTATTTCTTGCATCTTTTATATTCCTAGCAGGTTATTCCAGACCTCCTGTTGGAGATGATGTGCTTAGTCAGTTCAAGGATCAGATTAATTTCTATCTTGATAACGTAGAGAGTACTTGCGGGCCACAATGCTCTTCTATTATTGATGCGATAATAATAGCAAAAGATAATTATATTTTATGGGGAGGTCGCTTATTAGGTTTTTTTTTATTACCCTTCAGATCACTAGTTGGAGATGTTTTTATTGCGTTTTTTACATCAATAATCTATTTGGCTATTATTCTTCTTTCTTGTTATATTGTCCGTAAATCTTGGATTGAAGTGTTTTCGCATCCATTAGATTATGTTCTTTTATTCATTGTTACATTCTATTTGAATATTGGCGTAGGATATCTACTAATGTGGACAATGGTTTCGATTTATTCTTTGACAGTCTTACTAATATTAATTTACGGGATAATTCAGGATAAGTTTTATAATACCAATGAGAAGCGAACTCATGTTGTTATTTTATATAATTTACTTGGATTTCTTGCAGGAATAACTCAAGAAATCTATGTCGGACTAATTTGTGTTTTTCTTCTCGTCATTTTTATTATAAAAAAAGAAAAGAGATCTCAACTATTCCGTTATAATATTGGGTTCGTGTTCGGCACATTGATATGCTTCTTTTCTCCAGGGAACTTTAATAGAAGTATGCAATCCCATGAAATAGCATTGACACTTAGTTATCTACAAAGATTGAAATCAAACATTTATATACATATATCAAATCTTGCTGGAGTTAAGCTTATTTGTGCTTTAATTATTTTAATAGTATTTGCTATTCTCATGTATGAATTTTTTAAATATAAGAGGCTGGGAATAAAAAAGAAACTATATGTATGGTTGGGGATACTTGTTTTTTCAATCTTTGTATGGGCGGCAGTAGCTATACCACAAAATTATAGCATGTTTTTCTTTGTGGTTTTCTCTTGGATTTTAATAATGCAATTATTCGTTGATAACTGTGAGAATTATTCCTTGCTTAGTTTTAAAAAATCAGGTATTGTGTCAATTTGCATTCTTATTGGCTTGACAATATTTAATGCAGGGTGGCTCACCTCAAATCTCAAAACACGATTTGCGTGGAATCAGCTCATAGACGATGCGGTTGTTAATCATCAAGAAATGGTAGAAGTTCCAAAGTTTGAGAAAGGATATAGTAATAGATTTAATATGTTCAATTATAATAATAAATCAGAAGAGTTTTTAAATGATTATTATTTGAAATATTACAAAATTAGAGTAGTACCAAAAAATCATCCGCAGAGCGTTAAATAGATGAAACAATTAGTTCTTATTGGCGGTGGAGGGCACTGCAAATCTGTGCTGGATGCAGCGGAGAGTGCAGGTTTTAATATTCTAGGAGTATTGGACATACCGGAGAATGTGGGAAAAGATATACTCACAACTAAAGTAATTGGTACAGATGACGATATACCTGTTTACGTTGATAAGGCAGATTTTGTGATAACCGTAGGATTCATCAAAAAACCTGCCGTTAGAATCAAGTTATATAATAAGGTTAAGAATGCAGGAGGAAGACTAGCAACAATCATAGCTTCAACGGCATACGTTTCTAAGTATGCAGAGATAGGTGAAGGAACGGTGGTACTTCACCAGGCTTTTGTGAATGCTGGTGCCAAAGTGGGTAAGAACGTGATTCTGAATACTGCCACCAATATTGAACATGATGCCATAATTGGTGACCACTGCCATATATCCACAGGTACAATGGTAAACGGAGAATGCAAGGTTGGTGAACGTTGCTTCATAGGAAGTCAGTCAGTTCTTGCCAATTGCATATCTGTTGGAGATGACATCATTGTAGGAGCTGGTTCTTTTGTGAGAAAGAGCATTTTTGAGAAAGGTATTTATTCCGGCAATCCTGCCATACTGAAAGTTAAAGCAAAATGAGCAAACATACAATCATCATAGCAGAGGCTGGTGTGAACCACAACGGTTCTATTGAACTGGCCAAGCAACTGGTAGATACAGCTGTTGAGGCAGGTGTAGACTATATAAAGTTCCAGACCTTCAAGGCTTCAAAGCTTGTCACTAAGGCTGCAAAGCAGGCGGAATACCAGCAGAAGAATATTGGTAAAGAAGGCGACAGTCAGTACCAGATGTTAAAGAAACTGGAACTTTCACCTGAAGACCATGAGGTACTGATTGCTTACTGCAAAGAGAAAGGCATTAAGTTTTTCTCGACGGCCTTTGACTTTGACAGCATTGAATACTTGCATTCGTTGAACTTAGGATTGTGGAAGGTTCCTTCAGGAGAAGTAACCAACTATCCATTCCTGAAGCGGGTAGCCGCTTATAATGAGAAAACTATTCTAAGTACAGGTATGTGTGAGATGGAGGATGTCCGTGCTGCTGTTGATGCTCTGTATAAGAATGGGCTTTCCAAGGAGAACTTAATACTGCTACATTGCAACACCGAATATCCTACACCTTTTGAGGATGTGAACCTCAAAGCAATGGATGCACTTCGTAAGGAGTTTGGTGTTGAGGTAGGCTATAGTGATCACACTAAGGGTATTGAAGTACCCATTGCGGCAGTGGCTATAGGCGCAACTGTGATAGAGAAGCATTTCACCCTTGACCGCAATATGGAAGGACCTGACCATAAAGCCAGTCTGGAACCAGATGAGTTGAAGGCAACGGTTAGTGCCATACGCAATATTGAGAAGGCAGTTGGAGGTGACGGAACCAAACACGTGAGCGAAAGCGAACGCAAGAATAATGCTGTTGCGCGTAAAAGCATTGTTGCTGCAAAGGACATCAAGAAAGGTGAATTGCTTACGGAAGAGAACCTTACAGTGAAACGTCCTGGTACAGGTATTTCGCCTATGCGTTGGGAAGAAGTTGTAGGGACAAGAGCAATAAAGGATTTCTCTGATGAAGACCTCATAGAGATCTGAAACCTGAAACATGGAACTTGAAACTAAAGCTATGCGTAAGATTTGTGTAGTTACTGGTAGCCGTGCTGAATATGGCATCCTTAGGGGCTTGATGAAAGCCATTAAGGATGACCCTGAACTAGCATTACAGGTCATTGCCACCAATCAGCACCTTTCAAAACTCCAGGGTGAAACCTACATGGAGATAGAACGTGATGGGTTTACCATAGACTATAAGGTATATATGGCTGATGATGAGGCTCCAGACAATGCCAACACCACAGCCAAAGCCATCAGCAGGGGAGTAAGTGGCTTTGCAGATGCTTTTGATGCATTAAAGCCGGACTTGCTGCTGATACTGGGTGACCGTTATGAAATGCTGGCAGTAGCATCTACCGCACTGATCTATAAGATTCCTATTGCACATCTGCATGGTGGTGAGATTACAGAAGGTGCCTTTGATGATGCCATCCGTCATGCCATTACCAAGATGAGCCACCTGCATTTCACTTCTACTGAAGCTTACCGTAAGCGTGTGATTCAGTTGGGAGAACAACCAGAACGAGTGTTCAATGTGGGTGCGCTTGGTGTAGAGAATATTATGAAGAATGACTTTATGAGCAGGGAGGAGATAGAGCAGAGCCTGAACTTCCCGTTAACTGATAAGTGCTTCCTTTGCACCTACCATCCTGTTACACTCTCCAATATGTCTTCTGAGTCACAGGTGTTAAACCTGCTTGAAGCATTGGAAAACTACCATGACTATCATTTCATCTTCACTTATAGTAATTCAGACACCAATTCGCAGATTATTATCAAGCGCATACGGGAGTATGTGGATAGGAGTCAAGGAAGATGTATGTTTATCCCGTCATTAGGTCAGAGACGCTATTTCTCTGCCTTGAAGTATATGACTGCTGTGATTGGCAACTCTTCGAGCGGTATTATCGAGGTGCCCAGTTTTGGAATTCCTACACTGGATATTGGTGATCGTCAGAAAGGGCGTATTGCAGCGAATAGTGTGATTCATTGTGGTTATTCTTTAGAAGATATAAAAGAAGGATTGGAAAAGGTTTTGGCATACAGACATAAAACCATAAACAATCCTTATTATAAGGAAGGGACATGCGCTGTCATCTTGAATGTCATTAGGACTTATCCATTAGATAATTTAATTCAAAAACATTTTTACGATATACAATGAAATTATTAGTAATCATTCCTGCTCGAGGCGGTAGCAAGGGTATTCCTCATAAGAATATCAAACCATTGGGAGGAAAACCATTGATTCATTATACAATAGATATAGCCCGACAGATTGCATCTGATGAAGACATTTGTGTAAGCACAGATGATGAGGAGATAATAAAGTGTGTTGAAAATTATGGTTTAAAAGTGCCATTTGTTCGACCAGATGAGTTGGCAACGGATACAGCCGGAACATACGAGGTGTTACTCCATGCATTGGATTTTTATGAAAAAAAAAGGAAAAAGTATGATGCTGTATTATTATTGCAGAATACATCACCATTCAGAAAAGCAGAACAAGTAAAGGAAGCGTTGAAACTTTATAGAGAAGATATAGATATGGTTGTGTCTGTGAAAGAGTGTGCTGCCAATCCTTATTACTGCGTTTTTGAGGAAGATAATAATGGGTATCTCCACGTATGTAAGGGAGAAGGTAATATATTCCGCCGTCAGGATGCGCCCAAAGTATACGAATACAATGGCGCTATTTACATCATGAATGCAGAGAGATTAAAGACGACACATATGCACAAGATGCAGAAGCGTGTAAAGTATGTTATGGATGATTTGTCGTCATTTGATCTTGATTCGATGTGGGATTGGCAAATGGCTGAGAGTATAGTGGCAAAATAAATATATTAACAATTTTATTAAGTAATATGAAGTACTGCAAGAAATGTTGTATGCCGGATACTCGTCCTGGCATCAAGTTTGATGAAGAAGGTGTGTGTTCTGCATGCCGTAGTTATGAGCACCGTGCAAAAGTAGATTGGGATGCACGATGGAAGGAGTTTGGGGCTATTTGTGATAAATATAGAGGCATGAATGGGCCTGACGGATATGACTGTATGATAGCAGTAAGTGGAGGTAAAGATAGTCATTACCAGACTTATCTTATGAAGGAAGTTATGCATATGAACCCTTTGTTGGTGTCAGCAGCAGATAATTTCCCCATGACAGAGGCAGGAAAGCATAATATAAAGAACATATCCGAGGCATTTGGATGCGACTTGGTAGTATTAAATCCGAATTTAAAGGCTCAAAAAAAGGTAATGAGGTATACCTTTGAGAAGTATGGCAAACCAACATATTTCGTAGATAGATATATCTATACCTATCCTCTTTGGATGGCACTGAAATTCAATACTCCTCTTCTTGTATATGGAGAAAATGTAGGATGGGAATATGGAGGCGCTGATGGTATTGAGACATATTCAGCCCGTGATCAGATTAACAATGGTGTAGGTAGCGGCATTCCTGACGAGGAAATCATTGAACAATGTGGTATTAGTAGAAAGGATTTGAATTTCTTCGCCCCCCCCTCAAAGGATCAACTCGCTTTGCTCGACCCCATTTATATCAGTTACTTCACACCATGGAACAGTTTTAAGAACTATGAAATTGCCAAAAAATTCGGGTTCCATGATTTAACTCATGAATGGACACGTACCCACCATGTAGAACAGTTTGATCAGGTAGACACCCCGGCTTATTTGGTTCATTCATGGTTGAAGTATCCTAAGTTTGGACATGCCTCCGCAACGGACTATGCTTCTCGTATGGTCCGTTATGGTATGATATCCCGTGAAGAAGGCTTTAAGATGATAGATGAACACGATGGAAATTTAGACCCACGTTCAGTGCGCGAATTCTGTGAGTTCTTAGGCTACACCGAAAAGGAATTCTGGGACATTATGGACAATCTCTATAACCGCGACCTATTTGAAAAGAACAATTTTGGCAAATGGGTATTAAAGAGAGTTGAACGCTAAGATATGGTAGAAAAAAAATATATTATACATCATAATGATCCGCTGCTATCTGCTTTAAAACAAATAAATAGCTTAGCGGATCATCCTCTTGTCCTTTTTGTCGTTGATGACAATGATAGGATGGTAGGGACTCTGACAGACGGAGACTCAAGGAGAGCTTTGATTTCAGGAACATCCATCAATGACCCTATTTCAAAGGTCATTAACCGTAATTTTCAGTCATTGACTGACGGCGTTGACTATGATGTCCGTCATTTGCATGAACAGAAGAAAAAAAGAATGCATCTAGTTCCTATCCTGGATAAGGAACGTCATATTGTAGATATTATAAATTTAGATCGGTATCGAACAAAGCTTCCTGTTGATGCTGTCATTATGGCTGGAGGAAAAGGAGAAAGGTTACGTCCATTAACTGAAAAAAAACCAAAACCTTTGCTGAAAGTTGGAGACAAATGTATCATCGATTATAATATAGACAACCTCATAGAATGTGGTGTAGAGCATATATCCGTGACGGTAAACTATCTTAAAGAGCAATTGGAAGAGCACTATGACAAGCCAAGAAATGGTGTTAAAATTCAAACGGTGAGGGAACCTAAATTTTTAGGAACAATCGGGGGGCTTCAGTTCGTACCTCAATTCCATAATGATACTATTCTTTTGATGAATAGTGATCTTTTTACGAATATAGATTTCGAGAATTTTTTCCTTCACTTTGAAGAGCATAAGGCAGATATGTCTGCAGCAGCTATTCCATACAGCATTTCAGTACCATACGGGATATTTACTATTGAAGATCAACGCAATATAAGGGGTATCTTGGAGAAGCCAACCTATAATTACTATGCGAATGCGGGTATTTATCTAATTAGGCGTGAAATGTTAGAAAAGTATATACCTAGAGATGCATTCTTTAATGCTACAGACTTTATGGAAAAGCTAATAGCTGAAGGGAGAAAATTGGTAAGATTCCCATTATCTGGTTATTGGATTGATATCGGAAATAAACAAGAGTATGCAAAGGCTCAGGATTTAGTGAAACATTTGTGATACATAATTAAAAATAGTTATATGAAGACAATTTTATTAGCGGGAGCGGGAAATATAGGAAGCCGCCACTTGCAAGGAGCGACAAAATCGCACAATGATTTGGATATTTGGGTGCTTGATTTGAACGAAGAGGCTCTAAAAATATCCAAGGAGCGCTTTGAGCAAATGCCTGAAAACGGGAATAAGTTAACACATTACGTTACTTCTTTGGAGGATGTTCCGTCCGACATTGATGTGGCTATTGTGGCCACAGGTTCAAAACCTCGCGCCGCCATTGTTAAAAACATCTTGGCGTCAAAGAATGTTAAGTATATGGTACTTGAGAAATTCCTGTTTGGGAAAATCTCTGAATATGCAGAGATAGGCGAACTGCTGAAAACAAAAGGGGTGAAAACATGGGTGAATTGTCCATATAGGTTGTTTAAAGGTTATAAACAACTCAAAAACAAACTAGACGTAAGCCACCCGATTATTGCATCTTTTGGAAATGGAGGTAATTGGGGGCTTTGCTGTAATGCCATTCATTTTATTGACATTTTTATGTATCTAGTTGGTCAGGAGGACTATACAGTAGACCTTTCAAAATTAGAAAAGGAAGTGTTAGAAAGCAAACGCCCTGGCTATGTTGAATTGATTGGCGATATGACAATTAATACGCCGAAGGGTGATTCGTTAACATTACAAACCTCAAAAGAGGGAGAGTTCATTCAACAAATAAAGATGAAGAATGGTAATCATACAATCACTGTTGATGAAAACGCCAATACGATAAACTTTGATGGTGAAGTATTTCCTCTTGGATTCACTTTCCAAAGTGGTTTAACAGGAGCTTTGATAGATGACCTTGTAGAAAAAGATACGTGCTCGCTCTCTTCTTATGAAACATCATCGCATTATCACATTCAGTTCCTGAATGCGGTTGCTCCATTTATTAATAATATAAAAGGTTGGGGCACAGACGCCTGCCCTATAACATAAACAAAAGAAAGGATATTAATATGATTTGGATTATTGGAGCGGGCGGTATGGCTCGCGAATATGCAAAGGTACTTAATGCACTTGATAGAAAATTCATCTGCATCGGTCGTGGAGAAAAATCAGCCAAGGAGTTTGAAGAATCTACAGGAGTACCAGCATTCGTTGGTGGACTCGACAAGTATCTTGAAGATAAGCCTACTTTACCTGAAGCAGTAATAGTTGCTACAGTAGAGAAATCACATGTCCCTAACTGTCTTGCTTTGATGAAGTATGGTGTTAAGAGAATTCTCTGTGAGAAGCCTGGCTTTTTATATCCAAACGAGTTGGATGAAGTAGTCAAATTAAGTAAAGAGAAAGGTGCAGATATTTTTTATGCATATAACCGCAGATTTTATTCTTCTGTCTTGGCGGCAGAGAAGATAATAGAGGAAGATGGCGGTATCCTTTCGTTCAACTTCGAATTTACTGAGTGGGGTCATGTTATAGCAACTTATGGTTTCCCTAAAGAAACACTGGATAATTGGTTCTACGCAAATTCTACCCATGTGGTTGACTTGGCATTCTTTTTGGGTGGTAACCCCGTTGAGATGACATGCTTTTCCAAAGATGAGATTGATTGGCACAAACCTTCTAATTTTGCGGGTGTTGGAAAGACCGACAAGGGAGCTTTGTTTAATTACCAAGCGAATTGGAATGCTCCTGGTCGATGGGCTGTTGAGTTGCTGACTGCTAAGCATCGAATTTATCTCAAACCGATGGAGCAATTACAGTTGCAAGATAAAGGTAGTGTTAAGGTTTACCCAGTAGAAATAGATGATCATTTAGATAAGGAGTTCAAGCCAGGATTCTATTTGGAGACAAAGGCATTTCTAGATGGTGATTGTGGACGGCTTTGTTCTATGGAGCAGCAGAAAAACCATACAGAGATGATTTATAAGAATATTTTAGACAAATTGTAATAACTGATGAGATGTCGGAAATATGATTTCTAAAGCGATTTTATGACAAAAGGATAAGATGTGACGATATAATGGATAAAAGGGGCAAATAGGCATTAAGAAAAAATATTTAATACCGCCTTCTATCCTTAATTGAAATAAAGTGAAGATAGAAGAAAATGAAAGTATTATGCATAGGGGATTCAATGGGCATGCCGAGATCTGGCGTGTTATACGAAGATACCTGGTTTTATAAGATTCAACATGATTATCCTCAATATGTGTTTATAGATAAATTTAAAAGGAATCTTATATCTCGTGAATATTTTAATGATGATTATACAAGAAATTATAGTCCCGATATGGTAATAATGCAAGGCGGTATCTGCGATTGTTCTCCAAGGATTATCAATGAAAAGTGGATTGTATGGAAAGTTCTTCTGATTGTGATTAAAAAATTAAAAATTGAAGGTGTGTTTTGGAGGATTATTAAGTGCTTCTTTAATAGGAATAATGAAAAAAGGGTTTGGAATCCCTTTGAGAATTTTCAGGACGAAATAAATTCGTATATTAATATATTGCTACAATCCGGGGTTTCCAAGATTATTTTAATTGCTATCTGCACTCCCTCATTGGAACTACAAGAGCGATCGCCGCTATTGATAAAAAATATCAACAAATACAACAATGTGTACAGATTGTTATCTGAGGAATATAAAGGCAAAGTGGAATACATCGACCCGTTAAATATTCCAGATGACAACAGATATGTTGACGGCTATCATTGTAATGCAAAAGGTCATCAGATTGTATATGAAGCTCTAAAACAATATTTATAGCAATGTCTGATTACAAAAACTTATTGAGGCATTCTGGTAATTATTTGCTGGCGACTATCGCTACTAAGGCATTGTCGTTCGTATCAATACCTGTTTATACTTCTTTGTTGACGGTTGAGGAATATGGCGTTTTTAATGTTTTTATGTCTACTGCAGGATTAGCTGCTGTGATCTTAACTTTGAACACTGAAGTTGCCATTGGGCGATATTATTATGATGCAAAAAATGAAGAAGATTTTAAGAGATTTGTTGGAACTTCGGTAAGAATAAGTCTTGTCGTATTTTGTAGTCTAAGTTTTCTTCTTGTTATATTATCTAAACCATTATCTCTGTTTCTTGGATTTGATACCTTATTAACACTAGCGATCATACCTGTTAGTTTGTATACAGTCATGAACAGTGTTTTTGTTCAGATATACCAACCACTGTTAAAAAGTAGAAAAATTGCAATAGTAAGTAGCCTACAGGCATATATATCATTTGCGCTCTCAGTAGTGGCTATTATGTTATTAAATGAAAAAAGGTATTATGGTCAGGTAATCGGAACGTTGTTGGCAATGCTTTTTATCGCCAATTATTCTGTTCGGCAGATTAATGCTTATTGCACTCCTTGTTTTGATAAAAGATTTATAAAGTATATATTAAGTTATTCCATACCTAATCTCCCATACGCATTGAGTTCATTAATTATAGCTCAGTTTGGAAAACTCATAATTGGTCAACAGCAGGGATTTGAGGCTGCAGGTCTTTATAGTTATGCTTCTAATATTGCGGCATTAATGTGTATCATTATTTCTGTTACCAACTCCGCATGGATTCCATATTTTTTCACTTATATGAATATAAAAGATTATAAAAGTATTAACAATGATTACGATTTGATATGGAGAGTGACATTAATTGGAGCGGGCATGCTCTCTCTCTTTAATTATGAGATAGGGTTTTTCTTAGGTAGGCCTGAGTATTTACATCAGCTTTATTTAATTCCTATATTAATAATTGGTTATTGCTTTTATCAATGGTCTTATGTTTTTTTGAGAAATGTGGGATACGAAAAGCGGATGATATGGAATGCAGTGATTGTTATTAGTGGTGGTTTCTCTAACATTTTATTGAATTCAATATTGATTAATAATTTTAAAGAGTTGGGAGTTGCAATTTCCTTTTCCATATCCTATTTAATAATGTTTATAATTGGATGGATTATTAATTCTTTTGTCCTTAAGACATATACTCCCGCTATGAGAATGTTTGCTGTCCCATTCTTTTTTTTATTAATTTTCCTATCTTATATTATAATTAATCCAACAACTGACATCTCATTAACAGCGATATCTTTAAAGATTGTAATCTTCATTGTATTCATGATATTTATAATGTTTAAGTGGAGATCTAAAATACTTCAATTGCTCTTTTCTATTATAGGAAGACAGTCTATTAACTAATTAAAGATAAATAATATGTGTAAATTGTATAATATCCCCTCCCCCTTTGAAAAATATGTTCCGTCTGTATTTGTAGTGAGTTCCCCATTGCAAATTCTTTGTGCATTATCAGCAATTAAACAGTTGGAAATAAAGGAATATAAAATAATTGTGTATCTACTCAAGGGAGACTGCCGTAAAACTCAGATGATTAATTTGATGGAGAAGAACAACATCAAGTATACTCTAATATCCTATATTAATATATTTACTATTCAATTAGTTAAGTTGTTTGCCATTATACGTAGAAAAAATGAGTATTCTCGTCTTTTTATTGGGGATATAAGGAACATTGTAGAGATATTCATTGGATATTGTCATGTTTCAGATAATTCAACTGTAGTTAGTCTGGATGATGGCAATGGCATAATTGCCATATTAAAGAACAAAGCGAGCCGCCTTACAACAAATTGTAATTTAAAAATATTGAATACGATATTCAAATATAGGCACCTTTATCCATATAAAAATTTGTTAACTATATATTCGGATATACCAAACCCAAATTATTGTATTAAGGAACTGCAATTAAATAATGTCGCTAGTTCTTCTGATAGAAAAAGAGGATATAAAAATGTTATAATTGTTGGAACATATATTGCCGCTTACTGTGAACCTGTGGGAATTTCAGAACAAGATTTCATTAAAAGGCTTTCTGCTCTGATGAAAAAAATAAAGGCAGATTATCCAAATGAAGAAGTGATTTTTGTACCCCATGGTCGGGAAAATAGCAATTATGGTGAAGTTCTTTGTAAAGAGAACGGTTGCACATATAAAAGACCTAACATTATGATAGAGTTAGAATTGCTGGATTCTCCCTTTATACCGAAAGCAATTTATGGATTTACTTCTGGAGCATTATTTACTTTAAAAAAAATGTTTCCAGAGACAAGAGTTGTTAACATTCTCTTTGACATGGGTAAAAACGTGAAAGAATCATATAATGAATATATAGACATTTCGGATTATTTTGTTAAGAATGGAATCGAATTGTACAAGGACAAACTTTATTGAGCATTTGATTTTTTAATAGCAATATAATATGAATACAAAAGAGATTATAAGATATAGTATTATTATACCACATAAGAATTGTCCATCCTTGTTAATTAGGTGCTTAAAAAGCATCCCTCGGAAAGACGATATTGAAATAATAATAGTGGACGACAACAGCGATAATGATAAAAAACCTATTATAGATAGAGATGATGCCAAAATACTATTTTTA
Source organism: uncultured Prevotella sp. (assembly GCA_946405145.1). Classification (GTDB taxonomy): domain Bacteria; phylum Bacteroidota; class Bacteroidia; order Bacteroidales; family Bacteroidaceae; genus Prevotella. The sequence goes on from CAMJGE010000002.1 coordinate 120,492, forward strand.
AATAAAGCCCAGTCAAATGGTGCTGGTAAGGCTAGAAATGTAGGATTATCAAATACAAGGGGGAGGTGGATTCTCTTTGCAGATTCAGACGATTATTTTGTAGACAATTTCTACGAAATAATTTCAGGGCATTCTGATTCGAAGGCAGATATGATTCTATTTAAATCCAATTCTGTAATTAGTGATACTCTCGAGCAATCAGATCGCCATCTTTCTATGAACGAGAAATTAGACAGATACTTTAGGGGGGAGATTAGTGCAAAGTTAGCATCTCTTGATATAGAAGTACCATGGTGTAAGATGTTAAGTGCTGATTTTCTTAATAAAAATAATATTAAATTTGATGAAGTATTAGCATCTAACGATACCATGTTTTCAACAAAAGCGACTTGTCTGGCAAATAACATCGAGATCTCAAACAGTATCCTCTATGTAGTAACATATCGTGATGGTAGCCTATGGACTACAAGAAAAGCTCCTTCTAATTATTTGACCAGAATAAATGTATATATTGATAGAGCTAAGTATTTGAAAGCTCATGGTTTTGTGCCATCACCCCTTCTATTATCTTATTTCTCATTTGGTTATATCGATATGAGATCAAATTTAATGGCTTTATGGGCAATAATAAAAAACGGATGCCTGTTTACAGGTATATTTCATTATCTTATAAAGAGGATGCACTAGCAATGGTCTTATGAAACTCAATAAATATTTGTATTTAATCTTATTTGTCTTTCTATTTCAGCCTCCGATTATCCCTATATCTCTAATATATATTCTGGGGCCATTCGTATTAATGCTAATACTTCGATATAATAATAAAACAGTAGGGAATATTCTATACAAGAGTAAAATATTGTGGTTGTCTCATTTCTTATTAATACTAGCATTCTATCTGGTCTTAATTAACTCCCTAGATATTTTGATTGTAGGTGATAAGGGAATATTACTTGCTAGATTAAGGAGCTTTAATCAATTATTGCTACTCCCAGGTATACAATTTATATTAATAACGTATCTGTTAATAATATATGAGAAGAATAATTATTCGCTATTTGACGTAGTTAGACTATTAATGCTAGCTGGTTGTGTCCAGGGATTATGTGCAATTGTCGCATTTTTAGTGCCGCCTGTTCGGTCATTGTTCCTTGCTATGGGGCCTGAAACATTATATACTAATGAATGGTATTTGGAAAGAAGAGGTTATGGATTCAGTTCGGTTCTCATAGATACATTCGGCTTTGGCATGGGGCTAATAGCAGGTTATATAGTGTTGTATGATTGGCGTAAAAAAATAAGAAAAATATATGTAGTACTTTCTCTATTGTTGATATTATTTTCCATTGCAGTGAATTCTAGAACTGGCATTCTGGTGTTTGTAATTGCTTTACTTATACGTCTTTTATACGATAGGAATATATTTAAAGTCCTGATTAAATTAACTATATTAACAGCTCTTAGTGGTATTATTATATCCTTTGCTCAAAAAATTGCTGAAGTTGGTGTTAAAAGCGAGAACTATACGATAGCATGGATAAGTATAGCTTTTTCTCAAATTATGGATTTATTTTCTTCTGACGGAGCTACAGTTGACGAGATGGTGTTTATAAGTGAATTTGTTGATTTTCCTCATAATTTTTTTGAGTTTTTATTTGGCTCTGGTCATTGGATATATGATACAGGTAAAGAATTGGGATTTAGGTCGGATATCGGCTGGTTTAATTTATTTTGGGAATTTGGAGTGTTGGGAACGGTTATATTAATAACGGGAATGATTTGTTTTATGATTAGGCCATTTTTCCTTAGCATCGATGACCAGTTAAGGCGAATTTGTCTATTTAATACCATATCGTATTTGATCGTATTAATTAAGGCTATACTCTTAGGATATAACCCGGGCTCGTTTGTGATATATTATTTTACCTTTTGTTCTTATTATTTAATATGGAAACAAAAGGAAACTAATATTAAATATATTAATTAGCATCATTTATATTTTAAAATACTATTACGATGAATAATCAAATTGTCAAATATAGACCAAAAGTATCTATAATAGTTCCGTTTTATAATTCATCCTGTTATTTAAAACAATGTTTGAATTCAATTAAAAATCAAACTTGGGCTGATTTTGAGGTCATTTGTATTGATGATGGGTCTAATGATAATAGCGGTGAAATATGTAGTGATTTTGTGCGAACTGACAGTCGATTTCATATGTACCGTCAGCCTAATTCAGGAGTGTCTGCCGCTCGGAATTATGGATTAAAAGAAGCTCAAGGCGAGTATGTTTGTTTTGTTGACTCAGACGACATAGTGGCTCCTCGTTATTTAGAAAGGTTTTTAGAAGTGTCCAATTATAACCAGGGTTTAGCCATTTGTAAATATACCAGGGATATATCAAATATAGATAAAGGATCTTTGGAAACTTCGGTCGTTTCCATAGAAAACTTTATAAATGATATATTTAATGAAAGTATTGTTCATCCGGGAATTTATACGATGTTATTTAACAAATCCATCATTGACAACATTGATCTTCAGTTTACTATTGGTTGTGTAAGGAATGAGGACACAGAATTTTATGTTAAGTATTTAACCTACGAAAACAATGTAATAACATTAGATTATAATGGGTATTTTTATAGAGACACTCCGAATTCTGCTGTACATAGATATGATGAAAAATCGTTGACTTTTATTGAGGCGGATCAAAGAATTACTGATTATTTGAGAAGTAAAGGAATTGTAGACGAGGATAACTTGATAGTCGCTGCAACTGTAGAATTATTCATTTATAAGACGGCAAGAGCAGGAAACTTAGAGATTTATAATAGAGTTCATGAATTGTATGATGTCCGGACTATGATGAAGATGATGACGAAGCATGCCCGCATGTCGCGAAAAGGGGTAGCTTTTGTCTATCTTTTACTGGGAAGGTCTTCGTTTTATAAATTATTGTCATTATTATGAATTTAGAACAAAAAATTAATTATCAATTGAACAAATATCCTCGGATTAAAAAAGTCATCAAGCGAGGATATCAATTGACGATGTATGCGATAACCCCTAAGATCAAATCGGAGGGTAATATAAAATGTGTGTCGCCCAATGATGGGATGGAGTATTTCTTCGGATACTATGACAAGTCTCCTTGGGATGCATCCGGTAGATATATGCTTTGTATGCGAGCCGAAGATACATGGACTGAACCTGATCCTAAGACACCTATAGAAATTCTGTTGTTAGACACACTGAACAAGGGCTTTTATCGCAAACTTGCTTCGCCCTTGACATGGAATGTTCAACAAGGATGTATGGCACAATGGTTAGGTCCTGATTTTAAAAACAGAATCATTTTTAATGACCTAAGGAACGGCAACTATTGTTCCGTCATAATGAATGTTATTACTGGCTCAGAGAAGATACTTCCTTTGCCTGTTTATACAGTATCTAATGATGGGAAAACAGCTCTCTCGCTTGATTTCTCTCGCTTACACAGTTTGAGATTGGGGTATGGATATTCTGCATTGTCTGAATCTACCAAAGATGTTGCATTACCTGACACAACTTGTATCTGGAAGATGGATATTGAATCGGGCGAGGTAAAGGAATTGTTTAAATATACGGACTTCGCCAGATTCCAGCCAAGGCCAGAGATGCAAGTTGTAGGAAGCGTACATAAGGTAAATCATATAATGTTGTCACCAAATGGAAAGCGTTTTATGGTGCTCTACCGCTGGTTCGTTGGTAGCAGAAAATATACTCGCCTTATCACTTGTAATGTAGATGGAACAGACATGTATGTGTTAAACGATGATGATATGACCAGTCACTGCTATTGGAAAGATGATGAACATATCATTGCCTTTGAAAACAAGAAGGATGGAGGGGCTGGCTATTATTTGATGAAGGACAAGACGCAGGTGTATCAACACTTGTGGCCGCAGTTGAGCAATGACGGGCATCCTAGTTATTGCCCTACAAACAACAATATGGTGGTAACCGACTCTTATCCAAACAGGGCGAGAGTAGCTGATGTGAAGTTGCTCAAAGATACTGATCCAGAGGGGAAGGAGATGAAGGTTATAGCAAAGGTGTTTGCACCTTTCAAATATGACAATGACACCCGTTGCGATTTGCATCCACGTTGGAAAAGAGATGGTTCTGCCGTATGTTTTGATAGCGTGTTTGAAGGTCATCGTGGACTATATATTGTAAATCTTTGAAAAATGTATAATAAGGAAAAACTACCTTTCGTTTCTGCTCTATTGGTGACAAGAAATGAAAAGGATTATATCAGGATGTCATTGATGTCTTTAATAGACCAGACCTATCCAAAAGAGAAGTATGAGATAGTTATTATTGATGGTGGATCAACAGACGGAACTCTTGATATCATACAAGAATTACAAGACAATTACAACTCGGAGAGTTTTAGTATCAGAGTAGTTCCAAACCCGAAGAAAATACTGGCTACAGGATGGAACATCGGTATTCTGTCTGCTAAGGGGGAATATGTAGTGCGCATTGATGCACATGCGACGGCAGATAAGGACTTTATTGAGAAAAGTGTAGAAACCATGCAGCGTGTGGATGCTGTTTGCGTGGGTGGTAAGCTTACATCAAAATCATTGAATGGTGAGGATAATGTCATTTCATACGTTCTTTCATCACCTTTTGGTGTGGGCAATTCTTCATTTAGGGTATCAGAGGACGAAGGGTATGCTGATACGGCTGTGTATGGTTTGTACAAGAAGGCTATTTTTGAGAAAGCAGGGTATTTTGATGAGAAGATGGTGAGAAACCAAGACATCGAAATGCATAGCCGTATCAAGAAAGGTGGAGGAAAATTTTATTTTAATCCAGCAATCAAGAGTACCTATTACACCAGGAACACAGTAAAGAAGATGCTGAAACAGGCATACGGTAATGGACAGTGGAACATGGTGCTCCTGAAGGGCAGAAGTGGAGCATTGTCAATTCGGCATTTGGTGCCATTTGCTTTTGTGATTTCTATTTTTGGAGCCGCATTTCTTGGTTTCTTATACCCTGCTTTCTGGTTTCTGGGTATAGCAGTAATACTTTTGCATTTGGGATTGGGCGTTTATTTTGCTACCAAGAAAACGAAAAAAAGTAATCAGATATTGGCAATGCCATTATTATTTTTCTCGCTCCATATAGCATACGGATTGGGATATATAAGAGGAATATTTAGTTAATTCAATATTACAATGAAGGAAACAAAAATTTGTGTAATCGGATTAGGTTACGTAGGACTGCCTTTGGCACGTCTGTTTTCGACCAAGTACCCCACAGTGGGATTTGACATGAACCAGAAGCGTTGCGATGCCCTGATGGCAGGTCACGATGCAACTCTGGAAGTGGCTGATGACATTCTTCAGGATGCCATTAATAACCATGGATTCATTTGCACCAGCGACATTGAAAAAATTAAGGACTGCAATTTCTATATTGTTGCCGTTCCAACTCCTGTTGATGCAGACAACAATCCTGACCTGACTCCCCTGGTTGGTGCTTCTAACACCGTTGGTAAGGTTATCAACAAGGGTGATGTTGTTGTTTATGAATCCACAGTTTACCCAGGTGTAACGGAAGACGAGTGTATTCCTGTTGTTGAGAAAGTCAGTGGTTTTAAGATGAACGTTGATTTCTACGGTGGTTATTCTCCTGAGCGTATCAACCCGGGGGACAAGCAGCACACCGTTGAGCACATTAAGAAAGTCACCTCTGGTTCAACTCCAGAAATTGGTAGGTACATCAATGAAGTGTATTCTTCAGTGATTACCGCAGGAACGCACCTTGCTCCTACCATCAAGGTTGCTGAGGCTGCAAAGGTGATTGAGAACAGTCAGCGTGACATTAACATTGCTTTTGTGAATGAACTTTCCAAGATCTTCAATAAGATGGGTATTGATACCCTTGACGTTCTTGAAGCAGCTGGAACAAAATGGAACTTCCTTCCATTCCGTCCAGGCCTGGTCGGTGGTCACTGCATTGGTGTTGATCCGTACTATCTGGCTCAGTGCGCACAGCGTCACGGTTACAATCCCGAGATTATTCTTGCTGGCCGTCGTATGAATGATGGCATGGGTGAGTATGTGGCTACTGAGACTATCAAGTTGATGTTAAAGAAAGGTATTCAAGTACTGAACTCTAACATTATCATCCTTGGTTTCACTTTCAAGGAGAACTGCCCGGATGTGCGCAATACTAAGGTTATTGACATCTATAAGGCCCTGAAGGAGTACAACCTGAATATCACTGTTTATGATCCTTGGGCTAATCCAGCCATTGTGGAGCATGAGTATGGTATTAAGGTGGTGAACGAACTTCCTACCGAGAAGTTTGACGCAGCCATTGCGGCTGTTGCTCACAAGAAGTTTGATGGATTGGATGTTCCTTCATTGTTAAAGGATAAACATGTTATATTTGACGTGAAGTGTACTTTGGAGAGAAGTATTGTTGACGGAAGATTATAAAGTTATGTTGTACAAAGATTTAAAGTTTCCTGAAAATACATTATTCCTCGTGACAGGCGGAGCCGGATTCATTGGCTCCAACTTGTGCGAGGCAATATTGCAAATGGGTTATCGTGTGCGTTGCCTCGATGATCTAAGTACTGGTAAACAAGTCAATGTGGATTTGTTCAAAAACAATCCTAACTATGAGTTTATCAAGGGTGATATCAAAGACCTTGATACTTGTATGAAGGCTTGTGAAGGTGTTGACTACGTGATGAACGAAGCCGCATGGGGTAGTGTTCCCCGTAGTATTGAAATGCCTTTGTTCTATTGCGCCAACAACATCCAAGGCACACTGAACATGATGGAGGCAGCGCGTCAGAAGGGTGTAAAAACCTTTGTGTATGCTTCAAGTTCTTCTGTTTACGGTGATGAAGCGCATCTGCCCAAAAAGGAAGGCGTTGAGGGCAATCTGCTTTCGCCATACGCATTGACTAAGCGTTGTGATGAGGAGTGGGCAAAACAATACACTAAGCATTATGGTTTGAAGACAATTGGTCTCCGCTACTTCAATGTTTTTGGACGACGACAGGATCCTCATGGGGCTTACGCTGCTGTGATTCCTAAGTTTATCAAACAACTATTGGATGATGAACGTCCTACCATTAACGGAGACGGTAAACAAAGTCGCGACTTCACATACATTGAGAATGTGATAGAGGCCAATTTGAAGGCTTGTTTGGCACCAGATGAGGCGAGTGGTGAGGCTTTCAATGTCGCATACGGAGGGCGAGAGTATCTAATTGATATTTATTATGATTTAACCAAAGCTCTCGACAAAGACATTGAGCCTATCTTTGGCTCAGCCCGAAAAGGCGATATTAAGCATAGTAATGCAGACATTAGTAAAGCCCGTAAAATGCTTGGGTATGATCCTCAGTATGACTTTGTCCGTGGCTTGACTGAGGCTATTGAGTGGTATAAGGCAAATTTATGAGGATATACTTATACATTATTTTTCATAGATGGTAATAAAATTTTTGTTTGATAGATTTTTATCCCTTTTTGGATTGTTGATCTTTTGGCCAATTCTGCTAATCGTAGCTATTTTGGTGAAGATAAAGATGCCAGGAGGCTCAGTTTTATTTGTTCAGAAGAGGGTTGGTAAGGATGGCAGATTGTTTGATTGCCACAAATTCCGTACAATGACGATAAAGCATAATGGTAGTACGGTAAGTGTGGCAGGGGATAGTAGGATAACACCTTTGGGGGCAAAGTTGCGCCATTATAAACTTGATGAGCTCCCCGGTCTATGGGATGTGCTAATAGGTAATATGAGTTTTGTTGGCCCAAGGCCTGATGTGCCGGGGTATGCTGATATGTTGGAGGGAAATGACAGGGATGTATTAAAACTGAGGCCTGGTATTACTGGCCCTGCTACATTAAAGTATCGATTGGAAGACGAGATGATTGCCGAATATGTTGCTCAAAAACAAAAAGAAGGTGATAACAGAAAATCTCAAGATATCGCTGTAGATTATAATGATAATGTAATTTATCCAGACAAAGTGAAGCTAAATTATTATTATTATCACCATTATTCGTTTACCAAGGATATACAAATGATTTTGTGTACTATTTTGGGAAGGAAAATGGAGTATGCAGGAGAGGTGATTTAATAAGTAGGATGAAAAATGATCTCAAACTTTAAAGAATTAGATTTTTACATGAAGGCTGATATGATGATGAATAGAGGTTATTTCAAAAAGTCATTTATTCGTCGTATATATGAGCTTTGGGTTCCAGATGAATTAATCCGTTACTTACGGGCGATGCGTAAATATTCATATTACTCAAACAAAACTGCCTCTCTCGACCATAGTCATATTAATTTTTTGTTTATTCCTTTTCTATTATATTATAAAAGAAAGTTCGTACGGTTAGGGTATAAATTAGGCTTTTCAATAGGTCCTAATAGTTTTGGATATGGATTAGTTATTCATCATCATGGTACAATTGTCTGTGGTCCTCACAATAAAATAGGGAATTATGCTTTAATTAACACATCGACTTGCATTGTTGATAGGGGATCCATAATAGGAGATGATTTATTTATGGGAACAGGTGCAATAATTTCAAAAAAAATAGAATTAGGCAATAATATTATTATTGGTGCTAATTCTGTAGTAAACCGTTCTTTTATGGAAGAAGGTATTTTGATAGCAGGTGCACCTGCAACAAAGGTTAAAGAAATTGATGGATCATGGTATGAAACATTATATGGAAATAAGTGGATATTTCGACATGAAGAGGTTGAAAAACTAAAAGAGAAGATGAATTTATCATTCTAATCCGTTATTATACAGATCAACAATCAGGATCCCTACGTGGATGAAGTCGGTAAGCGTCCAAAAATGACGTATTGCGGCGATTAAGTTAAAAATTTACCTTTCTTGGACAAGCCAAGCGACAAAGTCGAGCGGCACTGAATTTTTAATTTTTCGATTAGTAACCCACCATAAGAACGTAAGGTGATATCAATATAAAGAGGTACCTTTCTTGCGTCCTTTCAGTAGCAAGCCAGCAGAGCTGGAGCGTCCTCCGTTTAAACTATTACAGTAATGGAGACAAAGGAATATTTCGAGAAAGTGATGCAGGATTTCAACCAGCATCGAAACGGGCGCAGCCTCCGCAAGTACTGCCAGGATGAAGGCATCGATTACAAATGGCTGCAGGAATACAAGAGGACATATCCCAATGAGACAAAGCCAGTCCAGGAATCGAAACCAGAACCTCAGTCTTTCATCCCCCTGGTCATCGAAGAGGAGAAGACTCAACCCAAGCCCGTCTGGCAGGTATCTCACCTCCGGCTTGAGAGCTCAGACGGTGGTTTCATTGACTTCAACAGTAATAACCTGGCAGCTGTAACAAGCCCGCAGATGCCATAGGATAAGCCGTGAGCTTCTGATACTCCTTCTTTCGGCATCAGTCCAGACACGTATCACCATAAATGACGAAAGTTTTTGTTAAGCCAAATGAGCAAAATAGAGCTTGCTTTAATTTTGCCATGGCGAGAAAACTAAGGATGAAATCCAAGATGAACAAGAAACGTGAGTACGCCCATGAGGACATGGAGGCACTTAGAAAGGAGATAGAAGTGCTGCGAATTCGTGCCCGCCAGGTAGATCAGGATATAAGAAACGGTGCTATCAGTCATGAGCAATGGGTGTCAGCAGCCCAAGAACTGATGGAACGTAAGAAAGAGATTATGGAGATCTTAGTCGACGTGGACCGGTATAAGCAGGATTTGCGTGCTGAGATAAAAAAAGAAAAGAAATTGCGCGTGGCAGCAGAAGATAAAATAGCGATTCTCGAAGCAAAAATAAAGAACAACAAAAGTTAACATAACTCTGGAAGTCATGATGCAGCACAGAAATATTGCTATCATGTACTCTCTGTATGAGAGCTGCAAGATGAACGATATTGATTTTGGTGAGTATGTTGAAGACATACTGACCCGTATGATGAATGGCGATGATGACTACAGGTCAATGATCCCATGTTATTATACACCTGGCAAGAAGCAGGAAAAAAAGGTCGCTTGATACAATCAAGTGGCGCAAAGTACAATCAGATAATTTTTTTCAAAAAATCATGTTAGCGGTAATGCCCGTAAAATCGGGGTTACGTTCATATGGTGGCTTACTCCTGATGAGAGGTTTCTCGGAAGTGGATGACGTGATGCATAATACGGTGGGGTGTTTGATTGGATTTGGATTTATTACGATTTTGAGATTAATATTTAAAATAAGATATAAAAATGTCTGAAAGAAAGAGAATATATCTGTGTCTGGCTCATATGAGTGAGGACGGAATGGAACAGAAGTACGTTAAAGAAGCATTCGATACGAATTGGGTAGTGCCCCTTGGGCCAAACGTCAACGCTTTCGAGCAGGACCTCGAGCGCTTTGTCAATAACCAATATCCAATAACCAATAACCAAGTGTTATCGAAGCGTGTGGTGGCGTTGTCGAGTGGTACGGCTGCGGTGCACTTGGGACTGTTGAATTGTGGTGTGAAGCCAGGCGACGAGGTGATTGTGCAGAGCTTTACGTTCTGTGCTTCTACGCATCCTGTGACGTATCTGGGGGCTACGCCGGTGCTGGTGGATTCGGAGCCTGATACGTGGAATATCGATCCAGAGTTGTTGGAAAAAGCCATCCTTGACCGCAAGGCTAAAACTGGTAAGTATCCAAAAGCTATCGTGCCTGTGGCGCTGTATGGTATGCCGTATAAGGCCGATCGTATCATGGAGATTGCGAATAAGTACGGCATCCCTGTGGTGGAGGATGCAGCTGAGGGCTTTGGTTCTCGCTACAAGGGGCAGATGCTGGGCACCTTCGGTAAGTATGGTGTGCTTTCGTTTAATGGTAATAAGATGATTACGACTTCTGGTGGTGGCGCGCTGATTACGGAGGATGAGGACCACTGGCGCGAGATTATGATGTACGCCACGCAGTATCGTGAGAGTTATCCGTACTATCAGCATGAGAAAATAGGATATAACTATCGTATGTCGAATATCTGTGCAGGTATCGGTCGTGGTCAGATGACGGTGGTTGACCAGCACTTAGCACACCATAAGCACGTGCAAGCCCTCTATGAGGAGCTGTTGGCTGATGTGCCAGGAGTACATGTGCACTCGCAGCCTGAAGGCCCTGACTACGACAGTAACTACTGGCTATGCACGATTACCTTGGATCCGGATTTGAAGATCAAGGGGCAGGAGAATGCTTACAAGACCATTGTGCAGGGGGCTGTTGGAGGAGCTGCTGGTGTGATTCATGTGGCAGATAGTGCGACAACGGATTGCCAGCCCAATGATAATGTGGAGGCGTTGCGTGTGGCCCTCGACAAAGCGCAGATTGAGGCTCGTCCTGTTTGGAAACCGATGCACAAGCAGCCAGTGTACTGTCGTACAAGTGAAAAGAGAAAAGTGAATAGTGAAAAATTGCCTTCCGGTGCAGAGTGCTTAACTTACGACAATTCCGTTGCTTATGTTAATGGTGTATCTGAAGCCATCTTCAAAGTGGGTATGTGTCTGCCTGCAGGACCGTATGTCAGTGATGATGATGTAAGGTATATCGTTGAGACAATTCAGAATGCGATCATATCTTAGCGCCCTATGGCAATTCTTCAGTTACCTCTTCTGGCCTCAATGGGGGAAGAAGAGATAAGCATATATTAATAGCAAAAGGAGCAGAAATTATTCTGCTCCTTTTGTTATTTTCCATACTTGCCGTCCTTCGCCTCAAAGATCGTGCTCGGCTCATGTACCTCTATCGAGTGCCAGACTCCAAGAGGTACTTGTATGCCAAATATCTTTTCTCGCGGAGACACCCTGAATCGAGCCACCTCGGCAAAACACGTCTCGTCAGCAGCCCTCTCACCATCATGAATAGGTCCACCTGCGTCCATATTGGGAAGCTCTTCGTAGAACACCCAGTCCAGACAACCTTCAAGACAGATCACACTCTCCGACGTTTTCAGATGCCGGTGTATCGGCACACGTGTCCCAGGCTCCAGCGCATTCAGCATGCCTTGGCTAGTATCTTCCGGAGTCGTCCTTAGGTCAAAGTTCTGCCTAAGCCTCTCAGACTCCTTCGCTTTCTGGTGCAGCTCAGAAAGCAGTTCCTTTTTTATCAATAGAACATCCATCGTCTCCAAACCATGTCACTTCCAACTATCATCTCAAATTTTAATTTATATTTCGTCAAACAGTTTTTTCAAATATTATATTCCTCCATTAACGCAGTAACGCCGAAAGGGAATTATACCTTCCAGCGTTGCTACTATTGTTTGTCCTAGGTCATCGTGGAGAGATCCCTGAAATTTATGAGATTTCTTGCGTCCCTCCGGTAGCAAGCGAGCAAGCTCGAGCGCTCCATGCGCTGCGCTTAGTCGAAATGACATTATTATACTACGGCATGAGGTCCTTGCGATCCTTATTCATGGTGTCAATAAGAGCTTCCTTTTTTATGGCAATTGTACTTCTTCGTAAAGCCAGGAATCGTTCCCGACCTGTGTTCTGTCACACGCCTTTCCAGATCGTTTGTCACACCGATGTACAGTGTTGTGTCGCTTTTGTTCGCGAGGATGTATGTGTAGTATTGGTTGTGCATGATTGTAAATTTCTAGATTTCTCGGCCTTGCTCGAAATGACAAAAAGGGGTGTATTCCCGCTAAAGCGCCTACCCGTAGCCTTTCGAAATGACAGGGAGGAGGGGGAATTAGGGAAAATTCCCCCAAAATTTCCCCTAATTCCCCATTAATGTCCTGTTGCTTTTTCAGATAACAGCACTTCAAATTGGTCTGATTTAATGTAACCGATTGCCCTTTTATTGAGATTCGTGGCAGTTAAGTAACCCATTCTCACCAATTCCTGCAAATCTGTCCTTGCGGATTTTGGTGAAATATCAAACTGTGTTGCTAACTCTTTGGGGGTAAACAATACACGTTTGTTATCAGATAGTGCCTGAAGTACATACCTTTGACGTTCGTTAATATAAGATATTCCCTCAAAACGGTAAAGATTCTGTTGCTCATCAATCTTTCGCTGTAAATACTTTTTTAGCTCTTCAAAAGCCTTTTTCATGACCTCCAAGTGATATTGGATAAAGTATGAAAGGTCATTATTATCATGCTCTGTATAAAGGAATGCCTTCTCGTAAGCCTTTTTGTTAGTATAGATGATTCTGGATATGGAAAGATATTCTGTTAACCAATACCCTTTCTTAATCATATACCAATAAAATAACGACCTTGCAGTTCTACCATTTCCATCTACAAAAGGGTGTATATAGGCCAATACAAAGTGAATGATGATAGCTTTGATAATAGGATGAATAAAGTTGTCACCATTTTCGTTATTTGCGAAGTCACACAAGTCTTGAATCATCTTATCTATCTCTTTGTAGGTCGGTGGTGTATGAGCCACGAATCCCGTTATACCATCAACCACAAGAATATCATCATTCTTTCGAAACACCCCCTCATCCTCCACATTGTCAAGTGTTTTGTTAGCAATGGAACGATGGATGGAGAGAAGACTTTCAACAGAGAAATCCTTATCTGAGTCTTTTGATATTTGGTTGATAGTCTCATAATTATTGGCTATCATTTGCTGACTCTTATTGATAGGCTTCAGTTTCTTCCGCAACATATCCTTTGCTATCCTACGTGTAGTGGAGGCACCCTCCATCTGGCTAGATGCGATAGCTTCCTCCATGATTGAGCTAATCAGATAATAGCTTTTGTCAGTAGCAGGGATAATACTTTTAGTACCAAGGCTACCTCCAAGATTCATATCAAAATCATGTAGTAAAGCGAGCATGTTTTGTGTGATTGTGAAGTGGAAGACACAATTACCAAACTGAATGTCTTGGGCTTTTAGCCTACGTTGAATTTTCACAGCCTGCCATAGCACCAGCTTGTCCATAGCCTTTGGAGCCATGTATTTCACCTTATCCCAATACAAATACTCGCTTTCAATCTTCTGGAACAGCGGTGCCAATTCTTGATTAGACAGCATCTGTATGGCGTCCACCATTTTATCAGGATTAATAACTGGAACTGATTCTACTTTCATTGTCTTACTATATGAATTTGTGTGCAAAGATACAATAATCATTTTAAAATTAGGGGAAATTCCCCCAAAATTTCCCCTAATTTCCCATTTTTAACATTAAAGGTCCTACAAAACCTCGTATTTGAGCGAAGTATCTTCGACGGTAGTCAATGATACGCATAAGCGAGGAAAAAAGCTAAAGGAAATAAATATCCCCCCGACTCAGTTCACATAAGCGCTCGATCTTTGATCGCTTGCTTCGGCAAGAACTAAATCGGGGGATATCACATATATACTCACGGCATGAAGCCTTTACTCTTTAGCCATCTTACATCTTATCCTGCCTTATAAAGGCAATATCTCTGAAACTTCATCACTTCCTCCACCCCATCACTCAATGTCCTGATAGCCGAAGGCAGATGAATATTGTCATTACCATCTTCTTCCGATGACACGAGCACATCTCCTTGCCCATTTTCCGAGAAATGCTCATATTGTGAGAAATACTTATAATAGTGGTACAATCGCGTTGCCACCTCTTTAACATCTGGCATTTTGATCAAGAAGTCTGTCAAATCTTTAGTCCCAATGCTCTTCGCTTTCGAAAAACCATCCTTTTTAAGTTGTTCTTTCGATTGCTTCTTTATCACAATATCTTTTTTATCCTCATCAAATTCAATCAATTGCGGGAAATTATCTTCCATCGTCAACTCCCATATATGGTCTATAAAGGCATCGTGAAAATCCATCCCGGTGCTTTTAACCTGATCTTTGTACACCTCACGTCGTTCTAACATTGAATTGGCATATTCAATCGTCCTCAAATCAAGCTCCTCGTATGCCTGTTCCTTGTCCACTCTCTGAATAAATAAAGCGAACAAGCAATCAGTAAAGCAACATCGCAAGATGATTCCAATCGGTAACTGAAAAAAAGAAATCCTTCCCTTTTTAAGAGCTTGTACAGTTAAAAGCAAAGCAGAGTACAGGTTTGAGTAGATACGGTATAACAAAAGTAACACCACCTTATCTACACGTTCTAGTTCCCCCTGCGGTTGCTCCTTCCCATAACTTTGAATCCGCTTCAGCAAGGCAAGTTCTTCTGCATATAGATCCTTTATCTCTGTCATCTATATATTTACATTCCAAACCTATTTGCACTAAATCTCTACGTCAAACGCCATCTTCACATCATTAAACATCTCATGGTCATCTACGACAAGTTTTTTCCATTCTCCTCTTTCTTTTATTAGATCTTTATCTCTCACATGGATGCTTCGCAACAGCAAGGACATACAATATAGCACATCCGCTTTTGCATTAGCCGAAAAGCTACCATCATTAAGCCTGTTGCGAAGATATACCACTGAGTTTATCAAGTTTTGAGTCAACTCTAGCTTATGGTGCTTTCTCAAGTAACTAAGGAATTCTATATATTCATAGATATAGTCATTTTGCGATGTCCTAAGATATTGACATACATCCTCCACGACCCCATCCATATCATGATCACGTAATGATAGAAACTTTAATGCATTCAATGCATCTGTTCGACGCTTACGGTCGCCACTGAACATCCTCAACTTCAATCCTTCAATAAATGAGCCAATTGTCTGATCTGTTTTTTTTGAAGCAACCATCAATATAGCATTAATATTCGTAACCTCAAAGTCATTATCCAGTCCCTTCAGTTCGTCAGCCAATACATCAAGCTTGCTAACATCTACCAGCGACAAATTTACACGCCCTAATAGTTTATTAAAAATGGTAAGGAAATATCCTATATCTTGACTCTGCCCAAAATCATTATGATTCTCTTTCGATGTCAATTGTACCTTGTATAAACTCAAAAGCTGGATCACCTTATCAATGATATCGGGCATATATTTGTCCAATTCTCCAGCCACACAAATAAGGTTAATCAAACAGTCACGAACATTAAATAAGTCCTGACTGAATTGACGACCATCCAACTGATAGGTTTTCAATTTATTGACTAGATGATCAACAGATGATTCTAATGAGCGGCTTTCTTTTTCCGAATTATAAGGAACAAACTGATAAGATCTAAGAACTACGTTACTATTATAATGCTCCGAACGCATCTCATAAATTGTATTTAAAAGATATTTATTAGACATTCCGTCTTTAATATATTTAGCAATAACCTTCAGGCGCAGTATCGTTTCTGACAGTTTATTGAAACTCGTGCTCTTCAAACCGTCTATAAGGATTTGAATCATCTCGTCTGTCAAGACAAAGCCTTTATAACCTCTAGAGGGATAACAAAGCTGAGAGTCCTGAATTCTTTCATTAATTCCAATAGGTGATAAAAAAATACTCGGCAGCACTTCTTTTATCGAATTTTCGTCCATGCACGCATAAAGAAGCTCCATATGTTTTATCTGATACTCAGGGTTTGAGCTGTTGTAAAGTCTTAGGTATAACTTGAACAACTCAACAATCTGGCTTTGCTCAAGCTTAACGCTCATGAAAACTAACGTCGGGATTACCGTTTGATAAATAATTCTGCTTAAATTGGGATCTTTCGACGTCTTCTCAACAGCCTCCTTACATGGCTTAATCCAGAGGGTATAGAACTTTACAGCTTCTTTTTTACTGATAAGGGCAAACATCTCTCGACTATACACATCGCGAATAATCCATCGACCTCCGTTCATCTTGAAGACAGTTGAAACCACCATATCGGAGTCATATTTTTGCATGATCTTGATGGCTGCTATCACCTCATTGGTCATAATAGGTCTGCCAAATACCTGGAAAGGGAAGCCAACGCGATCTAATAAGAATAGCGTTCTATATGCGTTGACAAACTCTTTAAAGAATCCTCTGTCACCACTAGTCCACACGGTATTGACATCCTTTAACAAAAATCCATGCTCATAATAGGTTCCACTTCTGAAAGGTTTAGTTTCAGCTTTTAGCCTTACCATGCTTAACACATGGATAAAATCTATCTCATTGTTATGCAATTCGATGTTGGCAACGTCTATCTTTGGCACATAATAGCTCAATATCAGGTTGGCCAAATGTGAACATGAATTCAGAAAAGCCCTGTTTGAGTTATCCTTCAGTAGGGCAGAATTTACATTCTTCCTAATAATCTCTAACAGCATAGCACTTTTTTCTGTTTCACCAAGACTATTCAGTATATTTGCTCTCCAGAATAGACTTTGGTAATCAAGATCTGAGACATACCAATCAGTCAAGATATTCCTAACTTTGGCAAAGTCAAGTCGCATGATGTAATACTGGCAACGCTCATACATCAACCTTCCTTCCATGTCGCTTTCATGGTGCTCAAAATAATCAAGGAGTTCCCCCTCAAGAAATTCATAGTCATCCCACATCAGAGAAAGCCTGTACATAGTCAATAGTGACAATTTCAAAGATATGACCTTATCTACCGCAACTTTTCTCTCGCTATCATTAAGATCTTCTTGATCTTGATAACTTTTGATATCAAGATTCTTTATAGCATCTAAATACCATATTGCATGATTAGGGCATGCAGAAATCGTCAAGCGCCAATCTATCTCATATAGGAAGTCAAGTAAATCTGTGTGATTAAGTGCATTTACTTTTTCACCGAGATACGGAAACGCCTCCTCCATTTCCCTGAACTGATCATAATATATCTCTGGCAGATACAGCCATCCAGGATAATTCGCCCTAATTTCCTTCATCAAAGGAATGGATTCCTTTAATGGGTTCTTCTCAAATACCCTATATGGCAGTTCGCCGTTCCACTCTTTCTGTGGTTTTAGGCTACGCTCCAAATATTCAAAGAAGAATGTCAGACCTTCATTGATACCCTTGACATCAGGTATATCTGCCATGTTCACATAATCAATGCCTCGCTTATAATTTAGCTTAATATCAGCTTCATTCAGTTTTTCGTTATACGTAATAAGATATACAGGCGAACTTAGATTTCCCATTACATCTCTCAACCATCCCAACCAGCTTAAAAAGTTTGGATCTTCACCAGAGAAGCCTAACAGACAGAACACATTTTCAATTAATGCCTGCCTAACAGTATTTACAAACTCAGGATATTTTTGAGGATAGGTTCTGAAATCATCCTCCGTCATGATAAATGGACTGGCATCGGGGAAACTGCCATGAAGCTTAATGATTCTTGGAGCCGTTTTATATAAAAGAGTATTTTTATTAGTCACCACATTATAACTCCTATCTGTCATTTCTGCAGCCTTCTCAAGAAGCCTATCATAATTGGTGGTAAATACATCCCTCCATGGCAAGCGCATCATGGCCATATGCAAATCGCCAGGCTTCAACTCATCATCAGGTAACGAACTGGCTATCTGATGATCAAGTTCACTTCTCCCGTGACTCGCTTCTAATAGCGATGCAAGATGCATGGGCGTTGTAAAATCAAACCGCTTCTCTTCATCAGCATAAATCAGTTCCCAGAAAGAGCTAACCAGCGTGTTCCAACTCTTCATCTGAGCATGAGGGTTCATCTTTTTAGCGTTAAGACTAAACCCTGCTCCCACCATCGCTGTTGCCATATTCTGTGACAGGTAACGACATATCCTATCCAACTTTACACGTATACTGGATGGTAAAGCCTTTTCTAATAAATCAAAACGAGAATTGTCCATAATAATAGTAATATTTTCATTCCACCTTCATCTATGACCGCAAAGATAAGAAAAATTTCCGAACAATACAAACTTTTTTGAACAAAAAAGTGTAAACATTCGAGGATGATTATATAGAGGCATTATCAACTACCCTAAAACGAATATCCCCCGATTCAGTTCACATTAGAACCAAATCGGGGGATATCCTCATCCATCATATATCCTACATCATACTTCTTTATGTTAATGTTCGGGATATAACAGAAAAAAGAATAAGAGCTACGACAAGAATGATCATTGCCCCTGTGAGTATCATCATAAAATTAAAAACTCGTTTGTTGAAGTTTGGCTTATTTAAGGAATATCCCAGTCCCATAATAAGAAAGATCAATGCTATAAAAAGCATAATGAAATTATACCACCCTGGTACACCTGAATCGCTAATCAAGTTTTTGAGGGGATCAGCAATCAAAGACGAGGATATACCCAAATATAGGGTTGCAATTATAGCATGAAAAGATTTGGGGGGATTTTCCTCTTCCTTTCTGACAGGTTCCTTCTCTATCGGAGATTCACTTTTCACAGTAATGTTAACATTTAAATCAACATTCCCTTTATGAGTATGTTCTACATAAAAATGCATAGTTTTTATTTATTCAATAATAACAATTCCATAACTCGATTGTCAGTAGTTTATGATATGTGTCATCGCAATAGCTCTATATTCCAAATATCATTCACGACACCCTCTAGCCTCCTCTGTCTTGTACTCAAGAAATCATAAGGTTTTGTAATACCTTCACAACCTCTCATCTCTGGCAAATAGTCGTGTTCATATAACCACATAACCCTTTTTACCATATCTTCCGGAAGGTTTTCCACATCCCACCTGCGACATAAACAGTAGTTTGTTAGAGACCAACAGGTTGTATTTAATGGACTAACCTCTCTTTGATTCCATTCCTCTTCCGTAAATATTTGGGTAAGTACAAATGAATTCTGCTTCCGAGATCTCAGCAAGGATGAGAAGTCAAGTTCACTATCTATATGTTTCCATATCCTAGCCAGAGCATAATGTGAATACCCTTGCGAAAGATTGATATTCACGGGCAGCATCGCAACACCTTCAGAGGAATTTCGTAAATCAAAATACAGATTCTGAATCAATTCAGACATTGAGTTGTTCCTTATTGTTTTGACCAGTTCGAATATTCTCCTTCTGATGGTGGCTTGATTTACAGACTTCCCCAAGAAAGAACGTCTGTTGATATATAAATCGATATATGTATTTACAGCCCGCATCTTATCATATATCACATCAGAAGCATCAGTAGCCACGATAGGAGCTAACATCAGAGGCATCATCAGTGAATCCGCCATAGGATAGCAGGCTGTGATATAGAACTCATCCGACTTCACTTCCTCTCCACCTTGGTTCAGCTGCAAAATGTCCATATACTGCGTAGAGAAAAACTCGAAATCACCCTTCACAAAAAAGTAATAATCCTCTGATTTGCTCAGGTGCAGCTTCTTCTGATTGTTCTTAAACCATGTCTGGAAGCGCGAGCCTATCATTTCAAAATCCTCCATTTCGTCACTACTTTGTGCTTTCTTGAAAGTCTCTGCATACTTGCTCCTGAACCATGCCCTGAAAAAGGCCATGTCCCCATCGTTTCCACCTACGAACTTGATTTCCGACACTCGCTTTTTCCAGAACACATTCATCTCTTCACGTTTGTCTTCGTCTGTAATCTTTGCCAAGATATGAGCTTTCAATATTTCTGTCGGATTTAAACTTAGACCTCGATCATTCATTGTCTCAAAAATGGTATAGGCATTGTCTTTATCAAATGCTTTGATTTCTACAAGCACTACTTTATAAAGCAACCATTCAATGAAAAGGGGTAATATATTCCTTTCTTGGATATTTTGTGGAAAAAGATGGAGAATGTCATCATATCCGCTGACCAAATTGATATTCGATTCTCTGTCGTCTTCACTGTCTTCTGGGAAACTCATATCTATACCATGGATATTCCCGTCGTAGAGCATCTGCAGCACGAGCTTTCTTTTCGGGACATCCATCACGAAAGTTTTTTTACCGCCCCTCTTGACAAAGATAAAGTCATCCATATTAATGTAGTCTTCATCATCCATCATCCCATATTCGACCTGTTTGTGTTGTAAGTAGATGAAGAGCAATGTAAATGATGTCAGTCGTTGTTGACCGTCCACCACCGACATACTCCCCTCGTCCTGACACAGCACGACAGGTCCCATATAATAGCAGTCGTATCTGTCTACATTTTCCTGGGTATCCCCCAGTCTATAGCAGTTTAAAAAACTTGACGTCAAGTCACTGACCAGAGCGTCAATCTGGTCGCGTTTCCAGCGGTAGTCACGTTGGAATACATCAATCTTATACCTATTGCCCGTAAAAACCTGATATAGTGTTTTATGCTGGGCCACTATATTGTTTGCTATATGTGACATATCAGTTCAGCTCTTTAATGATCATACTTTGGATTCGGTAAGCGTGTTCATACACTTCCATATTTTGTATGGTAGGGTCAAGTTCACCATGAAATATCTGGCACCGTAATTTATACATCAATTGTATCAGTACCTGTGCAAGTTTGTCATCATCATCTATGAAGTAGGTCTTTTCCTCTTTACCATACATTTTGCTATGAGGTGGCTTGCTCTCAACGCCCTTTCTCATCACAGGTTTCACAATAGCGTCCGTCGGTGCCTTGATATCAACAGCTTTAAAGGCCTGTTTCAGTCGCATTTTAATGGTTTCAGAGAACTGCGCGAAATCAGGATGAGCTTCTAAATCTTCCATTTCCCATTTGTTGAAAGTGGCGTTGAATTTTATAGGCCCAGCACCTTTCTCATTAACTTTAATTTCATAGTCAAATCCACTACCACTGGCTTTTACTTTTCTTTCTATCTTATAACTTACCGAATAAAAATCACCCTGATCCACGGGGTGACTATCATCGTAGATAGTTATGGTTGAGAATGAGATTGGATGTGTCGCGTTAGGTATCGGATGGCGAAGTAATGCCAAATGCAAATCCACCATTTCCTGCTGAAAACGCAGATCCTCTCTTGTGTTCCCACGAAGATATGCAAGGATTTTGTTCTTGTAAGTATTTTCATTCTTACAAATATAGTTTATACATTCCCTGTCTGTGCCGTTATTAGTCTCTGGGGCTATGTCACGGTTATACCAGGCGTTGAATGGTATCCACGCCTTAACGAAAAGGGTATAGAAGTCCTCCCTCGCCTTTTCAAGCCATCTGTCTATATGTAAATTATATGGCATAATAATACTGTATCATCAATCCTGTTACTCATGCTGAATAAAAAACAACTCCTCGAGCTCATGGTAGCTTAAATTCTTCTTCTCGATCCTGAGTCCGTTCCCGAACACCAGCTTCACATACTTGACACACGATGTCCTCTTCGGGCCTTCAGATTTCTTCTCTTCTGCCTCGGGCTCTGGCTTGGGCTCTTCGTCGCGTCCCACGATCTCAACCGGAACAATCCGCTTCTTACGATCCCGGAACCACTTGTTAAACACCTGATAGGGTACACCCTGCTGTATGCAGAAGGTTTAGCTCGACGGCCAAAGGGAAAGTCAATTGCTCTATCGAAACTCCCTTCGGTTCACCTTCTAATTTGTAGAGAAACCAAAGCTTTTCACAATCTTCACTACTGCACATAATCTCAAAAAAAAGCTTGTGCAAAAGTAGTCATTAGCCTGGAGCTACACAAGATGTGAAAATTGGACGCTTACCAATAAACACCGGCAAACGCAACACCGCCAATGAGGATGATAGCAAGGATGTACAACCATAGTTGGGTCTTAACTGGCAACTTCAACTTTTCCACAAATCTATGTCACCGCCTTGGATAAATTGCTCGTATATGCTCTTGATTCTCGGAAGCGATATGGCTCTTTTTGAATTCTTTAAATCCTTCCTCGTTTAAGAAAGGCATCAACTCCGCATAGTCTGTTTCTTTATATACGGTACTACTCTCCACTCTCGTTCATCATAGAAGCGATAGCTTTTGAATCTCTTGTGTTTCGTAATCAAAGGAGCCTGAACAAACTTCATCTGTGCAAACAGATACATAACAGCACCAAACCGTGATTGAATGTCATTCTTTAAAGCATCATCCAATAGCAGGTTTAGCATCTTCAAACCACGTGATCCTAAACTGCAATAGGTTACAGGTGAGAAGCCGGCTTTCACGCCCCAGTTCTGCTTAAACCCTATACAGTAGTTACCATATGCCCATTTGTTATTCCCTACTTCTGAGAATGGACAATCGCTTACGCTTAACATCGAGAAAGCAATTGGCTTAAATCCGAATTCCGGTACTATTTTTTCAAGGCTGTACGAGTATCTCAGTTCTTTCGACTCCAAGATTGCATAGAATCCGACCTCATTGGTTTGATGCCATAATATATTTGAAGTAAGTCCCATAATCTTTGTTTACTCTACCAATTCCACGTATGGATTCATATTCTCTATCATCCAAATATTGCCACTTTTAACAAATCGCACACCATCAATATCTGCAACTTTGTCAAATGGCAAGCCGTCAGAAGCCGAAACACTTCTCTTATACGTCATATCGTCTGAACATAGATATATCCTGTTTTGAAAAGTCTTACAATAAAGAACTTCTGGCACATTCACTTCATCCTCTCCAAAAAAGAAGTTCTTCGTTTTCTCCACTTTCCTTACTGCTACAGAATTACCTTTTCCTAATGTACTTACCCACTCCTTGGCCAAAGCCGAATAATCCTCTCCATTGACGATAGCATTGACATTATCCGACACATAACTGGCAACTTCCGATAGACGGGTCATTTCGTAAGGCTGTGCTAGTTTCTCTGAGATTTCTCTGGCCACACGCCTTGAACTGATACCGCTCAGGTATATCTGTACTGCCCATCTTGATGGCAACCCATTCTCTGCAAGCAATGTCATCTCTTCATACACCCCTCTGTAATCGTCTAGATCTATTGCTGCAAATCTACACGCAACAGCATTCAAAAGCCATGATGCAGTAAAGCCATAATATTTCTCTGCCTTGTTCATTTCAGCATAGCCCATACTCTCTCCAGAGAACCACGCTTCTCGGATAATATCCAGTTCCTCTATCTGGGGCATATTGATTCTTGCAGAAGAAATCGACCCCATCATTTCATCAAATTGCATAAAAAAGTCCAGAACTCTATTTATCCCCTCATCTCCTACAAGATAATCTTCTGCCATCACCACAAGGTCTGACATATGGTCCTCTAAGTACAAAGCCACTTTTATAGGTATACCTGATGAAGCGAATGCCTGTGGCATACTACTGCCTCCGGTGATTGTCCTCACCGCTCGCACTCGCGATTTGATAATTTGAAGATATTCTTCTCTTTGTGCAGCATCCTCCTCTTGTATCATTGCCAGCGAGTTCCTAAATTGTTTCTCTACCCACCTCAGGTCGTCATCATCATTGTTCTCAAGGTCTAGTGCCATCAGCGAGTCGTCAATCAACTCGAAAAACTTCACCCAGTCATATCCATCTTCTTGAGGGAGTTCTTCCAATTTGTTCTCAGCTATTAGTTCTAGCAGATATTCGAAATCCATTTCTGTCTTTCTTTGCACTTCGCATAGTTTGCTCAAGTACAGGTATAGTCCACTCTCTGCTTTTTCGTCATTCAGGCTGCGAACATATTTGTTCGCCTCACCCCGATGATACTTTTCATTGCTTTCGCAATCACACAAAAAAAGTATTTTACCTTCTGTATCTATATACGACCGTCCAGCTCTTCCTGCCATATTCCAAAAATCTCTTTTGCTTAGGGTCTTCTGTTTTCCTTGTATAACACTGAATACAATGACTGTCGATACTCCTAAGTTCACACCTTGCGCTAGTGTATTGGTGGCATATATAAAACGGGCTTTACCTTTCCTGAGAAGTTTCTCCATAAACCGACGTACGTCGTGTTTCATGCGCCCATGATGACAAAGAATGCCTTTCTTGGCCATCTCAATGTATTCTCCATCTTCTTCTGTCTCCTGGCAGGCAAGTTTAAATCGTTGCCAGTCTATATCGTCTCCCCAGTTCACTTCGGGCATTTCAGTTACTAAGCCCAGCATAACTCGTGCATGCACCATAATCCAGTCTGCCCTTGAGCAATATATCAGCACCGAACCTAGTGCTGAGAGTTTAATAGCTGCGCGGGCCACTAGTGTTTTCTTGTCACCCGTTCCAGTAACAAAAGAATTGTTAAAGCAGGGAAAGCCCCCTAACCATTCTATGTCGATTCGTTTCTTATAATAGCACAACAGCCCTAATCTCTGACTCGATGGCCGCCAGTCGCTCAATACGGCATTATCTTCTCCGCCCGCCAACCACGACGACATATCTTTGGCATTGGGAAGAACAGCAGAGAGCACCAAGAATCGTCCTCCGTTCTGAGAGACTATTCTACGCAACTCTTCTGTAAACATCTCATTGACAACCTCTCTGTCATCTTTTCCAAGGAGATGTCCTTCATCCATAACAACCATCTTGATGCTACCAACCACTTCGTCATTAGTTCTCAATATTGCTTTGGCTTTCTCGGGAGTAGCTATCAACACACGTGCGTTCTCCATTTCTCCTCTGTCTATGGCCGTAAACTGAGCGCCACCATATAGATGGGTTACAGTGTAGTTCAACGGTCGGAATGTTGTACCGAGCGTCTCTTCCATCTCATAAGACAGCGATCGGTATGGGGCTATATACAACACCTTCGCACCTCCGTTTCGCATCAAGACCTGTAAAATAGCGAGTTCCGCAATTCGAGTTTTCCCACTGCTGGTTGGCATACTGATTACCGCCCCTTCATGTCGTAGCACTTTCTCCAAAGCCGTTCTCTGCGAAACAAAAAGCTCCGTAACGGGATGGTTCCTGTATGTCAGAGAATATATGTAGTTCGAAACGATATCCTTTGCACTTCTTTCCCAATAGTCTGGAGCGTATGGTAGCCACTCTAATAGTGATGGGTATTGTTCCAGTAGATCCTTCAGCCCGTTGTTATCCACAGAAAATGACTCGTTGTTTTTCAAGTTAGCCCATAGCGAAGTCTGGTGCAACTGAGTCACTATGATTTCCATCAGCCTGAACTCCCACCACACGGCTGGGTCATCGCCTAACAGGGTTATTCTGGTTCCGTCTTTAAGGATATCCTCCGACCTTGCCAAAGCTGCCTCGCTTCCATAGTGATAATAGCATAATACTAAGGATAATGCTCGTGCCAGCAATATATCATATACATCGGCAAAGGCTTTTTCTCCGTTTCTCTCTGATAACAGAGTTTCTTTTATCTCGTACTCCAGCTCCCCAAACTTCCTTTTCAGAAAGCACGATACCATTCTAGTGAATGGTGTATCATAGCTGCACTTTGTAATGACAACGTATGCTTTCGAGTATTGACAGGCACAATAATAAGCCAACCCGCTTACCATCAGGCTAAAGTCGGCCATCTCGTCTTTTTC
The DNA here is from genome assembly GCA_946405145.1 of uncultured Prevotella sp. Taxonomy (GTDB): domain Bacteria; phylum Bacteroidota; class Bacteroidia; order Bacteroidales; family Bacteroidaceae; genus Prevotella. Next base: position 146,791 of record CAMJGE010000002.1, read on the forward strand.
ATCTCGGTCTAGGCTGTTGGCGTTATTATACTCCATCAGCATCGCACCTTTTTCAAAATACAGGATTGCTTCTGCCGATTTTCTTTCCCTGATATATGTACATGCCATTTCAAGATACAGGTAAGCTAGGCTTTGTGTCTTTAATGTCAGCTTAGCATCAAACCGTGGGAAGTTTGCTTCATCTTCTTTTACACCATAGAGTATATACCTCGCATTAGCCTCAGCCTGCAAGGTAGTATATGTAGTACTACCGTCCAGTAGTCTTTTTATTTTCTCTATTTTCTGTAGCGAGGGCATAGTCTTACAACGTTTTTAGGATGTCATCTGCCTTAGCAAACGCTTCATCCACTATCTGTATAGGGTTTTCAACACCCAGTGAAATCATCACAAGACGCGTATTGCTTGTTTTCAGATATTTCTCTACTTGCTGTTTTGTATCCTTGCTTGGCACTATGTCCGACTTTGTACTTATCAGAAAACCTACGTTCGACACGGGTACCAGCCCATTCTCCACTTTCAACTGTAGTTCGGTAATAGAATCAGCAAGAGCCTGTTCTCCTCTGTCTTCTAACACATTGGCTACAAATCCCATCGATATTGGCAAGCGTTTGGCACCTTCAAGATTTGACACGATGTCCTCCACTACTTTTTTTGTTGGAGTTTTCCGGAATTTACACTCACCATAAAGAACCTCCGAGAAGAGTGCCGTCGGATTAAACATTAACACGTCGTCACCTTTCATCGATTGGTTTGTGTTAGTGTTGTATTGCAGTCTATGAACATATGGTACAAATCCTCGTGATGCTTTCATATATTCTATGAGGATTATTTCACCTAGGTTTCCCTTCTTTGTCCTGTCAGCTGTAGGTAACAGTTTCAATTTATCTATGTAGTCACCTAACTGATGCTTATCCAATATTTTCTTCTGTTCGTCTATGTTTCTCTTACTGTGCTTGTGTACATGATAGTCCACTATCCACTGGGCTAGTTTTTCGACGGCTGCATTTCTTTGGCCGTAATCTTCGACTAACGTCCTATGCTTTTTGCCAACCGATGCCGGTAGGTCTGTACTTTGTAGCCATACTCCGTAGATATGAGGAGATATCGGGTGGCTGCCTGCAATTATTTCTTGTTCTGTCTTCATTTCTTCACCTCCACCTCACAAGGCTTAACCTCCACGCCCCACGAACTCAAATCTATATACCCAACTTTCTCATCAAGATACTCGAACACCTCGTTCTTCCTGTGCTTCTCATTATGACTCTTCTCTTCCTCACTCTCATAGCAATATCTTACAGTCAGCTCCTTTCCGTTAATCTCCAGTTCACTACTCCCGCAAGCATAGTCATAGTTCACCCTCACGTGCTCATCAACGCCATTTTTTTTATCCTCATTAATATGTTTGAACATTGAGCACGGTCTGTTAAACTCCTCCAGTATATCCGCTATCGAGATAATACACGATATCGGATCCTTCTCAAAGTCCAGTCTTAATATCGGATTTTCGGGTTTCTTGCTCTCCTTCCCATTCCCCCAATAGTGCTTGGGCATGTCATGCATCATGATGGCCAGTGCAGCCCAGTCCAGTATCAACTTGAAGGTCGCCCTGTCTCGGCGGTTATCTTCCGTCAGATCATCCACCCGCTTATTCAGACTCATAAACGATAGGGCCCCTGGCATACCATGTGATTCCATCAATCCTTTTTCTATCAGTTGCATCGCAATGCGTTTATCATCCTTCTTGTGGGCTTTCATCTTGGCAGCATCATAACCGTAGAATGGAAACAATAGTAGCCGACCTGTCATCTCCTTCACAGCCCCCTTAGCATCTAGCGACAATCCATTCACCTTGTCAAAAATATCTCCCTTGATTTTCGACGTCAGTTTGTTGATAAACTGCCAGGGATAGCCCATATCATGGAATAAAGCTGCGATAATGGCGGTTTCATATACCACCTTTACCGCCCAATCCATATCATAGTCTTTAGATTTGACATCAAACTTCTTGTCTATCTTCTTGATATAGGCTCTCAGATAATCAGCCTTCGTATTGTCATGTAGTATCTCTGCACAGCGCTTCAGCAGGCTTTTATCGCCAATCATAAGCCCTTCTGACACATCTCCATACCCTAGCATCTTTCCTACGATATAAGCGGTTAACGTCTGGTGAAGTGAATGATCTCTGGCAGGATGTTCAATATTATGCGGGTCTACTGTCGAAAGCCAGTCGTCAATCATTGCATCAGGCAGAATATACTTATATAGGGGGAACACTTTCTCCGAATAGCTATCAGCCATCATGGTGGCCTTGTAAACCTTATCAAAATAATTGCTCGTAGTCCTTTCCTTCAAAATCGCGAGCAATTTATCCAACTGTAGCTTACTATTCCGATAGTCACGAAGGAGCGTCTCGAACTCCGATCTATCCTTAAATATCGGAGACTCGAAGAAGTTGGGATACTCTTTCTTTTTCGCTACCGTTGCGTAGTCCATATAACTGAAATCCATCGCCTTCGTTATTTTAGAACCCACTTCTTCAGCTGTTTCTGAATGGTCTTCATCTCATATGGTGCACTTACTAAGTCCTCGTACTTCTTGGCATCCCAATCCATCGTCTTGTTGACCACCACCTTCCGCAGATAGTCCAGCAGTTCGGCTCTCATCACTTTTGCATTCTGATCCATAGTGTCTCTACATGCCCTCATAATGAGTTTATAATCCTGCTCTATGTCTATCATCCTAAGCAAAGCCTTGCAGTATGCTTTGTAAAATCTGCGAAAATAGGCGTTCATTAGTTCGCTCACATATTTCTCAGCATTCAGATTCTTGTGAGCCATTCTCGTAATGTCTATATTGATACTTTTCCTATCCGGGAATTTCACTTTTGCTTTCTTCGTTACCTCATTCTTCAAGTACGCTCTATAGGTATCGTTTGATTTCGCCCAATGCTTCTGAATCTCAAATACAGCAAGCAGGAAAACATTCAGATTCAACATTTGGTAGATGTTTGCCCCTCTTTTTCCATATCCAGCCTTGTCATACATACCCTCATAGAGCGACAGGATAATCGACGAATATGGTTCCAGGTGGTCTTCTTGTATCATAAGTATCAGTGAATCTCTTCCAAACATCTTTAAATCTTCATGTGAGAATTCCATGATGTCAGTATTCGGATATACCATATTACCTAGCAGTCTAACGTGGTCAGCAAGATATGTCATAAAAGTCTCTGGTGACAGATCTTCTTCCAGCGATTTACTCATTCTCTTGTACCCCGCACGTACAAGCTGGTCTAGTACGCTATGATAGTCTTTAGTGATGTTTTTCAGATGTCCATATTTATTTTCTTTATTGGAGAAACTCTCTATAGTTTTTTTAAACTTGTTGATATCTTTGTATATCTTGCTCCTCTCCATATCCTGATTACCTATATCCTTCAGGCTAGCTTCTATAAACTGTCCGGAGATTGACTGGTCATATTTGATGATGTTCTGTGGATATTTCTTCTGCCCTCTGGGAAACAGAGCATTCACTAATCCCTCACGACAATCACCATCCTTCAACCCAAAATCATAACCTCCACCTTCATCTAGCAGATCCTCTGGAGCTTTATTTACTACAACCTTCACATATTGAGTAATCTCCCGCTCCGTGTTCATCATCCGTTGTATGTCAATGGCAGAACCGATAGTTGCTTCTATATCCTGCTCGTCCAGAGAAGATACAAGCACAAAATTGACTCTTTCTGGGCCGAGTTGTGCGAGCCATCCTCTTATACTCCTTCCGATACCGACATAGCCCGGAGAGTTGTCCAATATGATGGCCTTCTGCGTCTGTTCCGACTTCTTGCAGAAGCTATCTGCCAGTTCTTTTATCATCTCAACAAACCAATAGCAGTGTAGTTCATCCATCAAGTCCCGTGGGTCAATAATCAGTTCCCCGTTTCGTCCGTATATATCCGATCCTATCAAGTGTATTTTCCCTTTTTGATATCCTAATTGATTCACCAGCTCGTTACCTTTCTTGTCTTCCAGTAGATATTTGTTTTCATAGAAATCTATCAGGTTCATAGGTTCCAAGCCTTCATACTCAGCCCAGACTTCATCTTTCCAATACACAGAGTTTCCTGCTGCCTTTGTGATAGGCGTTCCTGTAATATCACAGTCTATTAAAAGCACATCATACTTCTTACCAGCCAACACCTTAGCTAAATTCAGTGCAATGGTTGTCTTGCCTACTCCGCCTTTCCTAGATTCTACACTATAAACTTCGTACATATCCTTCAATTATTCAAGTGATTACCCTCATTAACATCCTTTATATCTTCATTATATACACAAACAGCCATAATCCCTTTCAGAACCACAGCTGTTATCCTTTATCCCCCTATCTTCAGATTCATAGTCATCATAGCCTTATACCTTTATTCCCTCACGTTTCCATTGCGTCAATTCTTTTACTTATAATACTCCCTCAAAAACCTCTCAACCATCTTTTGTTGTCTCTGTTGGTTCATTAGCCATTCGTTATATTCCTGCAGGAGTTTTTGAAAGTGTTCCGCTTTCTCTTGGCCGTCAATGGCGTCGCACATCCGTTCAGCGATTTGCGGAGGGAAGTTATTCCTAATGATTGTTTTCTGCATCTCATTAGAAATCTTATTGCCAAGTATATTGTATAGATCCTGTATTGTAATCATGTATCATGACCAATAATGATTCGTCAAATCCGTAAGATTAGTGTTAGTAACATCGAAAGTATAACCTCAACCTCCATCGGATCATTTACAAATTAAAACCTTTCTTCCACGCCATCACCCTTAAAAATCTAAGATTCAGCGTGTTACAGACAATTAACCATTGTTTAACAGATGTACTTAGGATTACAACAGATATCGATATCCCTTTCCGTTGGCAAATATACGAATTTAATTCGTAACCTCCAAACAAAATGCAAATAAAAACATTTAAGAGATCTCTCGACTTCGCTCGAGATGACAGTAAAGGCGCTCGAGATGACAGGTGGGGTAACGTCCTGGATGACAGGGAGGGAGAGCCCAAGCGCTCGTAAGCATTCCCACCCAGTTTAGGACGTCGGAATCCACCCATTCAGTCATGAAAATGACCATGGAATGGCCTTGAAAATCGGAGCATTGCCGTTCACTTTTCTGTCTTTTTGCTATCTTTGCGCCAAAGAATTCAAATTCAAAAGCGCAATAAGACATGGCAGGAAAGACAAAGGACATGAGCAAGATTATGCAACTGCTCCTTCTGAAGAAGGACAACGTATCAAACCGAAAGGCGGCGTAAGCCATTCTTAATTCCAGATGGCGTTGGATGCATCAGACATTGCTGCACCATTGAGCGATAATCATCCTTCTCTGGCCTCCAAAACTCACTCACCAAAGCCATAGCCAGTTCTTCATGCTCCTGCGCAGAAGAACAACAAAAGTCATAAAGCACACCCTTTGGAATCTGCTCTATGACTTGCGCTAGTTTGGAGAACAAATCAGACTCTCTCAACATACTTCATCCACTTCACCACTCCATACCACATATTCCTTATCGTCATCAGGCATGCGACAACAGGATTCTTTTTGAGCTCAATCCTATAAACCTCATACCGCCATTTGATTCCATTTGTCAGCAGTAACTTACCCAGCATTCCCCATTTCGTTCTGAGCTTTGCCAAATTCTCTTTCAGCAGATAGCAGTCAGCCTTCTCACAAGCCTGCAGCCACAAAGCATAATCATTATTACCCTTCAGGTTCCTCAGCTGCAGTCTTCCCACCTTTTCCGCATCATACATCACAGTCAGGTATGCCGGCCAACAACACTTCATCATATCCTGATACGTCACCCTGTCTTTGCCACCTATCACAAATCCGCGATCGTGAGAATCCTTGTCAATAATCCCATATTGAGTATAGGAGAATGCATAGCCATGCTCCTCCATAAAACCAATCTGCTTTTCCAGTTTTGTCGGTTCCCAGATGTCTCCTGCATCAAGGAAAGCTATCCATCTCCCTTGGGCATTAGCCAAAGCGGAATTTCTTCTTGGAGTGTCATTATCTTCGCCGACAATAAACGACGCCTTGATTCTGCTGTTGCTATATGAATCCGTCAACACCTTACCGGCCATCTTTTGAATCTCGATATCCTCCTCTCTCAATAACGAAAATGGCTTAAGGCTCTCGTCATCATCCGTTTTTGCCACAAACAGCAATTCCCAGTTCTGGTACGTCTGTGACAGAATGCTCTTTACAGAATCTATAACATATGCCCCATCACCATGCGATAACATGATAATAGAAACTAATCCCTTATCCTGATAATTATCCATTATTATTTCCATCTTGGCCAAAAGAGATACCTACAGAATTGCCAAATCCCTTTAGCAAGCCCTTTCACGCTCATAAAAATCTTTCAGACATACGCTTAATACATCCTGAATTTCATCTATAGAATACTGGCCTCCAAGCATCCTATATACATATTCTGGAGTGATTCCCCCAAAATCCATAGAACATGATCGAGCTTCATTCTCTATGAAGTCACTCACACGAATTATTATATCTTTTCTTTCCATTATCTTTCCTTGAATATCACCCAAAAGGTCTTGAAGATTAGGCCAATATCATACAGAAATGAATGTTTCTCTACATACTCCAGATATAGTTTGATTTTCTCCTGCATAATAACTCCAATATAATATTTTTCGGGATCATCAGCCTTCTCCATCAATTCGTTTTCATTTCTGAACTTGATAGATGCGGGATCAGTAATACCAGGGCGAACATCCAGTACGTGCATTTGCTCTGGCGTCCAGTAGTCCACATAGTGACGTACTTCTGGTCGAGGGCCAACTAGACTCATATCTCCAATGAAGACATTGATTAACTGCGGCAATTCATCAAACTTAAACTTTCGGATAAAGTAACCAGAACGCGTGATACGAGGATCATGACCACCAATCGTCACGAGGCTCCCTTTGTCAGCTCCCACTCGCATCGAGCGGAATTTAAAAATCCGAAAGTCCTTGTTCCAACGACCGACTCGAACTTGACGATAAAACACAGGTCCGCTGCTATCCAGCTTGATCCATATAGCCAGTATCAGGAATAATGGACTAAGAAAAACAAGTCCAAGCCCGCTCGCTACGATATCAAATAGTCTTTTCACAGATTCTTGATGATATCTACATAGTTACTGATCACATACTCCACCATCTCATCCGTCAGTCGGGTATGCAATGGCAATGTCACCTCATTGACAAACTGATTGTATGCGTTCGGATAATCCTTGATGTCAAAGCCCAACGCCTTATATGCCGTCATCAATGGCAGTGGCTTGTAGTGAACATTACATGCGATTCCGCGTTCTGCCATTTTTACGATTACAGCCCGTCGCTCTTCATCAGTTCGCCCTAAAAGTCGTGTGATATACAGATGACCGCTCGATTGAGTCGTAGGATCATCGGCAGGGTAGTGGTTCAGCACTTGAACGGGCAGATCCTTTAACATCTCATTATATCGCTCAATAATCTGACGGCGACGATGCATCATCTCCGGATAACGGTTCAGTTGTACCAGTCCGATAGCAGCCATGATATCCGTCATGTTACACTTGTAATAAGGTGCAACGATATCATACTCCCAGGCCCCCAACTGTGTCTTGGCCAGTGCATCCTTGCTCTGTCCATGCAGGCTCAACAGTTGGAACTGTTTATACAGCGTCTCATTATCTATGCCATCACGCGATACCCATGTCAAGGCACCACCTTCTGCCGTTGTCAGATTCTTCACAGCATGGAACGAGAATGATGTAAAGTCAGCAATCTCACCCACCATCTTTCCATGCCAACGGGCACCAAAAGCATGTGCAGCATCATCCATCACGATGACACGGCCAAAAGCCTTCTGAAGATCATTAGCTGGTTTGAACAGCTGCTTCTTACTCTCAACAGCCGCAAAGATCTGATCATAGTCACAAGGCACGCCGCCCAAATCTACAGGGATCACCACCTTAGTCCGCTCAGTAATCGCATCCGCCATCTTCTGGTAGTCCATCTCGAAACTTCCTGGCTTGGTGTCCACCAAAACCACTTTGGCACCTACATGACAAGTCACACTAGCTGTTGCCGTATAAGTATAAGCCGAGGTGACCACTTCATCCCCTGGACCTACGCCCAGCACTCTTAATATAGACTCCATACATGCTGTGGCCGAATTCAAGCATACCGCCTTCTCTGTACCGCAACACATGGCTATCAGTCTTTCAAACTCCTTGGTCTTCGGACCAGTTGTAATCCAGCCCGAAAGAATGGCCTCTTTCACGAGGTCAACCTCCTGCTCCGTCATGTCAGGAGGGGAAAATGGTATATTTCTAAGTTTCATGTTCATGATTCAAATTGTTAAGCATATATTCATATAGGTCCTTAATCTGTTTGGGCCTGTTAAACTTGTTCTGTGCACATTCCTTACAATTAGTGGCCATAGTCTCCATTTCATTAGGGTGCTCCACAGCATATTTGATATTTTCTTCTAGTACTTTATAATCTTTAGAATTGGCAACCAAACCAATGTTATTCTCCTTTACAATTCTTGCGCCTTCCCCTTCTCCAACGAACATAATAGGCAAACCAGCCGCCATAGATTCATAAATCTTTGATGGCACTGCACCATAGATATTTTTTACCAATGGTATCAAAGTCATATTGGCTTCCTTTAATTTAATTGGAAGATCCTGACGTGATACAACACCATGATAATAAATCCCTTTATTAGGATTATCCGCAATTATTGATTCTATCTCTGTTTGCTCTCCACCTGCTCCATAAATATGAAACTCCATTCCTAACGCTGCGAAGTTGATAGACATACAAATATCAGCCACCCCTTGGGCAAAACCAAGGAGGCCTGCATAAACCAATTTAACTTTACCTTTTTCAAGTTTAGCATCTATTCCCTCAAATCTTGTTGGATCTACGCCATTTCTAAAAAGATATACTTCTTTTGCCCCATGGCTCTTTATATAATCCACAATCTCATTCGACTGTCCCATACAAAACAGAGACTCCTTGTAAAGATGGTGTTCCAACTTCTCCAGACATTTGTATGAAATTCCTTTTTCACTCATAGCACCAAGCTCTTTTGCAGAAAGCGGCCACAAATCTGACACATTCAAAACCAACTTCGCCCGTGTAAGTTTAGCAAGAATAAGAGCAGACTCCCCTAGTGTCAACGGCGGTGATTCAACGATGATAAAATCATTATGGCGCCTCCTCAAATAGCGCAGGGAGAATAGCACCATAATTGAGAATGATATCATGTTCCATATTCTTGGGAGTACTTTCCTTGCATTAGATGCATATAGCCAATAACGTTTGATTTCCATATCATCCAATGTCTCCGTCATAGAAAACTTGCCTTTGTACTCCGGGAAAATTTTCCCCGTCGGGTAATTAGGCATTCCCGTGATAATGGAGATATCTACACCATTGTCCTTCAACCCATGGCACATTTCATATAGGCGGTTTTGAGGTGCCCCCATCTCTGGTTTATAATACTGGGTAATAACTGTTACTTTCATAAAATCTTATCTCTTGCTAAAAAAACCTTTATGCATATTCTTTATTACGCTAAAAGTTGAACATTGTTTAATATAATCATTGCGATGTAAAACAACATAGTACCATAGATAAGCATACCCTAAAATTAGTCCCGCCCATCGTCGTGTAGACCATCCGTAGTTTAGGAAAAAAACAGCATTATATCCTGAAAACCACGAACTCTCAGAGGGTGATAGTTTTGCAATTATATTATTACTTGAATAAATTCTCGTTCTCTTTTTATATAAATCTAATAAGAATTTAATCTCTTCTCCCCCTCCATTCCCTGAGCCAGCACCCATTTTATTATCAAATATCACTCCACTTTCTTTTATTTTTTGCCTATTAAAACTCATCTGCACTGAATGTGCACTTAGAATTCTACGGAATGATAGTTTCCCCGCAGGTACAGTAAGCAATTTATTTGTCCCTTCATACTGGACGTCAAATAACATCACATCTGCCTTAGTGTTTGTTTTGTAAGCATCAAGGATTATCTTCTCATAACCATCCACCATAACCTCATCATCATCACAAAGTAAGCAAATGTCTCCGCTGCTATTTCTGATTGCCATATTACGGCTTCTCGACAAGCCTCTTTCACATGTATTAATAATCTTGATTCGTAACTTTTCCTTTCTGCGGCTGTAAATCTCTATCGTTTTTTCGCTATCCTTATTGCATTGGTTTACAATCACTGCATTAGTCTGAAGGTTCAAAGAAAGCAAAAGACTATGAACGTCTTCTGTCATACAAGATACTAACACTTCTACTTTCATAAAAAACACATTAGTTCACCATGTTCTAACCAATAAGCAAAACTCTAAGGTTCGAGCAGCGTCTGCCTAGTGAGGTTTCGCTCCTCCGAGCAGATGACATCTTCCATTACCTCATGTGTAAGAACAACTTCACCAACCTCTTATATAGAACTGTCGACCGTGAAATCACTCATCGTATCAACGATGTTTGAAGTGAATCCATTGTTTGAATTATCTGGTCAACAATAATCCCAACAAATAAAAGGTATATGAAAGAGTTCTTCAATACATCATAAAAACAGGAGCAAACGAATATTAGACCTATTCGATCGAACTATATATGGTACACTTCCTCTAGAGGGCAAATATTGTGACAGTCAAGAATGACTTTGCCCTTCAGTTTATCCCAATTTTGCTTGATGTGGTCATGCTTCACCATAATCACCACCATATCCACCTCATCGAGGAACTGGTCAAAATTCAGAATCTGGTTCTTGACAATCTCCTTACTAGTGAAGAAAGGATCAAATGTTTTAAGTGGACGTGCCAAGTGACGTTCCTGTATATCCAGCATCTGAAGTGTAGGACTTTCACGGATGTCATCCACATTCTCCTTATAGGTCAGGCCATAAAGTCCAACCTTGCGGTTATCGGTGATACCATGTTCATCCATGATTTCATGGATACGCTCCAATACGAATACAGGCTGATAATCATTGGTCTTCATACTCTCGTCAATCACTTTGGCCAGCTGAGGATAGTCACCTACCAAAAACCAGGGGTCAACGGAAATACAATGGCCACCTACACCAGGGCCGGGCTGGAGAATGTTCACACGGGGATGCATGTTACAAATCTTGATAATCTCATACACATCCATATCGTCGTGACGACAAATTCTTGAAAGCTCGTTAGCAAAGGCAATGTTAACGGCACGGTAAGTGTTCTCTACAACTTTGGTCATTTCTGCGGTGCGGATGTCGGTAACGACAATCTCGCCCTGGCAGAAGGAAGCGTAATAGCTCTTTACCTTTTCTCCGATTTCTTTGCTATCTGCACCAATGGTGCGATTATTATGTAGCAGCTCATAAACCATGTTACCGGGGATAATGCGCTCAGGAGCATGCACCAGATTGATGTCCTCACCAATTTTGAAGCCATTAGCCTCAATAACGGGGCGAACAAACTTGTCAATAGTTCCAGGACTTACGGTGGATTCCACTACTACGGTTGCACCCTTGGGGCACACCTTCATCACTTCTTTGACGGCAGCAACTACGTAGCAAGCATCCACTTTCTTAGAGAACTTATCATACGGAGTAGGAACTGACACAATATACATGTCAGTCTTTTGATACTCTGTTGTGAACTTGATACCCGCCTTTACAGCTGTGGCAAAAAGCTGGTCAAGACCGTCTTCTTTGAAAGTGGTCTTACCAGCATTCAGTGTTGCCACCAACTCTTTGTTGTAGTCCGTACCAATGACTTCCACACCATGAGAAGCCATCATCAATGCTGTGGGCAATCCAATATAGCCCAGTCCAATTACGTTAATCATATTGATGTATGTATTAATATCATTATTTATACTTCGTATCTATCTACGTTTTGGCCGTTGAGGGCACGTACAATACGTGAGCAGGCTTTACCGTCTCCGTAAGGGTTCACAGCCTTACTCATACGCTCATATGCTGCTGCGTCGTCAAGCAGTGTGCTTACCTCATTCACAATCAGATCGTGGTTTGTCCCCACAAGGAGAACAGTACCGCTCTTCAAAGCCTCGGGGCGCTCGGTGGTGTCGCGCATCACAAGAACGGGCTTACCAAGTCCAGGGGCCTCTTCTTGAATACCACCAGAGTCGGTCAGTACAACTGTAGATCTCTCCATGAGATATACAAATTCCAAATACTGTAACGGTTCAATAAAGAAGAAGTTTGGGCGTGTTAAGTCCTCGCCAAACACTTCGTGAATAGGCTTTCGGACATTAGGGTTCAAATGCATAGGGTAAACAAAGTCCACCTCTGGATACTTCTGGCTTAGATCCTTCATGGCAGTTACCATGCTAATGAATCCTTCGCCAAAATTCTCACGGCGGTGGCCAGTAATGAGGATAAGCTTGCGGCCATTGTCAAGACGTGTTACATCGTAACCAGCGTTCTTCAAAATTGTAATCTGTTCATTAGCCAAAGCCTTGTTCGTCTTTAGCTTGTCAACCACCATGCGAAGGGCATCTATCACAGTATTACCTGTTACAAAAACCTGTCCGTGCGCCCTCTCCTCCCGTAAGTTCTTTTCTGAAAGTGGAGTCGGAGCAAAGTCGTAGGTGGCAATACGGCCAGTTATCTGTCTATTCATTTCTTCCGGCCAAGGACTATAGATGTTATGCGTTCTAAGACCAGCTTCCACATGCCCCACAGGAATCTGCTGATAGAATGCTGCCAGTGCTGCAGCGGTGCTGGTGGTGGTGTCTCCGTGCACAAGAACCACGTCTGGTTTGCATTTTTCGAAAATATCACGCATACCGGTAAGAACACGGGCTGTTACATCGTAAAGGTCCTGACCTTGTTTCATGATATTCAAATCGTAGTCAGGCTTTACGTCAAAAATAGTCAGTACCTGATCTAGCATCTCACGGTGCTGTCCTGTCACGCATACTATAGTCTCAAACTCAGTAGGGTGTTTCTGGAACTCCTTCACCAGCGGACACATTTTAATAGCCTCCGGTCGTGTTCCAAACACTAGCATTACTTTTTTCATAATTAAAAATAGTTTTTTCGAAAATTCTCTTCCTAGTATCTTTCGTCGGTCTCACATCCACTGTCATAGCTCTTCAAATGATCAACATCTATCCACATATTTCCATAACAGAGCTATCCTGCTCGTTCATTGCAGAAATTGATACATTAATTCTCATCCGTTATATTTATAGCCTAAACTCCTAAATGATTATTAGCTGGATAACGTATATAGTATAGTAAAATAAAAAAAATTATGAAAAGAGATATTGTATCATATATCTTCATACCATTTGCAAGTACAATGACCAACAAAAAGATAACGATTGTTATATTATCCCGTTTTTTCCAAATAGGTATCCAAATATTCAAGAGCATGATGAGAAATGGTATAAATAGTACAATCCCTCCACCTGCCAAAATCTCAACAAATGTATTATGAGAATAAGTCCCTCCAAAAAGTCCTCTTGAAACTTCTAACCCTGTCCCAAAAATAGGGTTACTTTTGAAAAGAGCAAATGTCTGCGTAATTAAATCTTCTCTTGTATCTAAATAGCCTACTTTTATTTGGGCCAAGTCATCTCTTCCAATCAAAACAAAGAAACGGTCTTTAATAATAGCTCCACCCTTTGAATCAAAATAATTGTCTATAAAAGAATATCCCGCTATAATTACAAATGTTGTAAAAAAAATTATAATTGCTTTCTTTCTTGGTGGTAATCCTAATAGTATAAGCATCAAAAAAAGAGTAAATGATGCTAACATAATTTTAAAACTCATTGATACGAGCGTAGACAATATCAAGAAAAGGAGATTCCCATATAAAAGTGTTTGACCTTCACGTTTATCAAGTCTATGAAGTAGTAATACGTTTGAGACCACTCCTAAAAATATATAGTTACCAACTGTATTCTTGTTCCCTATAATATTTTCACCATAGTCCAAGTCAAAAGTAATACCATTGAAATAGAATAAATAACAATATATCAATACTATATCAACTGCTATTAATACACCTGTAAGCATGCCTTTTAGTGCTTTTTCATCTTTAACTCCGATAAAAAAGCAATACAATTCAATAATAATAGCGGACATTGTAACAACCCTTGTTATTGGAATTATCGGATCTGAGGATACTATACCCCTTAATAGGACAAAAATGACAAATATCGCATAGATATATAGGACACGTTTTGCAGTCTTCAAGAGATGATTTCGGGATTTTGCAAAGATATCTTTGCGCCACAATAATATTGGAAGTAAAAATGATGTAAACCAAAATACCACACTATTCCATCCCAATAAAATATAAACAAGGAAGAAAATAGTATATTTCAAACCGCCTGTTTGAATTAAATTACCCATAATATACCTTCTTTAATGAGTTTTCAATACAGACACGTATTGTTCCACAATTCTATTTTTTTCAAAAAATATAAGGCGTTCACTATAATCGCACTTATTTCTTCCTAATATTTGCATTATAGCATTTGCTAACTTTTGTGGTTCTCTGTCATAAACAATCTCCCCCCATTTCCCATTTTCTAGGATCTCGTCAGGTCCTCCGCAAGACATAGAAACTATTCTAGTGCCGGCTGCCATCGCCTCTAACACTACGTTAGCAAAACCCTCCGATTGTGATGAACAAACATATACATCTGCCTTCTTGAAATATGATATTGGGCTATCTACAAAACCAGGCATCATAACTCTGTCTTTTATAGCCAAAGATTCTGCCTCACGAAGGAGGCTTTCCTTTTCTGGGCCTTCTCCTAATATCCAAAGCCGGGAAGGTTTTTCTCTACTGATTAATGCAAAAGCCCGTAAAAGAAGAGAAAAATCCTTTACAGGTATCATTCTGCCAGCTGTTATAATATTCGTTTCTTCCTTTTTAAAAAGGCCATCAGGGATGTCTCTTATTTCACCAATAGTCAGAGGGTTGTATATCGTATATATTTTAGCTTTCGAAACACCAAGTTTATTTTCTATCTCCTTAGAAATAGAATCACCAATAGTGATTATTGAATCACATTTCTTATACAATAATTTCTGAAACAAGTATACAAGGTGGCTTTTAAAATCATTATTCCAGGGAATATGATTTCTTTCGCTAACTATCAAATCAATCCTCTTTCTAAATAAAGAGAGATAGGATGCTAAAATAGCTACAATATTTGCGTAGCCTAGGAAAGAAAACAAATGAAGCTTTTCTTTTCGCATGCCCCTTAGAAGTCTAGCAAGACTAAAAATAGATTGAGAGACATGCTTCGAATGTAAATCAACCACGTCAATTATTTCATTTACGTAGTCTAGATAATACCCCTCTTTCTGTGAAAGAGCAATTATCACTCGATATTTGTCTCCATAATCTTGCACTATAGAATTGGCAATATTTACCAAAATTCTCTCCGCACCACCTTTTCCGAGGTTTGGTATAAAGAAAATTATATATTCCATTTTGCCATAACAATCTTATTATTTAGACAAGAGTTCCCCTAAACACCTTCCTATGCTTAAGTTCCTAACTTCATCACTAAAAGTATCATCTAATGAAACATCATCAGAATCAATGCCAGAAAAAGAATTCTTTAAGATATACGGAACATATTTTCCGTATGTTTCTTTCTTCACATCCTCTTTACCAATATTTTCAATAACACTCAATGCATTATTGACATCTTCTACACAATTTATATCAAAAACATACTTATGATTCCTGTAAGGAGCATTGCCAAATGTCAAAACCGGTTTACACCTGAGTAACCCCTCCCCTCCCACAGTACCAGTTATAGTAGCTAGGCACTGGCAATTATCAATCAGGGAGAAAGAATCAACTCTTAGATCAACCAGCGTAACATTGGGTAATTCTGCAATTCGCTTATAAAAAGATAGATCTCTATAACGGGGGTCATAGTCTTGTGAGTTTGTAAATGTTGCAGGATGTTCTTTTACATATAATTTCCACCCTTCAGGTAGAGCACGATGAAGTGTATAAACTATATGAAGCTGGTTGGTAAACATCCTGCCTTCTGGCAAGGATGTACGTTCAGGCTGGTAATGCATAAAAAGAATAATATACTTCTCTTCCAAACTTGGCACTTTACAATACTTTAGAAAGTTCTTATATAGCTTAAATTTCAAAGGTTTGAACAGCAGTGTCTTGGGATCTTTCACCCCAGCCTTTATTTCCTCTCTCCACGAGAACAGAGATTTCTTGCGTTTTGCAAGTCTCTTCTTTTCAGGTTCTGGTATGGCATCCTCATACTTTTTATTAACCGCATCCAAATACTTATTGGCAATTGGATCTTTAACATCTTCATTACCTATTTCAATTATATTCTCCTTATTGATGCCTTCAATCAGTATATTCCTCCAATAAAACAAAGAATTAAATGTCAGATAAACTTTTATCCCCAGGTGCTCTGCGACGTTTGCAAAAACCCAGCTATACAAAGCATGTGGGCAAGCTTGATAGAATACAAATTTCACATTTTTCCTTTCAAAGAATAACAGATAATTCTCGATCATTCTATTAATCAATGCCATATCATTATGGTTGCTCCTGAATCCATAGCGAATTGCGCATCTCTCAGCTATAAGTTGTGTCCTATAATCATTAGTGATGTCTGAATAAATTTTTGAATAGAGGGCATTATAGGCATGTTTCTCTATCGGTGCGTCTATTATCTTATCATAATCATAGATAGCATTTTCTATTTTTATATTTTCAAATTGTTTTAACTGTGATTTTTTCCCAATAAATGCCACCTCATAAGGACTCTTTTCAACATATCCCTCCACAACTTGGTAAGGTATAATACCTAAATCTACAATAATGGTCTCTTTCATTATTTCTTAATTTTATTATTCAATAATTCACCTATATATTTTCTTTCCGTCGTATCAAGTACTATGAAATACGACATAATACCGACTGCCAGTAATGTAAGCAACCCAACTCCAGAAAAGCTAAAAAATGATTTTTCAAAAAAACTACTGAGACCATATAATACAATACCACTTGCAGATAAAGTTATCGTAGATTTAACAACTACAGTCAGCACATGTTTCACCTTCAATGTTGTCATTCTATCTACAATAACCATTGCATTAACAAAATACCCTATTCCTGCCGCTAGAATTAAATACATAACCGTTATGATAGGGAATTCCAATTCCAATAATACAAACATTAGAATGATTGCCACTATGGCCATATACAAATAGTTCAAGTAGAATTGTTTTATTCTCCCTGTTGCAAGAATGATTGTTCTAAGAGGCAAGGCTATACTTGTAACTAAAATATTAAATAGCGACACCCTGCAGAATTCTAATACATGTTCTGGCACGTTTTTAAGCCACAACCCAAGTAAATAATCCCCATAAATTAAGAAAACCACATACACAAACCCTACTCCTAAATAACACAGCTTAACTGTAAAAAGCACAATATGATCTCTATATGAGTTTTGCTCTGCAACTGTATTGCTTGTAATCTGCGGATCTACTGCTTTTAATACATTTGTCGAGAAAGACACAACCGCATTTGATAACTGCTGTGAAATACCGTATGCCGTATTATAAAGTAACCCGCCGAATATATTGATTAAAATATTCGAAAGATAAGTCAATGAGATTCCTGCCACAGCATTGACTGCGCTCCAACCTGAGAATTGTAATATATCTTTTTGAAGTCCCTTGTCTCTCACCTTAGCAAAATGAGATTCCTTATATTTGTTGCCGCAATAAAGAACATAAAAGACAATCTGGAATATGCCTACAAATAGCATTGCTCCAGTATATGCTATCAAAATATCTATACTAACATAAGGAATAATGAATAGGAAAACTAGTTTCATTACTGCCATCAATATCTCTACTGTAGCCGGAACGCCCATATCTTCTTTTGCTATAAGAAGAGATGAATAGGTTAGTGAGAAGAAATTACAAACAGCAGTTAGGATAGTAAACTGAAATATCACATTTACCGCATATGTGCGCTCTATAGGATAATTTAGAACTTGATTTACTAAAAACAAGCCAATGGTCTCATACAGGATTGTCATTCCTATAGAAAGATAGAAAATAATCCTTAAAGATGTATTAAATACTAACCTGCTTGGTATCTCTTGCTTTGTAAATTCGACGTTAAAGAACCTCTGTAAAGCACCTGTTATTGGCATTGAGATAATTGCAAACATAGAAATAACACCACCTATGATGTTATTGATGCCATAATCTTCATCTCCCAATAAGTAAAGGGTAAGGCGTGTTGTATAAAAAGCCATTGCCATTACTAGCATCAGCCTAATAAAAAGAAACACGCCGTTCTTTATTATAAGTTTAGGATTCTGGAACTTATTACTCACTTGAAAATAATAATCGTAAGTAAAACGAAGAAAAAAGAACAACTATACTTCGACTTATGATGAACGCGTGAATTATATCCTCATCCTTTTAATCTCAAACGCTTCGGCCAGTTCATACCCCATAGAATATCCTCGATACTCGGCCAAAACCTTCAAAGCTTTAAGCGACCTCGGATGAGGATACTCACGTGTCTCAAACTTATACTCGCTCATCGCATCACACTTTGCTTGCACATCTTCCTCACTCACCTCCACATAAAGATTCGGGCGGAATTGCTCTGGATGTTGTGAATACTGCCATTCAGTGGCAGAGTTCGTTTCAAAACAGATAATTGTCTTCACTTTTTCTTCCTGCATAGGACGAGTGGCAGTCATCACTGCCTGGAAGGTATAGCGATGATCCACATTCAAGTCACCTGCATTATGAGTGAAAATGATATCTGGCTGGAAATCTTCTTTTTCCTTCTCAACTACCTTAACTATATCAAGCAAAGCATGCGAATCAAAACGATTGTCAGAAAAATTGTAACTATGAATAGACTTATATCCGATATGACTTCCTGCCGCATTCATATTAGCGTGATGCTCCTCAAGCACCTGTTTCCATTTCTCTGTATCACGAGTATCTGAGCGAGATGTTATACCTTCTCCCAGAATCACCACATGAGCTACTACGCCCTGTTCTTTTATCAGCTTGTGCATCGTAGCGCCCAAGCCTAACAACTCATCATCAGGATGAGCTACCACTATCATGATTCTTTTATTCTTAAACATAATTAATATTTCAATATTGTACCACCCCAACTTAGGCCAACTCCAAATCCAGAAATCATTACTTTACTTCCTGCCTCGATCATTTGATTAGACATACAATCCTTCAAACCTATTAGAACTGTTGACGATACCGTATTACCTGTTTCAGAAAGGCTAATATAGAAATTCCCCTTCGGCAAACCGCAAACTTTTCGTATTGTATTGAGCATAAATTTATTAGCCTGATGGAATACATAGTAATCAATGTCTTCTTTCTGGAGTTGATTCTTTTCAAGAATCTGAGCCATCATAGCAGGCACTGCATCAAGCGTAAAATTAAAGATGGCCCCGCCATTCATATAAAGATAGTCATCATACCAAATATGGCCCTCATCGTCCTCAGTACTCAAACCTGTAACGCTTTTTTGTCTGGAAGCTCCAGTTTTTACTATCAGATTATTTGCCCCGCTTCCATCAGTTCCTAAAACGAATTCCCCTATTTCTGCAAAACCTTCAGTAGAAATCAAGCAGGCTGCTGCTCCATCTCCAAAAATAGAGCGATTACTCTTATCTGAAGGATGTAGGTATTTGTTATAAGTCTCTGCTGTCAGCAAAAGTACATTCTTTGCGATACCTGCAGAAATCAAACCTTTAGCCATAGCCATACCATAGATGCAACCAGAACAACCAAGGTTATAATCAAAAGCACCTGCTGATGTCGGTATGCCTAATCTGTCTTGTAAAACACAAGCTGTAGATGGAAGGAAATAATCTGGGCTTTGGGTGCAAAGCATCAAAAAGTCAATTGATTTAGGGTCTATCTGATATTCATCAAACAGTTTCCATGCTGCCTTCCCAGCCATATCACCAGCAGTTTCATTATCTGCTGCTAGATGACGAGAATCTACTCCAACCTTTTGAGCTACTTTATCTACACTCCACTCAGGGAACTCTTTTACAAGTTCCTCATTGGTTACTACCCTTTCAGGCAAATAATATGATAATGCTTTAATGTATGCCATGCTTACCAATTCAACAGCCCCCCCCAGATATCTTAACGTTGCTACCTGTCATCCATGTAGATGCGTCTGACAACATATAGATAGCCAAGTTAGCAATATCTTCAGGAGTACCATAACGTTTAAGGGGATATTTCTGTTCGTCTTCTTTTAACTGTTCTTCATCAATACCATCTTGAAGAATCAAATCTGTCCATATCATGGCAGGGCTGATACAGTTAACCCTAACCTTGCGCGGAGCCAGTTCCAATGCCAAACAGTTAGCGTAAGAAACTATTGCTCCTTTTGATGCGCTATAAAAAGCATTCCCTATACTTGGAGACCATGTAGAGATGGAAGCTATAAAGACAATAGAAGCTCCTTTGTTTATCTTCTTATGTCTCAGTAACTCTGACTGGAGCAGAACAGGGCCTTTAAAATTCGTATCCATAACAGCATCGACATCCTGCTCATTTGCAACCTTGCATAATACCCGTTGGCCAATACCTGCACAATGCACCACACCATCAATGGCTGGTAGTTCGGATATCATTCTGGTAACAGAATCACTATTGGTCAAATCAGCTATTATCACTCGATGGTCGCCTGTTTCTAGCAGAGCCAGGGTTGCATCCAATTTCATCTGATTACGACCATTCAGAATTATAGTTGCCCCCATTTTGGAACAAGCTATAGCAACGCCCCGACCAATACCAGATGATGAACCTGTTACCAAGATAGTTTTACCTTTAAGCGAAAAGGGATTGAACTCTATCATTACTTAGAAACAATGAGATTAAAAAGATCCTCTACAGTCTCGCATTCACGGATTTCCTTTCCTGTAATTGTCTTGCCATATTGTGTTTTGGCCATAGCAATTACACCCATTCCTATCAATGAGCCCCATTCCTCCAATTCATGAAATTTCGTTCCAGACTGTATTACTGATACATCTGTATCATCAAATTGATTCGCAAAATTAGAAATAAAATCCTTAATGTCCATATTGATTATTATTAATTATAACTATTCTTGAATAAAATCCAAACTGAATCTTGTTCCTTTATCTATATCACAATTTACTTTTTTCCCTAAAACGTTTTTCAAATATTTTGGATGTAAGCCAAACCCTGGTCGTATAGAAGCAATATTACTTTCAGTTATAACATCACCTTTTTTCATGTTTGAAACGACATATAGGGATCTCATAAACCTTCGACTACTTTCATTCTTGGGACTCAGTTCATACTTATTACTACCTAAAATCTTTTCTACATTATGAACGCGATCAACCAACATTCTAAATTCATTAGGTTCCATTGAGAATTGTGAATCTGGGCCACCCATTTTTCTGTCTAAAATGAAGTGCTTCTCAATAACCTTTGAACCAAGGACAACAGATGATGTAGCAACTATATCTCCTAATGTGTGGTCAGAAATACCTACTAAGCAATCATAATCTTCAGAAAACTGAGAAACCATTCTGAGGTTAACTTCATCCCATGGTGTCGGATATTCTGATGTGCATTTTAACAATATAACACTTTCGTTCCCCACGTTCCGACATGTTTCAAGAGCCAGTTCTATATCTTCCTTATGTGCAATTCCCGTAGATATAATAACAGGCTTACCATAACTTGCCGCCTTTTCAATTAGTGGAATGTCAGTTATTTCAAATGAGGCTATCTTGAACGCATCAACTTCTATCTCATTGAGGAAATCAACCGCCTGCAAATCAAATGGAGATGAGATAAAAGCCTTTCCTTTAGATTTCACATAATCACGAATAGGTTTTTGCCATTCCCAAGGAGTATATGTCTTTTGATATAGCTGGTATAATGTCATATTATCCCATAGCGTACCACCTTTTACTACAAAATCCTCCTTATCACAATCAATTGTGATTTTATCAGGCCTAGATGTCTGAATCTTCACACAGTCAACACCTGAATCAATCATCGCATCGATTGTCTTGATTGCAATATTATAATCATTTTGATGATTACAAGACAACTCTCCTATTACAAAAGTCGGAGATTCTTTTGAAATGTTGAAATCACCAATTTTAATATTTTTTTTCATACAGCAAATATTTAAAATGCATCTGAGTCACCCATTACCAAACGCCAATTACGAAAATCAAGTAGAAGATTTTTCTCTGCTTCAGAAATACAATTATTAGGTAAAAAACAAAGACCAAGGAATGTATCAAAGCCATTCTCCTGAAATCCAAGTTTAATTAAAACGTCTTTCACTCTTTCGTTGATTTTCCAAAAAGAGAAAATCTCACATTCTCCTGAGAAATGGTTTATGATATCTTTCAGAAGAATGTCTAAATCTATATTATTATCATCAATGAGCAAATCAATAATATGGAAGAACTTTATACCCTCTTTTTCATACAACTTCGTAACAACACAACCAACAAAAACATCCTTTAAATATATTTTATAAGATTTGTATAATTGCTGCGGATGATAAAAATAACGAGCACAATAATAGTTTAAGCTACGACATAGTTCAACACCTTCTTTAAATCGATTATCTAGAATTTGATTTAATGAAAAAATAAAACCATAATCTATTTTATTAATTATTTCAAAAGTGTATTTTATGTTATTATCATAAAGATATTCCTCTTTCGAGTTTTTTTCTAGTGCCATAAATTTCTCCACTTTATAATGATTAGGAAATTTATAAAGAGGCCTAGCATTCTTGTTAGGGAAGCCATAATGAAATTCTATTCCTTCATCTACAGCCATGTTATCTGCCATTTCTAATAATGGTAATATCAAATCCCTATCACGATAATCTTTATCTATTATTGTGTGATAACTCATACCACATTTTATAATTCTACCCCCTACATTCATTTCATAAGGCATAATTGCTGTATGTCCGTAAATGTTGTCCTTTTCGTCCGATACTACAGCTATTAAGCTGGGGTGCGTTGGTAATATTCTATTTATCCAAACCCAGAAACTGTTGTCTCTCAAATAGGGGGTGTTCCTTGTAAACATCTTTGAGATTGAAATCTCATCTCCAGGTTTATATGGTCTGACTTCCAAATTCATATTGTTTTTGAAATAAAAGAATAATAGTTTACATTATTTGAGCTGCATAATAATTCAAATTCACATGCTAGAAACATCTTATTGGATGAAGCATTATTTACTTTAACTTCTGAAACAAAAGAGTTAATACCCTTCATACAATGTTCATACTCAATGGCAGACTTTAGCATGGCTTTACCAAATCCTTTTCCCCTGTATTCTTTGGCAATTGAAATATCGATTTCGGCTTTACTTCCTTTTATAATATCAAAGCGAACCTGTCCTATTGGCTTCATTTGATAATAACAAAGTAAGAGATGAGATTTTTCAGATGATACTTTTGAGCTAAACCATTTAATATGATCATCCCATAGAATCGGCTCTGTGTGAAATGCCATCTGCCTTACCATTGGATCATTAGCCCAATCAAAATAAATGCGGGCATCTTCAATCTTTGCTTCCCGAACAGTTACTTCTGAAATAAATAGAGCATTAAAATGTGCCCTTACGTCAGGTTTCTGAAACTGATTTCTATTTATACCATCATTGACCTTTCCAAAAATACTTTGTAACTTTTCTGCATTAATATCACGTAAATCACCAACATAGGTAAGACCCAAATGCTGATTATTTCCGACATTCCGACATATATCCATTTGATTCTCTACATAATAACCATATAGTACTTTACAACCAGAGAATATTGCTTCCCATAATAAAGAACTTGCTGGAAGAAAAGCCACCTCTGCTCGTCGCATCAGTTCTGCCATCTCAAAAGCAGGTACAGTCTTATGTATTTCTATATTGGAATGCTGACTTACTATTTCATCTAAAACATCTAAATATTTGAATGCATCCCCAACTATGACATCTACATGATATTGTTCTAATGCTGTTTCCAGATATTGTATAGTCCTACAGGTTAAATTATAGACATCTGCACCTCCATAACATATCAGAATACTATTACGATTATTATCATCTTTTCCACTTTCAAGAAAAGGCTTTCGCAAAAGTGCATAGTTTAAACCTAAACACAATTGTGTATAGGGTTCTAAAGAGTAATCTTCTTTCTTTGCGCCATATGCATGGTTAATAACAATATCTGCATAATAATGCCTGTCGTGCACATCGTCTATACATACCAGTTTACAACCCTTTTTCTTAATTTGTTGCTGATATTCTTCTGAATAGAAATAGTTATCGAGGACTACTATTTCTGTCCCTGATAGGCAAGCCAGGAAATCCTCAAATTTCGTTGAATCAGATAGGGAAACATAATGGCACACCTTCTGCAACTCCCCTATCTGATAAGGAGATGGTTCGGCTGTGTAAAATACACAGTCGAAGTTATCTTTAAGCATATCAGCTAATGCCAGTGTTCGGATAAAGTGTCCGTACCCAATCTGCGCACTGGCATCAGCACGAAAACTGATTTTTTTCTTCAAGTTTGTTTGTTAATTCAAACGTTTGAATCCACTCTGACATACCGGACCCTCAAGTGCCTTCATAACATCCTTGCCATCCTCGAAATCACGAATATCTGCAAAGATAGGTTCAAGCGCCTCGAAATAGGCATCCATAATATCAGGAGTATGACAAATACATGAGTTGAGGTTGGTGCTTCCCAAGAAGCCTTTCTTCAACATTTCTTGAGTAACGTAGGTCTTGTAAGCCAATGCGTTCGGACTATCGAAAGTATAACCGCACATCGCAGCGATCCCCCACTGGTTAATTTTCAGCCCATATTTGTCGGCAAGATTTTGCCAGCGGATTTTTGTCTTGTTACCATTCTCAGTGATTATCTCCCATGACCTTAATCGCTCCATCTCATTGAGTGCAGCCAAAGCAGCAGCTGGCCCAATACGGTCCGTCCAAAAGGTTGAGCTAATCCAACTGCCCTGAGCAGCATCCATGATTTCCTTCTTACCAAGGATAGCGGCAATCACGTAGCCATTACCCATCGTCTTGGAATAAATAGTCATATCAGGATATACGCCATACTTCTTGTGCAGACCACCGAAAGTCTCACGGAATCCGCTTGTGCACTCATCAAAAATAAGAAGGACGCCATATTCATTGCAAAGATTGCGGATAAATTCCAGATATCCTTCAGCTGGGCCAAAGTTACGACATACCTCCATCTTGACGGCAGCAAGATCGGGTGTATTACGAATGATATTCTCTATTTCTTCGAAATCATTATAATGGAATGGGATTGATGTACCACGTAAAGCTTTTGGGACACCGCCTGTTGGAATTCCGGGGAGAAGATGACCGGCAAGAGCATCGTTTTCGCCGAGGTTTACAGATACATACCAGTCATGCCATCCATGATAACCACAGATAGCAACCTTATCCTTGCCTGTAAAGGCGCGGGCAATACGAATACATACAGAATTGGCTTCACCACCGCCACGAGTGTAACGAACACCACCTGCCCAGGAATTAAAGCCAATCAGTCGTTCTGCCAAATAAACTTCTTCTGGACAATTAAAAGTTGTTAGGTTTCCCGCCTTAACAACTTTCATGACAGCCTCATCCACGGCTTCGTTAGCATAACCAAGCGTATTTGTTCCTACGCCCATCGAGCAAACATCAAAGTAATGATTACCGTCAAGGTCCCATACTTCACAGCCTTTGGACTTGCTATAGTAAGCAGGCCAATTTTCTGGCAACCACAGTTCTGGCCTCTTTGAAAGGAGGGATGTACCTCCAGGAATTAATGTTTTAGCTTTTTTATAAAGCTCTTGTCCTTTTCCCATAATAATATTATTTATTTCTTTACGTAAACCCCATCATTTGCTATTGACTTAGCATAGCCTTCATTGTTTGAAAACCTACTATTGATAGTGTAAATCTCCTTATGATCAATAAGATAATCAATATAGGTTTTCCAATCCTTTTCAATACCAAGATTCTCAATAAGAGTCTTTATTACTTCAAAATCCTCTGGCTCATCAATGGTGATTCGGTAATCGTTTGCATCAAACTTACCAACAGGATTCGGGAAGTTGTATGTTTTAAAAATAGTACCTCCATCTGCTGAACCATTTTTCCAGATGTAGGGCGTAACATGTTCGCGCTCTGACTTGAGTGTTGCTTCATTATAAGCTTTCTCCAAAGCTGTGAACTTCATCACCTCAGTATCAAGTCCATCAGGAAAACTTGCTGCCTGAGTACGGACATAATCGAATTCTGGATGCTCAATAGCAAATGTGACGACAGTATCAATCACATTTGGATCAATAAGAGGGCAGTCTGAAGTAAGACGAATGACATAATCTGGATGCTCTGGTTCTGCAGTTCCATAAAAACGAGACAAAACATCATCTATAGATCCTTTGTGGTATTCTACCCTTACCTTGTCAGCTACAGCGACAATAAAACTTGCGCCTTCTTCATCTGTTGTGGCTATCTTAAGTTTATCGATAGTTTTAGCTAGAAGAATTCGCCTAAGGTGGAGTTCAAGGAGCGTCTTCCCATTCACTTCTTTTAAGATTTTGGCAGGAAGGCGTGTTGAGCCATAACGAGCCTGAGTAATTGCTAATACTTTCATTCTAATTCCAGTTTACTGGGTTTAATAGCGCTTTTTCCTTTATATCAATATTACTAATGTAATCAATGTCCTCATGAGATAGATTCACTGAAGCCACCATTAAGTTGGCTTCCAGTTGCTCATGATTATCAACACCAATCAAGGCGCCTTTAACGCTTGGATTTGAAATCACATAACCCAAGGCTAACTGTTCTACAGATAATCCTCTATTGCTACAATAATGATGCAAATCATCCAGATAATTCTTTAATGGCATGAGTCTTTCAGACAAGGTATTTGTATCCTTAAAAAACAATCCTTGTAAGAATGCCGAACGTGTATGAATCTCAACACCCATATCGACTAATTCAGGCATATAGGGCTCAAACCGCTTATCAAAGATGTTATATGGGAACTGAAGAAGATCGAATTTCACACCTCTATCAAGCAAGTATTGAAGTTGCTCAACATTATAAAGCGAGAATCCAACCTTCTTTATTTTTCCTTCATTTTTAAGAGCAGTCATTTCGTCGAAGATCTCTTGCTTCTCCTGATAGAAATCAAAATGGTGAACTAAATAGCCGTAGAGACTATCTACACCAAGTTTACCAATAGAGTTTTCGAATGTACTGCGCACACTCTCCTCGCATCTTGGGTATTTCGAAACTATGTTGAACTGAGTGGAGTTCATTTTAAGAGCTTCACCCAAAACGACCTCACTTGTTCCGTAAGCAGATGACGTGTCAAGTATATTAATCCCTTCCATTTTTGATATTTCAAGAATCTTACACACTTCATCTAAATTCACCTGACCGGACGTGTTATTTATGCCATATTTGACACCAAACTGCACGGTGCCAAGTACAATTTTATTTCTCATTTACTTTGCCAACAATAATATCGTCAACATATTTTCCGTTGCACAAATACTGGCTCTTTTTTACCCCTTCTTGCTGATAACCATTCTTTAAAAAAGCCTTTATTGAGCCTATGTTTGGAGAATACGCTCCGCCTAACAATTTATGTAATCCCAAAACATTGAATGCGAATTCTGTTACAAGACCAATCGCCTCAGTAGCGATACCTTTACCCCAAAAATCTTTGTTGCCGATAAGGAATCCCACATCTGCATACCTATGATGATGATTAATGCTTCCTATTTTAATATTACCTATATGCTTATTCGTCTTTTTGTCAAAAATGCCAAATTGGTAATTATTTTCATTTGTAACAGAACGAAGAAAGGCTTTTGTATTTTCAATTGTATGAGTCACAAATCGGCTTTCAAGATATTGGTTTATTTCAGGATCGTTCATCCAACGAATATACTCTTCAGAGGCATCTTCCTCCGTCAAGCGGCGGAGAAAGATGCGTTCACCTTCTAATTTTACAATGTTTATAGACATTTTCTTAAATAATTGTATCCCACTGGTCCATATCGGGAAGAGGTTCGCCTCTTTCAACTTTATTCCTGTCGAAGCCCCAGTCGTAGACTTCGTTCTTCTGAAGATCGTCAACAAATTCATCTTCTGTAATACCAACTACCGCAAGGAACTGATCTAAAGATGCAGGACGCTTTCCATCATACTGAAGTGAGAGTTTCATACCTTCATCACGAGTCATCTCACCATTACGGATATCAATACATGCCAAATGGTTGGTACGACCATGACCACGTTTAATGTATTTGCAGTAGTCACGAATACCCTGCCAACGGCACTCAATTTTTTCATAATCGTACTGAGGTGGAATACCTTCTACAGCTTGGCCTTCCCATCCAAGTTCGCGTTTAATCGTCTCAACATTATGCTTAGTATGCCACTTAATATAACTACCAAGGAAAACTGGGTGTAGTCCTATCCTTTCAAAATCGGCCTTCGACGGAAAAACATACTGATACAAATCTCTTTTTTCGACTTCGTGGTTAAGCAATTCATACATATCATCAGCTGTAATACCCAAATCTACAATTTGACTGAATAACTGCTCATTCATCTCAGCCATCTCGTCTGGTGTCACATATGCACGGTATTCAGCAGGGGACTCACCCCAAAACACTAACGGAATATTATAACGAACTGCGACCTGTAGAGTATGAGCATAAACACCAGTGTGACAATGCCAGCAAAAATCGCCCGTTTTCTTTAACGAAGCTAGCATTAACTTTTTTACAATCTGCCAATTTGGCGTAAACTCTAAAGTATCAACCCCCAATTTTTTAAATACTTTCGTATTATTTTTTTGAATTAACGGCCGAAATCCCCAATGGTTAAAACGCACCACAAGGGGTTTCATATGTAACTGGGTAACTATAAACCATAATTGGAATGCGGAATCCTTTCCACCAGAGAAAGGGACTATGCAATCATAGATGTCCTTTCCACGATATTTGTCACAAATATCATCTAACATTTTTCTTCGAGCATCCCAATCTATATTAGTATGCTTTTTCTCAGCTTGACGACATACGTTACACACTCCCTCTTCGTCAAATTTAATGGCCTCATGTGTGTCAGGGAGGACACATCTACTACAATATTTCATAATTCAAATTATTTTATTGATATACTTTTTAACCTTCTCAATAATCCACTCCTGCTCCTCATCTGTCAAAGTCGGGAACATTGGCAACGCGAGGCATTTACTGTAGTAATCCTCTGCTATTGGCATATCACCAGCCTTCCAACCAAACTGGCGGTAATAAGGCATAAGGTGTGCAGGGATATAGAGTACCTGAGAATATACATTATTTGCTCTCAAATAATCATACATACCTTTGCGTGTTTCAGCAGGAACCTGAATAATGTACAGATGAAAAGCATGAACAAGACCTTTTGCACGGAACGGAGTCTTAACTGCCGTTCCTTTGAAAGCCTCATCGTACTTCTTGGCAATCACATTACGACGTTCAATGCTCAAATCCAGGCGCTTCAGTTGGCTAATACCAAGTGCAGCCTGCATTTCGGTGATACGGTAATTGTAGCCCAATTCCTGCATTTCATAATACCAACCACCATCGCTTTTCTCCAGATGTGCAGGGTCTTTGGTAATACCATGGGTTCGATAAAGTGCTACTTTCTCGTAAAGTTCTTTGTTGTTAGTAGTAACAGCACCACCTTCACCAGTAGCAATATGCTTAACGGGATGGAAAGAAAACACAGTGAGATCAGCATATTTGCAATTACCGATCATCTGTTTTTCACCCTTGCTATCCGTGAAGCTACCACCAGGCGCATGGCAAGCATCAACCACAATAGCAAAACCATATTCATCAGCGAGTTGGCGAAGACGTTCCTCGTCAATGGGATAACCAGCAAAATCTACTGGCACAACTGCTTTATAAGTTCCCTTTGGTGATGCTTTTAGAATATCTTCCAATTTATCCAAGTCCATCAAGAAAGTCTTGGAATCAATATCACAGAACACCACCTCTGCACCCTGATATCGGAAGCCGTTGGCAGAAGCAACAAAAGTGATAGGGGTTGTAATAATTTTGTCGCCAAGCTTAATTCCCAATGCCATAGCGCATAGGTGTAGTGCTGCTGTACCATTGCTAACCATACAGGCATATTTACAGCCAAGATAGTTGGCAAAGTCTTTCTCAAACTCGCCAATCAGTGGGCCTTGAGTCATATAATCGGACTTCAAGGCTGCTATTACGGCCTGCACGTCATCATCATTAATATACTGGTGACCATAAGGAATCGGTTTAGTAATCATAACTAAATCCTCCAACTAATGTTATTTAACCACAAAGTTTGGGTCAACGAATTGTTTAATCTTATCACGCATTGTTTCGGGTGTCTCCCAGTCAGTATTATTATCTGAACTATAATGGAAACCATCAGGAACAGGAACGGCATTATGATGGTTCATAAAAGTTTCACGAGACACATATGAGACTGAAGGAAGAATCACATAATATTTGCCGAGATCAATAGTATCCAAAGCATCTGTAACAGTAATCATTTCCTCATGGAGCTTCTCTCCAGGACGAATGCCCACTTCTTTCAGAGGAAGGTTAGGTGCAATGGCAGTAGCCACATCCTTAATATGGTATGAAGGAATCTTCGGGATGAAGATCTCGCCTCCCAGATGATGACCAATAGCATACATCACCATAGCAACGCCCGCTTCCAATGAAATGTTAAAACGGGTCATGCGCATATCGGTAATAGGAAGTTCCTTTGCACCTTCATTACGCAAACGAGTAAAGA
Source organism: uncultured Prevotella sp. (assembly GCA_946405145.1). Taxonomy (GTDB): domain Bacteria; phylum Bacteroidota; class Bacteroidia; order Bacteroidales; family Bacteroidaceae; genus Prevotella. The sequence continues at coordinate 177,818 of CAMJGE010000002.1, forward strand.
AAGGAATCACAGAACCACGAGATCCCATCACGTTACCATAACGTACCACCGAGAAACGGATATCCTTCGAGCCCTTAATATTGTTAGCTGCAGTAAATAGTTTATCACTGGTCAGTTTTGTTGCGCCATAAAGGTTGATGGGTGCACATGCCTTGTCCGTAGAGAGGGCAACCACATCATGTACACGGCAAGCAAGTGCGGCCTTAATCACATTTTGTGCACCGTGAACATTCGTCTTAATACACTCTTCCGGGTTATATTCGGCTGTATCCACCTGCTTGATAGCTGCTGCATGAATGATAACATCAACTCCTTCACAGGCGCGAGTTAAACGCTCCAAATCACGAACATCTCCAATAAAGTATCTCATCATCGGATATTTTGCCTCTGGATACTTCAACTTTAGCTCATATTGCTTCAATTCATCACGAGAATAAATGATAATTTTCTTTACATTTGGATAATCACGAAGTATTACTTCAACAAATTTTTTACCAAACGAACCAGTACCACCGGTAATCAAAACTACTTTTCCGTTAAGCATAATTATTTATTTTTAGTATTATCAATAAATTATTCACAACAATAATTCAATCCTTATATATGCTCCTCTACTCCACGGAAATGAACGTTTAACTCATGTAGATGCTCAAGAAGCGTACCTAATGGCGTGCCCTCTGTCATCTTAGCTAAAGCATTGACGTCCTTGGGGAAGCACTTGCCACCATAACCAAACTTACCATCAGGACCGGGAACGTAAGTGTGGGTGTCATTGATATAACCTGAGAGGAGGACACCAGTATGCACCTTTCGCCAGTCAGCGCCCATTTGCTCACAGTATTCACGGCAAGCATTGAAATATGTTACCTTATAAGCGCCAAAAACATTATGTATATACTTGGTCAGTTCTGCCTCTAATGGAGTCATCACGGTGAACTTCTTACCAACAAATATTTTAGTGAGCAGTTCGTGAGCACCTGTGAATACCATTGTCTGCTTCTTAAAGTCCTCTATATGAGTACGCTCAGTAAGAAACTCTGGCATATAACAAACTTGATGGCCTGTCTCTTTAGAAAGACGATCACTTGTTCCTGGAAGAATAGTTGTACGAACGAATACTGGCACATTTGGAAGATTGGTTATCAACTCCTTCATAAGTGTGAGATCTTGTGTACCATCATCTTCTGTAGGAACATGAATCTGTAAGAATGCAATATCAATATTGCTCAGGTCATCATTGTAACCTTTTGGAGGGTCACTAATGAACAATTTGCACTCGGGGTTGTTATGTTCCAACCAGTCTTTGAGGGCCCCACCAACGAAGCCACATCCAATAATTCCAACTTTTATCATTGTCTTGTAAATTATAGTTACTATGTTCAATTAATGTTCTAACTGGCAGTATCGAACTGCGTCGCTGAACAACAACCTATGCAGTCAGAAGTCTATTTCAAAGAAGATTATCCTTCTCTATATCTCTAAAATATTTATATGTACCGTGCTTCAATTCATCGGTAGCATCTTCATCGCAAACAATGATTGCATGTGGATGCTGCTGTAAACAGCTGATAGTCCACATATGGTTAACAGGCTCTTCTACTCCGTGACGAAGTGCACGGGCTTTGTTGTGGCCATTCACCATGATCATGACCTGCTTGGCATCCATCACAGTACCAACACCTACTGTAAGGGCTGTCTTGGGCACCTTATTAACATCATTATCAAAGAAACGGCTGTTAGCAATGACCGTATCGGTAGTTAGGGTTTTCTGGCGAGTACGGCTCTGCAAGCTTGAACCAGGCTCGTTGAATGCGATATGACCATCGGGTCCAATGCCGCCCATGAACAGGTCTATGCCACCAGCAGCAACGATGGCCTTCTCATAATTCTCGCACTCTGCTTTCAAATCATTGGCATTGCCATTCAAGATATGGACATTTTCTTTTTTTATGTCGATGTGACTGAAGAAGTTGTTCCACATGAATGAATGATAACTCTCTGGATGATCTTCAGGCAGGTTTACATACTCATCCATATTGAATGTGATCACGTTTTGGAAAGAGACCTTACCTGCCTTGTTTAAGGCAATCAGCTCTCTGTACATCCCCAGAGGTGAACTTCCTGTTGGGCAACCCAACTTAAAAGGCTTGTCAGCCGTAGGATTAGCTTCATTAATACACTTGGCCACATAGTTTGCAGCCCACTTCGACATTTTCTCGTAGTCGGGTTCAATAATTAATCTCATACTTTTTTTGTTATTAATTGTTTTTATCCGGAGGACCTGCCACTAAAAAGCTAAAACAGGGGGTTTCCTCAGGAGGATTTATAATTATTGCCTATTCTTAAGTGATTCAACCATCAGATGCTTTTCGTTAACAAGTATCTCATTTCCTGTAAAATCTCTAATACAGTCTTCACATAACGTCGTGAGGTAAATAACATCAGACTCGCCTTCTTTCACTACATGAACAGCACGCATTTCATGCTCCCCATATATGTCAAGACAGAATTTGTTCCAGCACTTTGCTTTCTCGAGCATATGGTTTTCCCATCTTTTTAGGTCGTCAGAGCTTGTAACGTCCTTTATCTGAATCTTAACGTATCCCATTAGCTATATTTTACAAAACACCCCTGTGGCGTATCAAAATCTGATAAGGAGCAAGGATTGCTGGAGTTGCTAATAACCAGCAAGAGCCCTGCTCGATTATCAGAAAGGGCTATCGAAATCTTTGAGTAATTGATGCTTTGTATCTTTTTCACTTAAGATTGCCAGAGATTTTGGAATTCGCCAGTCAATACCAAGAGAATCATCAAGTATAGATATACCACCCTCGGATTCGGGGTGATAAAACTCATCACACTTGTACTGGAACACAGCTTCAGGGCTTAGCACGGCAAAGCCTTTAGAGATGAACATTGCCAAGTGATTATCCTCTGTTAATTCTACTGCTACATGTTGACCATAGGTAGGGGAGTCTTTTCTTATATCCACAGCAACATCCAATACAGCTCCCTTGACGCAGCGAACTAACTTGCTTTGAGTATAGGGAGGACGTTGGAAATGGAGACCACGCATCACACCGTAAGAGGATTTACTCTCATTATCCTGAACGAAATGGATTGTGTGTCCAAGAATAGGGGCGACTTTTTCATCGAACTCCCTTTGAGAGAAGCTCTCGAAGAAGTAGCCTCTATTATCACCAAATACCTTTGGCTCAATTATGAGAACTCCTTCTATTGCTGTCTTTATTACGTTCATTGTTGTATTTTGTATCTTCGAGAATGGGCAGGCTTCTCATTCTTTTCAATTTCGCATCATACTACCTGCTCCTAGGATATTATTTATGATCATGGAATCTCATACTCTTCTATTTTCTCTTCCTTTTCTTCTCTATGACCGTATCCTTCTATATGGGCAACAATCAACATTAGTATCACAATGTTTACAACAAATTGGATAATATAATTAATCCATAGATGGCCGCATATTGGCTCCAACAGTGCCCATGCAAGAGAAATATAATATGTAAAACATGCACTAATCACAACCATCATTGTTGCCCAGAAAAATACATTGAGACTTCTATTTGAACTTCTGAAAAGATTTATGAATATTGCTAGAATCCCACTAAGCATTGGGAGTAAGGTAACTAAAGCACCAGTTAACGTATGAATAATAGGATCACGCTCTTCAAGTATCTTTTGATATACTTCATCAGATCGCTTCAGTTGCTTTTCATCAACCTTTGGTGATAAAAGTGAACGTAATTTCTGTACAACTCCCTTTCTATTGTGCTCAATCTCTATCAGATGGTCAATCTCCGCAACAAAAGCGGTATCCTCTTTATATCGTTGTTTTGCTTCCTCTAGTTTCATCATGTAGTCAACCTTGTAGGAATTAATCACTGTATGACTGAAGCCATAGTGGTTATCAGTAAGCACCAGTGCTAACAATGCAAGTATCGTCAACTTAACCTTTGTAGAAAGTGGAACCTTCTCATCAGCGAAATACTTATATATTGCATCTACAAGATTACCCATCTAAATATACAAATCAGTTGGTAACAGAGGGGAGTCGAACCCCTTATTGGTTTCTACGGTAACCTATCCCATCCATAATGGCTTCTATTATCACCATATACCTCGGGCTCTATTATGAGGACTTCCTTCTATTGCTGTATTTATAATGTTTATTGTTGTATAACTATCCTAACAAAAACAACCCCATGATATAATAGGCAACTATCACTACAATTAATTTAGCTAACCATAATAACCATGGAATGATATTATACTTTTCTGGCTCATTAAGGATTACATCTTCTTCATTTTTATCCCTATTTTCTTTCTTTTTAGAAACATAATATGGATACCAGATTAAAATTTGAACAAAATATTGAAACAAATCAATAATCAAAACTACAATGAACAAAATTAATGGAAGACGAAGTTCCACTGGAATCATGCTCAATGCTTTATCAACATTCTCAGAATTGGTATGTTTGAAAATCCAAACTATACCAATACCAGCATATGCCAAGTTTCGACTAAGGTTACTTACATTCGTCGAATAACGAACATAATCTTCTCGGATCTCTTTTAACGTCATAATTTTTTATTATTTCTTTTCACCAGGCCCTGTTCCTAAAGCCTTTCGTGAATGAACTTTAGGAGCAGAAGTCCCCCCAGTCTTTACATACGCACCAGTTTTCGAGAAACGTCTTGAAGGTGTTTCTTTCTGATTAGTCCGAGTGGTTGTTTTCTTAATCTCTTTTACCATTGTTACGTTTAGAACTCGTATAGTACTTTATGTTTTTATCAAGTAGAGCGATAGTCATTTTGTGATGTCAGCAAATATTAAGCAGATCTATCTCATGCCGTCTTTTACTATTTAACTCCGACTCGAGATCTTTAATTAAATCTGTCAATTTCTCAAATTGGATATATATCATATCTGGCAAAGTTGAATTATAAAGTAGTGCCATAACTTCCTTGTTATCTACATCGAGTGAGACAATAGACTCTTTTGTGTCACTTGCATACTTCTGTAACTCAGATAATGATATTCTACTACTGAATATCCAATCTATAATCACATCTATGAAATTTACACCACGATGTAGGTATCGCAATATTGATGTATACAGATTGGCACTATGCCTAATATATCTTAATTTACCGTTTCCTATTCTTATTTGAATTGGAATAATATTCAAATAATTACATAAAACCGCTTTTGGAGTTTCTTCCATTCCCTCTATTGGCTGGAGAAGCTTAGCATTAAAAGATTTCAGGTTATCAAGGATAAAGAAATTTAAGAAACAAAACTCATCCATTTCTTCACATAAAGACCAAAAATTAAAGCCATCAAACCCATATTTTTTAGTTAATATTTGAGTATAAACCAACTTGCGACTATTTTCTTCTGATTTACTTATAAGAGATGCTGCAAAATATTCTTGCATTGAACGATGTGGGAAATTGTAAGTTAAACCATCCAACACCAAGATACCAATGGAAACACTTAAATCATAAAGCATACTATCATTTTGGAACTTTAAAGCCAATTTCTTTTTCAACTTTTCAAATTCCTCATTGATATATAGGCTGTCGAATTCGTATTTGGAAGATAAATATGAATCATATGAAAATGTTTGCAGCAAGGCAAGATACTGTTCCCTTTCCATTTTACATTTCTTTTCATGAAGATATCCACCAGTTTTACTTGTTGAATCGTGCTTACAGTATAAAGTATCAAAGACATTAAAATAGAAGCCGCTCCTTTTTGATGGTAATTCTGGTGTATATTTGAAAGTTAAAATAAACATAGACAGCAATAGAGGATTTGACAAATATTCTTTAATTGTAGTATTTCTACTCCCATAGATTGTACTAATTATTTTTTTAGCAATCTGCTCTCCATCCTCATCCATATAGCGTGCTTGCTTTTCAACAAACATTCTAATTTGCTTTTCGTTCATTTCACAAACATGATAAGTGCGGAATCTACTCAAACTCTCTGCACCAGCTCCTGGCCTAGAGGTCAACATAAAAAGATTTTTATTATATCGATCAGCAAACTCTTCAATTTCCGATGATCGTGTCTCCTTTTTATTAATAGCTATCTCGTCAAAACCATCAAAGAAAAATATAAAACGACCATCGCTTAACAATTTATTAAACACAGACTCACTTCTTACCAAATTAAGCTTAAAGACTGAACTACTGATATACTCAGCTAACTTCATAGAAGTATTATCAATCCTTCGAAGTTCAATTATTACAGGAATATAGTTTGATTTTTGTACAATATTGAGAAAGCAATGCTTCATAAGCATCGTTTTGCCCGATCCTGCATGTCCTACAATAGTTATAAAATTATTAATTTTAAAAAGCAACTCAACATTGTCAGGTATTTCAATAGTTTTTTTTTCGTATCTTAATGACAAGGGAACATATACGTCTTCAAACCTAACTGGATTTTCATTAAATAAGAATGTTTTTACATTACTGATTTTATGAAACCAATTGTCTGTATACTGTTGCAATCCTTCATCTATAGACACAATAACTTCTTTATGCTGAATCCCTGCCGTTTTCAACAATTCTTCTTTAAACGAATTAATAATTTCAAAAAACATAAGCTTGATATTATATGATTATTATTTCCTCTGAACTGTATTTATTCCCTTTTTCTTCCCATGAAAAGAATATCTTAAATTGATTAGGGTCGCCAATACAAGGATAAAGTGTCAAATTAACATAACGCCCCGGTTTTAAATATTCTATGGGAAAATGCTCTATTCCACTAATAAGCATACTTTCACACTTCTCATCAAGTTTTAGTTCCAGATTTCTCGCATCAGCCTTACCACGATTGGTAACGGAAACAACATAAGGATTCTTACTTATTAATTCAGCCGAGATATTTGCTTTAGCTCCAGTAATAACCTTTGCTTCCAATTCTGGTAATATCTTATCAAATTGAATTGCAGTCGTCTTATCAATAAACTCGTTTCTTCTCATTTCCCATCTAGTAAGATTGAACTTATCTTTATTGATAGAATAAGTATCCAATAGATAGTCTTTAAAAGAATTGAGTTTTGACACAACGGTATCCCTTGAATCATTGACCTTAATAGACATATATCTACCATCAATAACTCCATTCAACATACTATATTTACAATCTGGAGTCAAGAAAGAGATAAAATTCGATCCTAAGACCCAAGCTGCTCCCATTTCATTTAAACAGATAGAACTTTTATAGTAGCGTGGAGAATGAACAACAATAAAAATAATATTATACTCATCAAATTGTCTCTTTAGTTCAGCAAGAATCTCCTTTCCAGGTTTTATATCATACCCCCCAATTGAACTACAAAACATATTTGAGCTGTCAATACCAATGATAAATTCAATAAGTTCGACCAATTCTTCCACAAAAGGTTTGTCCTCAGTTTTGTGGCTAATAAAGATTTTCGTTGGTTTTGAACATTCTGTAGTTTCTTTATGATGATTCAGCCCTAATTGAAAAGACTCACAAATTGCTTCTAAAATAGAGAGCCCATTATTAACCTCCTCACGAAACTCTCTCTGATAATTAAAACCAGTATTCTTTTCTGTTATAGTTGATTTGAAATTGGCAACATAGCTTGAATTATCACCAAAAATACTTGTTAACGCATCTATTGTTAAATACTGCCATGCATTAATAGTCTTACGATTGTTTTGTACATCTTCGTCAACATAGGCAATCATATTGATTATGCTAGTAGGACGCTTTCTCATATTTGAGATCTTTTCCAAGACATCAAATCCTTTTTGTATCTGTCGTTCTATTAATTCTTCAGGTTTCATAGTATACATTCTTTTTGGAAAACTATTTGTTAGTAACAAATGAATATATAAAATAGGCAATAACAACTATTTCCACTCCAAATCCAACGTAAAATCCAGTATTTGAGCAAATAGGATAAAACAAATACACCAAAGCAGGAATATAAAGAGGGGGGACTGATATAACCGCCCCAAACATTCCACTTATTTGAAGAGAATGCATGGCATCTTCTTCATTGTTATCTCTTTTAGTTTCACTATTAATTGCTAAGATAGTAAACAGTGTATTGCATACCCAAACAGGAAGAGTTATACCCATTGAGAGAAAAAGTAACTTTACTGACTCTACTGATATAAACAACTCTTCTCGAAAAAGGAATATAAGCAATATTCCTGGAATAATAGTGCCTATTGAAAACAATAAAACAAAGCCCCATGTTATGGGAGGTATTTCTTTAAATTCAGCTATACTTGGCATTACAAATAATGGAAATATAATAATTCCTTATTAAGGATTAAGGCAAAACAGAAATGGTTCATTGTATATCATTCATCTTGGTTAATCCGGGGCGGATTAACTGAAGAACATGGATGTATAGATGGAAATCTGATTCAAGATGTATGATGGCAGAAGGAATATGTATTAAGCAGCCCAAACTAACGTATCATGAGCTTTAGCCCATAAATCTACTTGCTGATACAACACTGTTGTCTTAAATGTATCAAATCCACAAGAATACCTAAAAATTCGTTCTATTTCGTTATATCCAACTTTCGGACAACATCCCTTTAGTATTGTCAATCTGCATATCAATCCGTGAATCAAATCATGACCATTAGTTAATTGGCGCAAATCTACAGAGGGAAACTGACTTTTTATTCGCTCCACATCTTCTTCTGAAGGAAAAATAGTTAAACTACAATTATTTCCATGAACTTTAATTGCGTCAAGGCAATCCTTTAAAACACAAGCATTATTTCCATCATAGATTTTTGACAAAGTCAAGCCTTTGAACCGAATTCCATCCTTTCCTTTACTCAACACCTCAATCTCATTGAAAAGTTTAATATATGAATAGTTTTCAAGATGACGCATCACCTGTAAAAACAAATTCTTTTCTTTCAAGTCCTTCCATCGACACTCTGCACTCGCACGCCTCAGTTATAACCATTGTTTCCCAATCATGCGTATCGGTCATAAACAGGTTGTTCATGGCATATGTCTTTCCTGTTATGTGATCGAAGTCTGCGTCTTTTATACCAATGACTTTATCTTTGAGTGCTGAATCAGCGTTTGATAACGAGAGGATATCTGGCATATAATAACAACTATCCAATACATTAATCTCTATATTAGCATCATCTATGAAGAAACCATAGAATTTTTTATCGTCCGCCCCTTCCACAAGCATAATTCTTTTATTCTTGTTAGCTTCAGTAGACAACATCATTTTAATTTCCGTCACCTTTGATAAAGGCTTATTTTCTATACTTGTCGTTACTGTGTTCCTTGCCATCTACTTTTTCTGGATATAAAATAAATCGAAAACTTTCTCGTCTGCAGTATTACTCACAACAATAGGAGAATGTGTCGCAACTATGATTTGAAGGCTTTTACTTTTTGATATTGTCAGCATATCATTAACAAAATCGTTTTGCCATGCCACATGCAATGAGCTCTCTGGTTCATCAATAAGAAGAATGCTACCTTTAGGTGTCTCAAAAATCAAATCATATAAAAGCACCAACTGATTCTGTTCTCCAGTAGATAACTTATCAGCACTAAGTATATCACCATTCTCAGACACAATGCGAATTCCATGCTGAGGGGATAAATTTATCGATTTATTTGCAAATTTTTTCTGTTGAACATTTTTATTAAATAGTCTGATTAGGGGAAGAAGATCTTTATAATAATTCAACTTCTCATCCATCAAGCTAATATAAACATCCAAAATCTTGTCTTTATCTTTTTGATAAACTGGTAATGTCTGTTTATTGGTAAGGCCGAAGGACGTCAGTTCATCCATCTTTGTCAATAAAGACTCTGCTTTCTCAACATACTCTTCTTCGCTTATTTCATGTCCTTTGCCTTCAAGCAGCATATCGATGAACTTTGAGTCTAAACGCTGGAAATTACTTTGAAATGCATTCAACTCTTTTTGAAGTCGTTCTTTTAAATCATAAACTATTTGCAAAACAGGTAAGTCAGATCGCATCCTTCCTGGACGGTTTCTCCTGCCAATAGAGTAAATACGATTTGCCGCAATAAAGTCTGTCTGAACTGTTGCTAATTGAAGAAGAAATTGTTCTTGCTTTTGAATTTGCGCAAGTTCAGTATTTAAAGACTCACCAAACTCACCATCAATAAAAAGATCAGAATCATATTCCATTACTTCCATAGGATAATGTCTGCTACCATTCATCCTACGAATTACAGAACTCTGAACTGTCTGAATTAGATCAGGCGAATAATCAAAATTACATAGCAATATGTCTTTGTTATACCACTGAAGGGTTAGACCTCTTCGCTGATTCAAACGAGCATCTAATTCATTTTTTCCACTGGCTGTTTCATCTTTCTCACTTACAATCAATTTATTACCATCATTGAACCATATTGTCAGCTCATGGAACTTCAAAGTATAAAGGTAAAAAAGTCTCTTAACATGAAGACTTCTAATAATTCGTAACAAAGTAGTTTTACCATACCCGTTAGGACTAGTCAACACAGTAAAATCGCCACCCTGTCTGCTAAAATCAATATCATAATCATAGAGCCCGAAAAGTCCGGATACTTGCAATCGATTAATTTTCATAGCGCCTGCTATTTAATATCATATAGTTTCGCTAGTATCTCTTGACGCTCAGCATTCACTGTAAACTGACCTTCTAATCTAACATTCTTGTTCCCGTCAGACTGAATTACAGCTTTGTAACTAGGATAATCTGCACCCTTAGAGAGGTTATTCTCCCAATGCATAGCACGAAGATTCTCTGGATTATCGTCACCACCAAGAGACTGAGGGTACACATGATCAACCTCCCACCCATAAGATGTTTGAAGCCCGTAGTGATTACGAATAATCCACGCCCCGCAAGCATCCTTGCGAAATTGAGCGGGATCAAAGTTATCCACTTTGGTAGCTTTATCCCAAACCATATTTACAGTACTCTCTTCAATCATGATTAATTTTTATTATACTCTTAAAATAGAGAAATGTTTATTAAAAGAAACGATTATATAATTATAATAATGTTTTAGCTATCATAAAGGCTCTGCCTCGGATAAACTCCGTCTTTTATACAGAAGACTCCTTATGGGGCTGTGCCCATGTGCCCGGAACGTTATTTATCTCCTGAGAAGTGGATTGACCACTCTCAGATGTTTTCCCTTTGAATAGTGAAAGAGTAATGTTGTCTGCTTCACAGCGTTCTATGGCCAACTGTAATAGGCCTTGTTCGCTTAAATTTTCCTCCAATATCTTCCTGAGCAAAGCAAAGTTCTCAAACTTGCTTGTATTAATTGCTTTTAGGAATCCTTTAAGTACATATACCTTATCAAATTTTGAATCAGCATCAGTGAGAGCTTTGCAGAGGCCCTCGGTTGCTCTTACTATATCACTATCAAAAGCATTATCAAAAACATTTTTAAAATTATCCACAAAGGTTTGTCTAATATCATCATCCTTAACTGACTGATAAAAGAAGTGCTGGAAGAATTGAAGCATGAAAGAATGATTTGTATCAGACTTAATTCTGAATACCCCATTTTCAAGGTCAATCTTATCTTCTACTACAGGTATTTCTGGCACTTTTAGGAAAGCTTGTTTCAGCAATAGGAAATTCTCAGGTTCTACCTCCCTAGCTAAAAGTATTGGCCCAAGATTATCAATATCAAGAGGTTCCTTAGCAATACGTTGGAATAGAGTCTTAGTTTCCTCCTTACGAAGATCATTATATAGACCTGTTATGTCACCATGAATCTTTTTATCAAGATCTTCAGTTGCCTTTGCAATTATATCTACCTTTTCTTTTTTATCATCAACAATGGCAGCTAAATCTTCAACAGCTTTCTTTTTTGTGTCAATGGTTTCTGCCATTTTCTCAATCTGGCGTTTTCTTTTCTCTATAAGAACTCCTAGCCATATGGCTGCGATTGTTACAATTACACCTACCAAAGCAAGCAAATTATTAGTTGCAGACAGCTGATTGCTAACACCATCATTTGCTGTCTCTATCACATTGGACAAGAAATCAGTCTTACCCTGCAAGGCATCAAGCTTTGCTTGCAAAGAGTCTACCTTACTTTGAAGGCTGTCTGTATGTAATTCGAGGGCTTTCGCCCATAGAGAATCAGCGTGAGTCATAAAACAATCCAATCTCTTTTAGGAAAGTTATTGATCCCTATTTATGGCAATCTGCATGTGCCTGTAAGGCTCTTGCAGATTGGGGGTTGTGGGTGGGGATTAAATAATGTCCTAACCTATTTATATTTATTACCAGCCGAAGAGATCGGAATGGGTTCCTGTCTGGAGGAACAGGAGGGTCAGCTCATTGTCATTCTGTTCCCAAGTCATCAGCCAATTGGGCTCAATGTGGCATTCCCATTGTCCCTTGTGATCACCCTTCAACTGGTGAGGTTTATAACCCCATCTCTTTGTAGCCAGTCGTCTTGGTAACGTCTAATACTATTGTTGCCATAACGTGGGCTTATATTATTTTGAGAGGGCGATGATGAAGGTGGCGACGGACATGAGGGCGCTCGCCAGGCTGATCCAGATAGAGGTGTTGGCAGAGATGAAGGCGTTACGCGCCTCAATCTTACGGGGCTCTACATAGACCACATCGTTCTGCTGCAGATAATAATAAGGTGAGTTGATGATATTGGCATCGTTGATGTCCAACCTATGGAACTCCTTCTGTCCATCACTGCCCTCACGGATCAGGAAAATACGATCACGATAGGCAAAGGTGGTGAGGTCGCCTGCCTGGGCGATTGCCTCAAGGATGCTTACTTTCTCATTACGTGTGGTATAGAGGCCGGGGGTCTTGACACCGCCAAGTACCGCATACTTATAATTCATCATGGCTACATGAACCACCACATTCTCACTCTCTGCCAGATAGGGCTGGATCTTACTCTTGATGAACTGCTCTGCCTCCGTCTTACTCATACCGCCCAGATGGAGTGTGCCCAAAACGGGGTATTCGATATTACCATCGTTATCTACCAGATAGTCGTAGATGGTGCCCTGACCATTGGTATTGGTTGTGGATGTTGAGGTGCCCGTGAGTTTCATCAGATTGAAGGGTGCCGCTGCCTCAGGCGTCATGGTAAACACCTGGATCTGCAGAATATCCTTGGGCATGATCTTGGCATCATAGAGGGTCTTGGAGAGGGCGGTATTGATCTCGTCTTTGTTTTCAAAGTAGGTTACTTTCTTCGTTGACATGCAACTTGTGAGCAAAGACAGCATCACGCATAAAGACAAAGTAACATAAGAACTGTTATTTTTCATAATTCCTTATTTATTAAAAACGATGAATGGGTTAGGAATGTTATTGTTTGAATGGAGTGCCTCCACATCGGCTTTCTGCGTCTTGCCAGCTTTAACGACATAGAGCGTGGCATCGGCGTAGGATGCAAGCTGGAGGGCATCGTTGTACTCGCCTAATGCGGGAGAGTCGAGAATGACAAAGTCATTGGCGGCTTTGGCATCAGCGACTTCCTTGGCGAAAGCCTCGCCTGCCAGGATGTCGGATGGATGGGCATTGACGGATGATGCGGCATTGCGCAGATCACCGTTGATCAGAAGCGCCCTTTTGCCGATGGCATTCAAAGAGTCTTCCAGGCGCTTGGCTATGGAACTCTTGCCATCGCCCTTGTTGGCAGAGGCGACCAGAAGTACCTTTTGATCCTTCTTGAGATTCAAAAGGAGGTTGGTGCGAAGGGTGCGGATGGCTTCTTCGGCTGTTGTAGAGGTGAGCTCCGCAAGGATGGGAAGTTTGGTAGCGGACTCGAGTTCCTGGCGCGTGTCGAACTTGCCCTTGAACATCTGGAGGAGGTAGAGGATACCTACGGGCAGAAGGGCGCCCAGGAAGAGGGCTACGAGCAGAACCAACTTCTTCTGAGGTTTGTTACTGCCTGGTTCCGGTGCCGGGGGATCGATGAGTTTACCCTTGTCGGTGATATTGGCCAGTTCCATGGCGGTCTCCTCGCGCTTCTGCAGCATCAGGAGGAAGACTGCCTGTTTGATCTCACGCTCACGACCAATCTCAGTGAGCACACGCTCCATCTTTGGCGCAGAGCCGATACGCCCCATGGATTTGCCATACTCACGCTGAAGGGTGTTCTGACGCATCAAAATAGACTGGCGATCACGCTTTAAAGCCGTTTTCAGTACAGGCTGAAGTTCCTTGATCGACTGGTTGACACGCTGGAGTTGCGGTGACATCTCACTGACACTCTTTAAGAGTTCTCTGCGCTGGTTGACAAGTGAATTGTGCTGAGCAATCAGAGAGGCTGTACCTGCAGAACCGCCAGAAGAAGCACCAGCGCCTGTCTCGGAGCCCATACCTGCACCAGAAGAGATGCCTGCGGGGATGATCTCATAGAGATTAGCCGGATTATTGACATATTCGCTTAGGAAGTCATGAAGCTGGAGTTCCGTGCCTATGGCCACCAGTCGGGTCTCGTATTCGCTCTTCTTTGTCAAAGCCTCCTGAGCATCTACCTCTGGCGTGGTGATCTGGAAGTTCTTCTTGGAGTTCTCCCAGGCTGCATCGCTGGAGCCCAACTCACCATCAATCTTGGCGAGACGATTATTGACAAATTCCTCGGTCTTGCGAGCCTCCTCGTTTTTCTCATCGTTGGCACGCTGGTTATAAGCCTCTACCAGAGCATTCACATAGTCGATGCCACGCATCAAATTCTCATCAGCCAATGAGATATTGGCCATATTGGCGACCTTCTTATCTACTGCCTCAAAGGTGGTGCGGCCAATGAAGGCATTAGCCACCTGCGTGGGAGGGGTGATCGTGACCTTCAGGGTATAGCTGCCCTCATAAGGCTTGGCCAGTCTGGCCGGGAGCTTGTTTTCCTTGATGGTCAGCGTGCCAGCCTCGGTTTTGATGGTGGCAGGGAGGGTTGCGAAGGTCTGCTCAGGGAGATCGGTTTCTTCCTTACCCTCGACCAGCGTGGGTTCTACGGTATAGCCATCAGCACCCTTACTGATGGTGAGCTTGATCTGATGGAAGTACAGCGGGAGCTCTGTGTCGAGCCAGGCTACATGGGCCTCATCCAAGCTGACTTCAACCGGATTGTTCTGATAAAGCAAGGTCTTCCTGCCCCACTTGCTCAGACGGTACTCGGTGTAAAGACCAAGATCCTTCACCACACTGGTAACCAGGCTGTTGGAAAGGATGATCTCTTTCTCGGCATCGATAGAGCTTGCACCCATCGCACCACCCAGACTGCTGCCCAGGCCCATGGGGAGGCTGTTGAGCATGGCCAAGCCGGCTGACATGCCACTGCCTTTCTTGGACTTGTCGATGATCTCCATCTTACCAGTGACCGTGACCGTACTGGAGGCAAACCACAGGTAAACACCTGCAAACAGGACACAGGCCACCATGGAGCCCAAAATCCAGTACCAATTTGACAGGCATAACTGCCCTAACTGCCTGAAATCGAAAGCAGACTCCTCTTCTTCCAACATCACAACGTTGTTGCTATTTTCATTCATAAGCAAAATTTTTCTTCCTATCATGTAGGCATAACACACTGAAAGCCAACATGTTAGTTAAAATTAACATCTAAATATCAAGCCAAAAGGGGTAAAATTAGAAATCGATTTCCCTCTTTTTGGTTGCAAAGGTACAACTTTTATTGATACCTACAAAGTATTTTAAGAAATTTTATTTAAGAATTTCTTTGGCTCTGGCTAATGCCAGCGTGATGTGAGAGCAGATGTTCTCCTCGCCCAACAGGGTATCGAAGCCTGATTTGTGGAGTACCTGCTGCACACGAGGGTTGACACCGGAGAGAACGACCTGAATACCCTCACCCTGAGACATCAGGCAGAGGTTGGTGAGGTTATGGATGCCCGTGGAATCGACAAAGGGTACTTTTCGCATGCGGATGATACGCACCTTCGGACGCTGATGACCTAAAGTACTCATAAGATCTTCAAACTTATTACCTGCACCAAAGAAATAAGGACCATTGATCTCATAGACCTCTACTCCCTCAGGAATGGTGAGATGCTCAAGGTTACCCATCAGGAAATCGCTCTCCTCCTCATCAGGATTGATCTCATCACTGATGACACGCACATCGGTGGTTTCAGCCATACGGCGCATGAAGAGCAGACAGGCACAGATCAGGCCAACCTCAATGGCAATGGTGAGGTCGAAGATAACCGTCAGTAGGAAAGTAACACAGAGAACGATGACGTCACTCTTAGGATTCTTCATGATACTCAGGAACGAACGCCAGCCACTCATATTATAGCTCACGATAACCAGTACACCAGCCAGACAGGCCATTGGGATATACTGAGCCAACGGCATCAGGAAGAGGAATATCAAGAGTAGGACTGCTGCGTGGATGACACCTGCAATTGGGGTGCGTCCACCATTGTTGATGTTGGTCATCGTACGCGCAATAGCGCCTGTGGCAGGAATACCTCCGAAGAGGGGACTCGCCAGATTGGCCATTCCCTGGGCTATGAGTTCTGTATTGGAGTCATGCCGGTCGCCAATGACACCATCGGCCACAGTGGCTGAGAGCAACGACTCAATGGCACCGAGGATGGCAATGGTGATGGCAGGCGACACGAGGCCTTTGATGATATCCCAGGTGAGCACAGGTACCTGAGCACCAGGGAGTTGATTGGAGATGGCGAAGCGGTCGCCAATGGTCTCGACACTGGTGATGCCCCACTGGTGCTTCAGCAGGAGCACAGCAATCGTCATCACGATGATGGCAATCAGACTGCCTGGCAGTTTTCCAAGGGCCGAATGGCGCGTGAGCCTAGGCCACAGGGCAATAATCACGACACTGAGTACCCCCACACCTGCACTCCAGATATCAATCGTGGGGAAGGCTGAGACATAGGCGATCCACTTCTCGATGAAATCGGAAGGCACAGAGGCCATAGTCAGACCAAAGAGGTCCTTAATCTGCGTGGTGAAGATGGTCAGGGCAATACCCGACGTGAAACCCACTACAATGGGATAAGGGATATACTTGATGATAGTACCCAGATGCAAAATACCAAACATGATCAGGAACACACCTGCCATCAACGTGGCAATCGTCAGTCCCTCGAAACCATACTGCTGGATGATACCATAAATAATGATGATAAATGCACCTGTCGGGCCACCTATCTGTACCTTTGATCCACCGAAGACAGACACGATAAGACCAGCCACAATAGCAGTGATAATACCTTTCTCTGGTGTCACACCAGAAGCGATACCGAAAGCGATGGCCAAAGGCAGGGCCACAATTCCGACGATGATACCAGCCAACAGATCTGTCATGAACTGCTGACGATCGTAACGTTTCATCGTGGAGAAGAGTTTTGGCTTAAATGATAATGTTGTCATGGGTGCAAAAGTACAAAAAAAATTAAAAAAACGCCTATTCTCATCTTATTTTAAGTAGAATACTATACTTTTGTTGCGGTTTATCAAGTTTATCTAACCAAATTTTAGTTAAATATGAAGAAAGTATTATTCGTCGTGATGGCTGTAGTTGCCATCGGTTTTGCGTCTTGCGGAAACAAGACACAGGGTAGTGCAGAGGCAACAGACTCTGTTGCAGTTTTAAACGTTGAGGACGAGACGGCTGCTACCATCAACGCCCTGGCAGAACAGCTGGAGGCTAAAGATGCCAACAAGCTCCAGGAGGTTCTTACTGCTGTTCAGGCAAAGGTGAAGGAACTGATTGCCACCGATCCTGAGGCTGCCAAGAATCTTGTGTCTCAGGTTCAGGCTTTCCTGAAGGAGAATGCCGAGAAGATCAAGGCTTTTGCTGGTGACAACGCAGCTGTAGCTTCTGCTGTAGCCGCTCTCACAGAGACTCCTGCAGAGAGTATCATCAACAGTCTCTCATCTCTGGGTGACAGCGTACAGAATGCTACCAAAGATGCTGCCAACCAAGCTGTAGAGGACGCCAAGGCTGCCGCTAACGAGAAGGCTAATGAGGTAAAGGAAGCTGCCAAAGAAAAGGCTAGTAAGAGCATCGATGATGCCGCTAACAAAGCCAAAAGTGCTTTAGGACTTTAAAGCATTTTTGCTTTAAAAATAAAGAATCCCCGCTGGTTGGCGGGGATTTTTCATTGTATGATAAGACTGACGGGACAGTGGTCGGAGCCTAAGATATCTGTGTGGATGAGGGCGTCGGAGAGTTGGGGACGCAGGCGATTGGAAATGACGAAATAATCAATGCGCCAGCCGGCATTCTTCTGACGAGCCTGGAAACGGTATGACCACCACGAATATTTGACTTCCTCAGGATAGAGGTAGCGGAAGGTATCTGTAAAACCTGCATTCAACAGGTTAGAGAACTGTGCCCGTTCCTCATCAGTAAAGCCTGCATTATGACGGTTCGTCTTGGGATTCTTGATGTCTATTTCTTCGTGTGCCACATTGAGATCGCCACAAAGGATGACGGGTTTCTTGGCATCAAGACGCTGCAGATAGGCTCTGAAGTCATCCTCCCACGTCATGCGATAGTCGAGCCGCTTTAACCCATCCTGCGAGTTAGGTGTGTAGCAGCACACCAAAAAGAAGTCTTGCATCTCGAGCGTCACCACGCGCCCCTCATGATCGTGCACATCAATACCGATACCATAGGTTACACTTAGTGGCTCATGCTTGGTGAAGATAGCTGTACCTGAATAACCCTTCTTGTCGGCATAGTTCCAATACGAGCGATAGCCATCAAACTGCAAGTCGAGCTGTCCTGCCTGCATTTTCGTCTCCTGCAGACAGAAGAAGTCGGCATCCAATTGACGGAAGATGTCGCTAAACCCCTTCCCTTCACAGGCCCTGAGGCCGTTCACATTCCAAGAAACGAATTTCATCTTTAATAATAAGATGGTTAGAACTTGGCCATCTTGATGGCTACGACAGCACACTCATCGCCTTTATTACCTAACCTGCCACCTGCACGATCCTTAGCCTGCTGCAGATCGTTGGTTGTGAGCAGTCCATAGATAACAGGAATATTGCTTGTGGCATTCAGGCGGGCGATACCCTCAGTCACACCTTGACAGATGTAATCGAAATGAGGTGTCTCACCACGAATCACCGAACCTAAGATAATCACAGCGTCATAGCCGTCGTTAAGTGTCATTTGGTGAGCACCATAGATCAGCTCAAACGAGCCTGGAACGGTCTTTACATGGATATTCTCAGGCAGTGCACCATGACGCTCAAGCGTGCTGACACAGCCTTCGAGGAGCGCCCCTGTAATTTCCGGATTCCACTCAGCCACCACAACGCCAAAAATCATGTTTGAGGCATCAGGCACTTTCGTGAAGTCGTAATCACTCAGGTTATGCATTGCTGTAGCCATAATCGTCGATCGTAAACAAATTACTTGTTAGACACACGCTCAATGTAAGCGTCGATGGTCTGAGACTGCATAGAGTTGAAGTACTTCTCCTTCACGGTCTGATACAGCTTCAATGCCTCGTCGTTCTTACCCTGGCTCTCAAGAATCTCACCAGCCTGAATCAGGAAGGTGGGTGAGAGAGAGTTGTTGTCAGCCATCTCTGCAGCCTTCTTCAAATGAGTCACAGCCTTGTCAAGCTGGTTGAGGTGTGCATAAGCATTACCTAGTGCTCCCTCTGCTGAAGGAGATACCATAGCGTCATCTGCACCGTCGTAAGACTCCAGGAACTTCACAGCAGCATCCCACTTACCCAACTGGGCATTGCAGAGACCTGCATAGAGGTTTGCCAGATTACCTGCAGCTGTAGAGCTATACTCGTCGGCGAGCTTAGCGAAGCCTTTAAATCCTGTGCTGTCGCCCTCAAGAGCCTGTTTGAAGAGACCCTGTGCGAAATAGTCCTGACCTTTGGCGATAGCTGTAGAAGCCTTCTGCTCATTAGGCTCAGCAATATAAGTCTTGTAAAGAACTGCACCGACAATGATGACAATAATAGCCAGCACGACGGTGATAATAGCCTTCTTATACTTCAGGAAGAAGGCCTCACTCTGGTTCAGTGTCTGCTCCATAGTAGGGGCAGCCTGCTGTTGATTTGTTGTATTTGCCATTATAATTATGTATTAATTTTCGAAAATCGGGTGCAAAGTTACAACAAAAAAGTGAAAAGAGGAAAGAAAATAAAAAAAACTTCGTATCTTTGCACTATGATTCTCGAAAAGTTGTCACTGATTAATTACAAGAACATTAGGATTGCCAATCTTGAGTTATCACAAAAGATCAACTGTCTGATTGGTCAGAATGGTGTTGGCAAGACCAATGTACTCGATGCCATTTATTTTCTCTCGTTCTGTCATTCAGCAAGTAATCCCATTGATTCACAAGTTATTACACACGACGAGGGATTTTTTCTGATAGAGGGTGAATATCAGGACAACCTTTGCGTCTCTTGTGGCATGAAGCGTGGCACGAAGAAGCATTTCAAACGTAACAAAAAGGAATACAGACGGTTGTCAGAGCATATCGGACTGATACCACTGGTGATGATTTCTCCTTCCGACACCTTATTAATAGAGGGTGGCAGCGAGAATCGCCGCCGACTGATGGATGTAGTTATCTCGCAATATGACCGCAGCTATATGGAAGCGATGAACCGCTACAACAAAGCCCTGCAACAGCGAAACACGATGCTGAAACAGGAAGAAGAGCCCGATGTGGAGGTTCTGAGCCTATGGGAGGAGCAGATGGCAATAGAAGGCGAACGCATCTTCGCCTGTCGCGATGCTTTCGTAAAGGCATTGACCCCTGTGTTCCAACGTTATTACGAGACCATCTCCGGCCATCGCGAACAGGTAGAGATGACCTATATCTCACACTGTCAGAGAGGGCCGCTATTGGAGGTCATTCAGCGCGACCGGCAGAAAGACCGCATCATGGGCTACTCCTTGCATGGCGTGCATCGCGACGACTTGGTATTCAGCCTTGGAGGACACCCTCTGAAGCGCGAAGGGAGCCAAGGGCAGCATAAGACCTTTGTCATTGCGCTGAAGCTGGCACAGTTCGAATTCCTGAAGCGCACCAACAATGCGACGACTCCCCTACTCCTGCTGGATGACATTTTCGACAAGCTCGATGCTGATCGTGTGGAACAAATCGTCAAACTTGTGGCCAGCGACGAGTTTGGACAGATTTTCATTACTGACACCAACCGTGAGCATCTGGATCAGATACTGAGCAGAACCTCACACGACTATCGTATTTTTCACGTAGAAGACGGTAACATCCATGTTTAGAAAAGAAGTCAAGAGCGTAGGCGAACTGATTCTAAAGAATCTCAGAGAGCAGGGGTTGGAGACACCTCTGCAGCAAAAGCGTTTGATTGCGGCTTGGCCTGAAGTCATGGGGGAAATGATAGCCGGTTACACACAAGACCTGTTCATCAAGAACCAGACACTGTTTGTGCATCTCACGAATCCAGCCCTCAGAGCCGACCTCTCAATGATGCGCCTTGAGATTGTCAAGAAGTTGAATGCCGCGGTAGGCAGTCAGGTGATTGCCGATATCCGTTTTAACTAAACCACTTTATCCACTGCCACATCATGTGCATCCACTGGCACTTCGACCACCTTTTGGAAGTCGAAGCACAGCCCTATAGTCTGGGTGTTGACCAACGACAGGAACCTGTCATAGTAGCCTTTGCCTCGCCCTAAGCGATGCCCTTGTGCATCAAAGGCTATGCCAGGAATGAGGGCGGCATCTATCTGCGACAAGTCAGCAAAGGGCCTCCCCACAGGCTCCATGATATGATAGGCACCCTCACAAAGGTCCTGCGGCCCTGTATAACGTCGCAGCTCCATCGTTGTGTCATCCAGCACCTTAGGCAGAAGCACCGTCTTCCCCTCAGCCACCAGCTCGTCAATCAGCACATGGGTGTCCACCTCGTCAGGCAACGAATAATAAGCCATCACCACCTTTGCCTCTCGGAGCAAAGGGCGTAGCCTGTCAAGGACAGGAAGCGACAGTTGCGCCAACTGCTGTGACGTGAACTGTCGCTTCTGCTGTTTGATATACTGTCTAATATCGCTCTTAAGCATTTTTCGGTTTACTGCTGGCTACGGGCTTTTGTGGAAAGGCATCACCGTTCTTAAAGAGCCGTAAGGTCTCAATAATAGCTGGATCATCCTGATTCAGATACTCTGTCCAAGCCTGCTCACTCAGAATGTTATAGATGATTCGGCTGTTCACAAAGCGCTCCAAGAGCTTACGCGACTTCTGAATCATCAGATTACGACGCTTCAGACCATTCTTGTCAGCATAGGCCACAAACTTCTCCAGCGTGTTCTGGCTCTTCAGGTAGCGCTCCATTTCCCACACGTCCTCCATCTCACGGAGCTTGGCACGGTTCTCATCCGTATAGGTATAGGCAAACTGCAGGATCAGTCCCGTCATCGTTGCTTCCTTATAATATGAGGTCATGCCCAATGTATCTTCAGCAACGAAGATATCTGGTGTGATACCACCACCGCCATACACTGTACGGCCATTATTGGTGTGATAAGCCGGCCCCGTATGCTTGATGCTATCCTGTGAGAAGAATTCACCATGCTTATAGCGATTCATCCAGTCACCCTCATAGTCTTCGCCGTCAGCGTAAGGCTTTTGGATACAACGACCCGATGGTGTGTAGTAACGGGCAATGGTCAGGCGGATCATCGAGTGGTCAGAAAACTCCATAGGTTTCTGCACCAGACCCTTTCCAAACGAGCGACGACCAATGATTGTGCCTCTGTCATTATCCTGGATGGCACCTGCCAGAATCTCTGAGGCAGAGGCAGAGCCTTCATCCACCAGCACCACCAGAGGAATCTGCTGGTAAGAGCCACGTCCATCGGCCCTATAGTCCTGACGAGGATAGCGACGACCTTCTGTATAGACTATCAGCTGTCCCTTTTTCAGGAATTCGTTGGCTATCTGAACAGCCGATTCCAGATAACCACCCGTGTTTCCACGCAAGTCGATGGCCAGACTGGAGAAACTCTGCTGCGAGAGCTTTGCAAGGGCAATCAGCAGTTCTGGATATGTATTCTCACCGAAATTCTTAATCTTGATATAACCCGTCTCGTCATTGAGCATATAGCTGGCAGTGACACTCTTGGTGGGAATCTCACCACGCGTCACCGTGATATGACGGATTTTCTTTTCACCATAACGGATGATACCAAGTTTTACCTTCGTATCTTTTGGTCCCTTCAATCGATGCATTGCCTCGGCATTCGTCACTTTCTTACCAACAAAGGCTGAGTCGTCAACCTCCACAATCTTATCACCAGCCAGCACACCTGCTCGCTCGGCAGGTCCATTGCTGATCACATTCTGTACACGAATCGTATCCTGTCGGATGGTGAACTCGACACCAATACCTGAGAACGACCCACGCAGATCATCGTTGGCTATCTCTCCGTCACGGGCAGTGATATACACCGAGTGGGGATCCAATTCTCCCAGGATCTGTGGCATCGCCTTCTCCACCAGATCATTGATGTTCACCGTATCCACATACTGATCATCGATGATGTGAAGCAGGTTATTGAGCTTATTACCACTGGAGTTAATGATGTTCAGACGGTTACCAGAGAAATGGTTGGCATAGAACGAACCTATCAGGATACCGATGACCACACAGATGGCCATCCATAGTGGTGTAAAGCGAAAATTCCTATTACTGTTCATAATCTCATCTATTTGGTGGAATTGATATCCAGGAACACCACCTCAATGCCAGCACGACGCAACAGGTCGATACCATCAGTCAATCGGTACTGCTCACCATACACCACACGGCGGATACCAGCCTGGATAATCAGCTTTGCACACTCGATACAGGGCGATGCCGTGATATAGATGGTGGCACCATCGCTGTTGTTACTGCTTCGTGCCAACTTCGTGATGGCATTCGCCTCGGCGTGAAGCACATAGGGCTTAGTGACGTTGTTGTCGTCCTCACACACATTCTCAAAGCCGCTGGGCGTACCATTATAGCCGTCGCTGATAATCATCTTGTCCTTCACCACCAGAGCACCCACTTGTCGGCGCTGGCAGTAGGAGTTCTCCGCCCATACGCGCGCCATCTTCAGATAGCGCATGTCCAGTTTCAGTTGTTTATCGCTTGATTCCATTGCGTTTTAATAATGCATCAATGGTGGGTTCACCACCACGGAAACGTTTATATAATGTCATGGGGTTCTCAGTACCACCCTTTGAAAGGATGTTCTCACGAAAGCTCTGAGCCGTTTTCTCGTCGAAGATGCCATGCTTCTTAAACACGCTGAAGGCATCGGCATCCAGCACCTCAGCCCACTTATAGCTATAGTAGCCTGCTGCGTAGCCGCCTGCCATGATATGCGAGAACTGCACCGTCATACAGGTGTCGGGCAGCTGCTTCATCACCATCGCCTTCTCCCAGGCTTTCTTCTCAAAAGCTATGATATCCTCGTCGAAGGGTTCCTTCTTCGTGTAGTAAGCCATGTCGAGCAGTCCGAAACTCAGCTGTCGCATGCAGGCATAAGCCACATTGAAGTTACGACTGCGCACGATGCGGCGGATCAGTTCGTCGGGCAACGGCTCGCCTGTCTGATAGTGGAAGGCGAAGGTACGCAGAAAAGCCTTCTCAATGGCGAAGTTCTCCATAAACTGCGACGGCAGCTCCACAAAGTCCCACCACACGTTTGTGCCACTCAGGCTCTCGAAACGGGTATTGGCAAACATGCCATGTAAGGAGTGTCCGAATTCATGCAGGAAAGTCTCCACCTCACTCAATGTGAGCAGGGCAGGCTTCTCTTCCGTAGGTTTGGTGAGGTTCATCACCACACTCACATGCGGACGGTTGTTCACGCCCTTCCTGTCGATCCACTGTCCCTGGTATTCCGTCATCCAGGCACCACCCTGCTTACCCTTACGGGGATGGAAGTCGGCATAGAACACGGCGAGGAAAGAGCCGTCCTTATCGAACACCTCGTAGGCCTTCACATCAGGATGATACACGGGTATCGCCTTATTCTCCTTGAAGGTGATACCATAGAGGCGGTTAGCCAGTCCGAACACCCCGTCGATCACCTTCGACAGCTCGAAATAAGGTCGCAGCATCTCCGCGTCGATGTTATAACGCTTCAGCTTGAGCTTGTGGGCGTAGAAGCCGAAGTCCCAGGGTTGCAGCTCGAAGTCTGGCCCCTCCATCTTACGGGCCATCTTCTCTATCTCCCTCACCTCCTTCACGGCGGTGGGCTTATAGGCAGTCACCAGTTCATTCAACAACTTATACACATTGCGCACATTTCCTGCCATACGGCGTTTCAACACGTAGTCGGCGTAGGTCTTGTGCCCCAACAACTGAGCCAGTTCACGACGCAGGTTGATGAGTCGCTTACAGATGTCTATATTGTTCTCCGTATTATCATGGATACACTCCGTATTCTTAGCCATATACAGCTGGCGACGGAGCTCGCGCTTCGTGCTGTAGGTCATAAACGGCGAGTAGCTGGGGAAGTCGAGTGTGAACACCCATCCCTCCTTCTCCTGCTCCTTGGCAGCCAGGGCAGCAGCCTCACGGGCAGTGTCAGGCAGTCCGTCGAGCTGAGCCTCATCGGTGATATGCAGGGTAAACGCCTTGTTCTCTTTGAGCAGGTTCTGCGAGAACTGCAGACTGAGCATCGAGGCCTCTTCCGTCAACTGGCGCAGGCGCTCCTTACCGGCCTCGTCGAGCAGGGCACCACTGCGTACGAATCCCTCGTAGCAGTTGTTGAGCAGCATCTGCTCCTCAGGTGTCAGCTTACGATGATGGCGATGCACGTATTGGATACGCTCAAACAGTTTCTTATTCAAGCGGATGTCGTTGGCATGCTTGGTCAGGATAGGACTCATCTTCTGAGCCAGCGCATCCATCTCGTCGTTCGTCTCTGCCGAAAGCAGATTAAAGAACACCGTTGTCACCCTACCCAGCAGATCGTAGTAGTTATCGCCTTCCTTCTCGTCATCCACACTGATGATGGTATTGTCGAAGGTTGGCTTCTCCGGGTTATTGATAACCTTCTCTATCTGCTCATCGTCACGACGGATTCCTTCGAGCATAGCCTCCTCGAAATCTTCAAGACGGATACGATCGAATGGCGCCACGTTATGAGGCGTATCATAGGGCAGGAAAAACGGATTTTTTCTCTCTTTTTGTTCGTTCATTCTTAAAGGGTTAATTCATTGGAATCTCAGGATGCTGAACAGCCAGGGGCAGATCCTTCTGAGAGAGGTAGAACATATAAAGGATGACATCCTTCTTTCCTCGGTTCTCACCGTGATGGATGGTGCCAACCATCTCTACGACAGCCTCACCCTCATGAACCACTTTCTCCTTGCCGTCCTGACCGATGATGGTGAGTTCGCCCTGTACCAGCACACCATAGTTCATAGCTACATGGTGATGCCAACCTAGCTTCTTACCTGCAGGGAACACATATTTCACAGCCACCAGCTCAGGCCGGCCCTTGAAGTAGTCGGGCAATTCTACACCATCCCAGCTCTGGCTGGTGCGGATCAGTTCTGTGGATACGACTTTTGATGCTTCGCCATTGCCGGCATTTGCCGTCTTGCAAGAGGTCAATACATTGATGCCGCAGACAAGGGTGGCGGCAAGCACCCATTTGGTAATCTTACTCATGATTCTATCTATTTTGTTAATGGTGTCAATGGGAAGAGAATATTCACGATAAGGATATTGGAGGCGAGGATGATGATATTCATCAGCAGGCCAATGCGCATGAAGTCGCTAAAGCGATAGCCACCAGGACCATATACCAGCATGTGGGTGGGTGAGCCGATAAGGGTGCAGACACCACCCATGCCTGAGGCGTAGCTCAAGGGGATGAGCAGTCGCGAAGGCGTGATATGAAGTTTCTTTGCCCAGATTTTGACAATATTGACGAAGATAGTGACAACGGTGGTGTTGCTGAGAAAAGAGCTAAGCAGGGCTACAGGTACCATCAGACGGACAATAGCCATCTTATAGGTCTTTGGCTGCCCCAGCAGATTCTTCACTATCCACTGTAGCACACCTGTATAAGTCAGACCAGCCACTACGATAAACAACACGAACACGGTGATGGTAGCAGTAGCGCCGAAGCCTGAGAAAGCCTCCTTAGTATCAAGCACACCTGTGACAAACAGGATACCGATGGCAGAAAAGAACACAAAATCGGTACGCACTTTGGTGAATAGCAGCGTAGCAAACAAACCAACCACCGTGATGATGGTTATCCACGCATGATAACTAAAACCCCAAAACATCAATGTTTCCATTTCACAACTTTATTTATTTCTTATAAATCACAGTCTAGTTACATAACCAGGCGTTCCAACTGGGGAATGACCACCCTGCCGCGATGCAGTTCTACAAGCCCCTCGTACTGCAACTGATTCAGCACACGCGACACATTCAGCCTACTGTCGTTCAGCTCCTGTGCCAGGCGCTCCATCAGGATAAAGAAAATCTTTGAGCCCGCAGGATAGCTGCAATGGCTCAAGAAGAACCGCACCACTCGCTCGCGCAGACTGCGAGGAGCCCCTCGCCAGAACTGCTGGCTGAGTTTCTGTGTCTGAGTGGCATAGTGGTTTACCAGGTTCAGACGGAACACCAGAAAATCCTCAAGCAGGCGTAGCACCTCTTCCTTGTCGATGGTAAGCAGACTAACATCGGTCTGAGCTGAGACAGTCCGCGTGTAGCGCTGGTAATAGCCGAAGATCGCCTCCTGCTGAATGACGTAAGGTGCTCCCATGTGTTCCAGCACTGAGAAACGCCCCTCGTCGGCATGACATTCCACACTCACCGAACCACTGATGACAAAACAGAGTTGGGTACAAGGAGCACCAGAGGCCACAATCCGCTTGCCTGCCGACACCTTCATAAAGCCAAAGCGCGTATGTCCAGCCACAATCTCCAGGTCATCGTGACTCATACCCTGAAAGAGAGGGAACTGAAGAAGTTGATCGTAGATCTTCAAGACAGGCATAGGCTAAGACGCTGATTATTTGACGATAGAATCTTTTAAAGAAGGTGAGAACCAGACGCCATTGCCCCCGCGCCCATTATCAAAGATGAGATACGCCATCAGTTCGGGATGCTTCTTGAGTATCTCCTTTGCGCCATCAAGCCCCATCACCATGAAGGAGGTGGCAAAGGCATCTGCCACCATACAACTCTTGGCAAATACCGTAGCAGAAAGAATGTTATGCTGCACAGGATAGCCAGTGTGGGGATCGATGGTATGGGCATAACGCTTTCCGTCCTTATAATAGAAATTGCGGTAGTTGCCACTAGTGGCCATCGCCACGTTATTGACCTTCAGGGTGGTCTGCAACTCTCGTCCGCCTATATTCAGTGAATCCTCTGTTGGCTTCGTCACACCGATGCGCCAGGGATGCTTACTGGGATTGACGCCCTGTGTCACAATCTCACCTCCAATCTCAATCATAAAGTTCTCCACCCCTCTGCTGCGCAGGTACTTGGCCACCACATCAACGCCATAACCTTTGGCAATGGCAGAGCAGTCGATCATCATACGAGGGTCTGCCTTATGTATCATACCATCGACAAGCGACAATTTCTGATAGCCCACAATAGCTTTCAGACTATCCACCTGACGAGGGGTAGGCAGTTCCCCCTTCTTAAAGCCGAAGCCCCAGGCATTGACCAGCGGAGCCACCGTGATGTCGAAGGTGCCATTGGTCTCACGCGAGATTTTCATAGCCTGACGAAAGACATCAAGGAACATCTCATCAGGTTTTGCCGACTGGTTGTAATTGATGGCCGATATCACTGAATTCTCATTGAAAGGTGAGAGTGACTGATCGACCTTCAGCAGTTGGCTTTTGATGGAGTCGCGCAAATCTATATCATACTGATAAGTAACTTGATAGGTGGTGCCAAAGATGAAATCCTCGGTATGCCGATAGGGCATAATGCTTTGCTGTCGAATGATAAAAATCGATCCGACAATGAGCAATACCAGGAAAGGCAATTGCCAAATGAGGCGTTTCTTCTGAGGTGTATCCATAATCAGATATCGATGATAACATTAAAAGTTGCGTCGATTCTGCCATTGTCGTTGGTTCCAAATCCAGGCACATACCATGTCTTGCCAAAGTCGCCCTCTTTATGAGAGACACGAAGCTTATAGCGCACATTCCACCCCAGATGGAGCGGGCCCCAGACCTTAGCATCGAGACCTACGAGAACCTCCACCCAGTGCAGATTACAGGATGCGCCCTCGATATTGTAGTTGGAATCCCAATGCCAGTTGGGATCAGTTAGCATAGGACGGGTGATATCGACCTTGTAATTGGTAAAGGCATAGCGCAGACCTGCGTAGAGACGATTTGGCCCATGCTTATCCTTGAGCATATTCCTATCAATACCCACTTTGAAATAAGGAGCCTTCGTCTTATATTCGATCTTAGTCACATCATCATGGCTATCGGCCTTACCGTATCCAAGCTCAAAGACAGGGAACCACTCGTCGTGAAGATTCACACGAAGTGCACCTTCAAGCTGCCCCCGATCACCAAACATCAGCATACCAGCTCCCACCATGTCGAACGACACAGCGAAGCCGCGAAACACAGGAACGGAGTCTTTCTGCAAGGTAAAGAACTTCTTCTGTGCCGAGGCTGGCGAAGCGGTCAGTACCAGGAGCAGACTAACGATCGCCGTCCAGATAGATGTTGATATGAGTCGTCTTATAATCATAATCTACGAATGCTTTCTTAATAACCAAGGAATCGATGACATGTTCGGTAAAACTCACAGCTTTCAGCTCATGGAAGAAGGTGGCTTTACACTCTATCGACTCGAAATGAGGAATATCATCTTTCTCAATCCAAACAGTATCGGTGATATTATAATCCTTACCAAAGAAGTTGAAGTAGAACTCGTCTACTGGATGATCCTGACTGACAGGCAAACTGAACCCTACGACGCCTACAGCCTTGTTCAGAAGGACGGAATCCACACCATTTCTGAGCTTTGTGCTGACAGTCAGCGTGTCTTCCAAAGCTACCGGTTCACCATCTGCGTCACAAATATCATAGACAGCCACCACCATGTTATCAACAGGACATTCAATGGAGGAGCAGGAAACGACAAGCGTTACACTAAGGAACAAAAGCCACTTTCTCATATTGTCTCTTCTATCTGATAATCATTACGCCCACTCGACGAGCGACTAATCAGGTCGCCCAGAAAGCCTGTCAGGAACAGCTGGGTGCCAATTACCATCATCGTCAGAGCGATATAGAAATAAGGGGAATCAGTGACCAGGCGCTGGGGGATGTGATGAGCCAGGCACCAGAGCTTGTCGGCACCTATCCAGAATGCAGCCACAAAACCAATGAAGAACATGATGGTGCCTAAGAAACCAAACACGTGCATTGGCTTCTTGCCAAATGTTGAGAGGAACCAGAGGGTAAGCAGGTCGAGATAGCCATTCACAAAGCGGTTCAGACCCATGAACTTTGAGGTACCATACTTACGGGCCTGATGCTGCACCACCTTCTCGCCAATCTTGTCGAAACCGGCATTCTTAGCCAGATAAGGGATATAACGGTGCATCTCGCCATACACCTCGATATTCTTCACTACCGCCTTGCGGTAGGCTTTCAGTCCGCAGTTGAAGTCGTGAAGATTCTTGATGCCGCTGATTTTGCGGGCAGTAGCATTGAAAAGCTTCGTGGGAATGGTCTTTGAGATGGGGTCATAACGCTTCTGCTTATAGCCTGAAACAAGGTCGTAGCCCTCTTCCTTGATCATACGGTAAAGATCGGGGATCTCATCTGGAGAGTCCTGAAGGTCAGCATCCATCGTGATCACCACGTCGCCCTGAGCCTGTTCAAAGCCACAAAAGAGGGCTGGGCTCTTGCCGTAGTTACGACGGAACTTGATACCCTTCACGACATCGGGCTGTTTCTTGTTCAACTCACAGATAATCTCCCAAGAACGATCGGTAGAGCCATCATTGATGAAGATCACCTCGTAAGTAAAGTGATTCTCCTTCATCACGCGCTCTATCCACGCATACAGCTCAGGTATCGATTCTTCCTCGTTATAAAGAGGGATTACAACTGATATATCCATTTCTTTACTCTTCCACCTTTTTACTTGTTTATTCCTCAGTCTTGGCGACATTGCGCTGCATCATCAAACTGATGGGTACACCCAGGATAAATCCCAGTGTGATATTCACCGTCAGCATGTCGAGCGCATAGTCGATAGGGCGTACCTTTGCCAACTGGCTCAGACTCTCATTCATCATCTCTGTCATGCCATACTGCTGCATAGCCTGGCGCGCCTCGTCAGAGGTGAGCACCTTTGACATCTGACTCATCAGGAATCCATGATCCATGAATGTCAGATAGACATATATGGCAACAGCGAAAAGCACACCTGCATAGAAAAACATAAAGACGGTATAGGCATAGCCCCGGCGGAACGAGATGAGCCCCTCGCGAGCATAATCACGGAATTTGCGCAGTCTGCCACCCACGAAAAAGGGGGTGTAGAATATCAACATCGCAGCTGCCAGACCAATCAGCTGATTAGTCATTCCAATAATATATAAGGTGGATGTGAACACCCAAAGAAGGGCGAGCAAAGCACCATCCTGACGGGCAAAAGCCTTTAATTGTACATATTCGTGTGGCGTAATCATTTTAACAGTCTTATATTTCAAGGTGCAAAATTACGCATTTTCCCGCATATAACGAGTGGTTTGGCTCAAAAAATAGTTAAAAACAGAAAAATTCTTATTTCTTAATTCTTAATTCTTAATTTATTGTAGTACCTTTGCACGCGGTTTTAGAAAAACCACGTTCGAAATCAGGCTGCGCCTCAGCATAGAGCGAGCTCTCTGCATTCGGCGTGCACTGATTTTGCAGCGGTTTTAGAAAATGGGCGAGTCCTGTACGGCCAGCTCCCTCGGAATCCCCCAGGGTGGGAACGCAGCAAGGGTACTTGGTTGTAGCGGCGCGATACAGTAAGCTCGCTCACCCGCCTCTTTAGCTCAGTTGGCCAGAGCACGTGATTTGTAATCTCGGGGTCGTTGGTTCGAATCCGACAAGAGGCTCTCCCTTAGGGTTCAGTAAAAGGATAGGCAATCGCCTATCCTTTTATTGTTATCTCATACTTCGACATGAAGGAGGCACCAGGCTGAAGGTGATTCATTAGGGGCTTGTCCTTAAACTCCCCCTTGAACCCACGAGGATCGCCTATTCCATACCAAGGCTCAATGCAGACGAAGGGTGCCTGTTTATCGTATGGGCTCCAGAATGCGATGACAGGGGTACGGAAATCGACAGTGACTTCTGCCTCACCTGCCTTATTCAGCAATTCGGCACGATGCAGCTGACACTTATGGATCTTGATGGAGTCATTGCGCCAGGTGTTGTTGGAGAACTCCATCAATCCATCTTCTGCTTCCACAAAAGGCACCTCGTCCATATCATGCGAGCCGTCGAGGTAACTGTGCAAGGCATCCATGGGTTCCGCATTGTCAAGACGAATACGACCATATTGGTTTTCACCAGCCTTCATATCAGGGATGTTAAAAGCAGGATGACCACCTATCTGGAAATGGATCTCCCGAATGTCTGTATTATGCACGTGCCAGATGACACCTATCTTATTATTATCAAGCACATAGCTCACACTCAGGGTGAAGTCGTAAGGATAGACTTTTTTCGTCTCTTCTGAGGACTCAAGGGCGAAAGTCACTTTTCTATCGCTATGGGCAATCAACTGAAACTCTGCATCGCGGGCAAAGCCATGACGAGGCAGATGATACGCCTTGCCCTCAACAAAATAAGTCTCATCGTTCACACTGCAGACAATAGGAAAGAGTATGGGAGAGCGACGCCCCCAGTATTGGGGATCTGCCTGCCACAGATATTCCTTACCATGAGCATCCTTGATGCTCTGGAGCTCGGCTCCTTTCTCCGACACAACAACGGAGAGCTGTTCGTTCTTTAGTTCTACCATATTATTTTGTTTTTAGGTTCAAATAGTACGCATCGGCAAAAGTAGCCATTTTGCCCGAAACCGCCAAACTTTTCAGTACATTTTTCAATAGTAACAAAAAGAACCCCCGATACACATCACGTGCTTCGGGGGCTTTTGTTAAACTTGCAGAACGTATGAACTTCAAAGATTGTTACTCTGCACAGTTTTTGAACTAAGTATGAATCGAATTCTATTTTTGGTTGGAGCCGAAGAGTTGTTGACGATAGCCACAAACTCACCAGGCTCTGCAATCCATTTACCTGTTTGCTCGTCATAGAAGCTAAGAGCTGAGCGATCGATGGTGAAATCGACCTGCTGCGTCTCACCTGGAGCCAGAGTGACCTTCTTGAAGCCTTTCAGTTCCTTGACGGGGCGTGGCTGAGACGACTTTGAATCACTGATATAAAGCTGTAAGACCTCTGCGCCAGCTATAGAGCCTGTATTCTTGACATCAACGGAAATCGTCAGTTTGCCATCAGCAGTCATCTCGCGCTTGTCTGCACGAAGGTTACTTACCTCGAAAGTGGTATAACTCAGTCCATAGCCAAAGGGGAAGAGAGGTTTGATGTTCTGCTTGTCAGTCCAACGATAACCTACGAAGATATCCTCCTTGTAAGTCTCGTCGATAATCTGATGACCTTCACGCCATGTACCAGGATAACTACCTGTGGCGTGAGCACCACAATCCTCAAGACGTGCATACCAGGTGAAAGGCAGTTTGCCGGAAGGATTCACATCGCCGGCAAGTACACTGGCTAATGCCTCTCCAGCCTCAGAGCCTACAAACCAGCCCTGCACAATGGCAGGCACCTTTTCTGCCCAAGGCATGGCGACTGCATTTCCTGAGATGTTGACATAGACCAGATTGGGATTAGCCTTGACAAGTGCCTCAATCAACTGATCTTGTCCATAGGGTAAGCCATAGGCTTTACGATCATGACCCTCACAGTCTTGATAATCGCTTTTGTTCAGACCACCTATAAAGATGACAACATCAGCTTTCTTTGCCTTGGCGACAGCCTCTGCCGTCAGCTCTTCAGCACTACGCAGGTCGTACAAGCTACGTCCAATGGTAACGCCATTATAACTCTGAATCGTGTCGCCCACATAACCTCGTGCGTAATCCACCTCAGCATCAGCGAAACGAGCCTTGATGCCATCGAGTGGCAGGATTTCCTTCTGCACCTTCAGCGAAGAGGAACCTCCACCAACAGTCATCATCTTGATGGCATTCTCGCCTACTACCAGAATACGCTTGGCATTCTTGACAGGAAGCACCTGACGGTTGTTCTTCAGCAGTACGATACCTTCCTGCGCAATCTTCAAAGCTGCCTCGTAATGAGACTCTGAGCAAAGGAAGCCGAAGGGGCGCTGGCGGTTCATCGTGGTGCGATAGAACAGACGCAGCACGCGACGTACCTTCTCATCCAGTTCCTTAGTGGAATACTTGCCTTCCTGAATCAACTTCTTATAGGCCAAAGCCAGATAGTAATTATCGTATGCATTGGTAGCACCCATAGTGAGGCCGTCAGTCCAAGAGCCGAATTCCAGATCGAGTCCGTTGGTAATGGCTTCTTCAGTGTTGTGGCAACCTCCCCAATCAGAGATCACTACCCCATCGAAGCCCCAGTCTTGCTTCAGAATCTTGTTGAGCAAAGTTTTATTATGACAATTGTGTTGGTTCTGATAGAGATTATAAGAGCCCATGATGGCCCAAGCACCAGCCTCCTGGACAGCTGCCTTGAAAGCTGGAAGATATATTTCATGCAGCGCACGATCACTGACAATGACGTTCACCTGATGACGATATTCCTCGTCATTGTTCAGGGCATAGTGTTTTACACAGGCTGCTATACCCTTCGACTGAAGGCCCTGGATGTAAGGCACCACCATTCTGGAGGCTAACCAAGGATCCTCGCCCATGTATTCAAAATTACGTCCATTGAGAGGTGTGCGATTGATGTTCACACCAGGACCCAGCATCACCTGCTTGCCACGATAGAGTGCCTCTTCAGCCAAGCTCTCACCATAGAGTTTTGAGAGACAGGGATTCCAAGTAGCAGTCAGACAGGTCAGCGCAGGGAATGCGACACAGGAGTCATTGGTCTGACCAGCCTGCACCCACTCATCCCACAGCACATCCGGACGCACGCCGTGAGGACCGTCGTCGGTCCAGAGGTCAGGGAATCCCAGTCGTTTGACACCAGGACTGGAAAATTTCGACTGTGCATGAATGACTGCAATCTTCTCGTCCAGCGTCATTCGTGCCAAAGCATCATCGATGCGCTGTTCTACAGGCTTCGACTCATCGAGATAGACAGGCAGTGACTGTGCCTGCGACCCGACTGAGGCTCCGAGTAAAACTAATGTTAATATATAATTCTTCATTCTGTTATCGTATTATTTCGCATTTGCGTAGTATTTCTGTCCATTCTGAATATAAATCCCTTTAATGGGACGTTCTATGCGGCGTCCTTGTAAGTCATAAATATAACCATCCATAACGGGAGTGGATTTTGCGACAGGACGGATACCTGTGTCTGGGTTTTCAGCACCACTTTGATAGACACGTACATAATCTACCAGCATTTCTACTGGCAACTGACTGTCATCAACACCTTGTGAACCACCCCAGTCACCACCCCAGGCGAGATTCAGGATGACATAGAAGGGATCATCATAAGGCCAGTCGTCACGACCTAGACCGCGATTGGCATATTCCAACTGTTTCTTACCATCGACAAAGGTCGTAATCTTCTGCCCAGTCCACTCTATACCATAAATATGATACTCATCCTCAGCTCCAGGGCATAGCATCTCATGCGTCACCTGCGTACCATTGCTATGTACATGAGCATTGGCATGAAGACTTGACGAGACGTAATTGGGGTGGTAACCAACCTCCTCCATGATATCGATCTCACCATCCTTAGGCCAGCCTGTGAAATGTACAGGCATCATCCAGAAGGCAGGCCAGGTACCCTTACCCTTCGGCAGTTTGATACGAGCCTCGATATACCCATACTTCCAGCCCTTCTTCACATGTGCGTACACACGCCCAGAATAGATTTTGCCATTCTCTTTCAGACAGCGGATAATAAGGTGATCGTTTTTCACTTCAGTTACAAGTGCTCCTTGTGGCGTCTGGTGATTCACATAATTCTGCAATTCATGATTCACCCAACCAGCGTTCTGTACTTCGTGAGTCCAGTCGATAGTGTTCAACTCAGGTCCCCCATCGAACTCATCACTCCAGTCCAGATGATATCCCTTTGGCACAAAACCCGATGTTTCATGCGTTGTATTGAGGTCTGCTTTTATCTGCGACATGACAGGAATGGCAATAAGGGAAGAGAGCCATGCAACAGCAAGGTACTTAATTGTCATATCAGAAATGTACTTAATTCCAGTTCTACATATAATGATGAAAGGTCACTCCCTTTCGAAAGTGACCTTTCATTGGGATTATTCTCCAAAGTAGAAATCATCGAAGAAGAAGGTACCAGGAGCGTCGTGTCCTTCGCCACCAAACTGGATGACTACCTTGTCGAAGTCCTGACGATCTGCAAAGGCACTGAAGTCAAACTCGAGTTCTATCCATTTGTCGGTCTCCAGATTGCCCTTGATCACCTCTGCCTGTGTGGTGTAAGCATTGCCACCCAGATCATTGTTCTGGAGCTTGATTGACAACTGCTTCTGAAGGGTTGCCACAGCCCAGTCCTCATGGCCTGCCTCTGTGGTGAAGTCGTTATAAGAAGGAATATAAACCTTTATACGTACTTTGCTACCCTTCGTGAGGTCGAACTTTGTATGCTCTGCAGGTTCTACAAATGAAACGTTAGAGTACTTCTCGCCTGCTTTCTTCTGGTACAGGAATACCTTATCAGACTCGTTGATGGGAACCGGAGCGGGGTTAGCCCATGCACCTGACTTGTCAGAAAGAGCCTCGTTAGCTAATGGGATAGACAGTTCGTCACCTTCAAAATCCTCTTCATATTTAGGAGCCTTCATCGTAATCTGAATCTCAGGCTTCACATTCTTTTCCTTCGGAACAAAGCGATACCACCATGCATTACCTGGTTCAACAGAACTCTTGCAGTAAACCCAAAGCTCATCCTCTGTCAACTTCTCGATATAGTAAGTAGATGTACCAGCATAGTGACCAAGGAAAGCATCACCACTCAAGGTGAGGGTTTTTGCAGACTCGTCGAGAGAGAAGGTCAGACCATCTGCAGGAGTGTAAGGACAATCGTAATCGCCTACAATAGGATTCTCAGTACCTCCCTTGCCAAGGGCATTCTTACCATTCTCATTGGTATAGATAAAGCCTTTATTCTTCCATACAAGCTGAGTACCACCAAGAACGAAGGTGAACTCCTGCTCGTAGAGCGAACAACCATCTTTGCCTTCAGCGGGGCAGCCCCACCACCAGCCAGAAGAACGAGGATAAGCATTAACATCGTCCACACCAAAGTGGTTATCGTGATACTGATCAAATACCCATGTCTTGCCTTCGACTGCAGAAGCACCACCTGTCAAGGCGTTAAACCAAGGTGAATCGAGCAGTGTAGCATCATCTTCAGCGATAGTGATATTCTGTGTGAGAGTAGCAGAACCACCAGAGGTAAACAGTGTCATCGTCACTGCATAGGTTCCTGCATAAGGATACTCACCCTGAACAGTGGTACCTTCAGCCGACTTTCCATTACCCAGATCCCAGAGAGCAACACCTGGAACAGAAGATGTGTTCTTGAAATCAATCACATTAGCTTTAGCTGCAGTCGGGGTGGAAGTAAAGGCCAACTGGCTTGTCTGAGGCTCTGCACCCAGACTATGGTCATCGCTCTCCTGGGGGCTGCAGGAATTGAATCCTACAAGCGCCAGGCAAGCTATCATTGTACTATATAAAATCTTTTTCATAATGATTCAAACTCTTAATTATTGTCTTTAATTTATTATTTGTAACCAGGATTCTGCTTCAGGGCATACTCCGTACCTGCAGTTCTGTCGATCTCTGACTGTGGGATAGGCAGATACTTGTTAAAATCATTCCAAGTACGTACAGAATTGTGCGTAGCATCATTCTCTGTCAACACTTTAGCTGCATCGCCCCAGCGTACGAGATCGTAGTAACGGTGACCCTCGCCAACGAACTCATAGTGATACTCATCCTTAATCTCCTGAGCCGTGGGGTTGGCAATGTCATGATTGTTGTCACCAAAGGCACGACGACGAACCTGATTGAAGCATTCCTTTGCAGAAACGCCCTGCTGTTCTGCTACACCTTCCATCAGCACAAGTTCTGCATAGTTGAGCAGCGTCTCTGCATAGCGGAAGATACGGAGATTGTTACAATAGTTAAGATCCAGATCGCCAGAAGACTTACGATAACCGTTGCGGGCTGTATATTTCTTGAAGAAATAACCTGTATCCTGGAAACGAGGTCCATAAGCACCTACCGTACGATAGTCGATAACAGAAGCATCACGGCGTGTATCACCATCAGCATACATCTCATAAGTAGAGGTACGTGCTGGACAGAATCCCCAACCGCCATTATAGGTACCTGTAGCGTCTTTCAGGTCATTGGGAGAGATGAAAGCAGGAAGGTTTGTACCATAACCCTGCCAACCGCTTGACCAAGTCTTACCTTCACCCATCTGATTGCTCTCGAAGATGGACTCACGGCAGAACTCACCATCATTATCCCAGATTGATTCAAAATCGCTCATAAGTGCATACTCACCACTATTGATAATTGTAGCGAGATCGTTAGCCACTTCCTGATATTTGGAAGAATCTTTCTGATACATCACAGTACGAGCCTTCAGCATCAGAGCTGCAGCACGGTTCACACGACCTGCATCTGCACCATTGTTATTATACATAGGGAGTACACCATCCTCGCAGGCAACATTCACGTCGCTGATAATCTGTGCATAAACCTCATCGGGTGAGAGCTGACGAGCCATATAATTGGTGGCGGGTGTCAGTGGCTCCGTGAAGAAAGGAATGCTTCCAAAATACTTCCAAAGCATATACACATAGTAGGCACGCAGGAAGTGAGCCTCTGCATTATACTGGCGCACCTTATCGGTCTTATTCTCAATATTGGCACATGCATTAATCACACTGTTAGCACGGGCAAATCCTGAAGTATAGATGTTCCATGAACCAGGCAGCGTGTGAAGGGCATCAGCCTGGAAGAGTGAGATATTGTAAAGCTGCAACTGGTCACCAGCATCGCCACCGCCCTTATAGCAGTCGTCTGACTGTACATCAGCTATAACAGGAATGGCCTCATAATTATTGTTGGCATAAGAGTCGAACAACAGGATCTGATAGGTTGCTGCCAATCCTGAGTTAATAGATGACTCGGTGGCTGTACCACCATCGGCAAGCTGTTCAGTGGGAAGTGACTCCAAGAAGCTGTCACCGCATGATGCCAGCGTCATACCAGAAGCCAGCACAGCTGCCATCATAAATATTTTATTGATTTTCATATCGTTGTTTCTTTTTAATTGATTAGAATGTAACATTAGCACCTACATAGATAGTACGAGCCTGCGGATAAATACCTTTATCAACACCCATAGCTGTTGCAGAAGCACCATCGCCACCACCAAGCTCAGGATCAAATCCATCCTTATAGCTGGTAAAGGTCAGCAAATTCTCTGCAGCTACATAGACACGCAGGCGCTGGATAGAAGCCATACGGGTGATGTGCTGAGGCAGTGTATAACCAATCTGCGCATTCTTCAAGCGCATATATGAGCCGTTCTTGATGAAAAGATCAGAAGACACCCAGTTACCGTTGGGGTTAGCAGCAGTCATACGTGGAATCTTATTGCTGGTGCCCTCACCAATCCAACGATCAAGGATCCATGTTGGACGATTCATTGCGGGAACATCACCACGTTGTGCAAAGTCGAATACATCGTTACCCAATGTACCCTGGAAAGCAAAGTTGCAATCGAAGCCCTTCCAGTCTGCACCAAGTGTGAAACCAAAGGTCCAGTCAGGCATACCCTTACCAATCTTCGTACGATCACCATTACCGATAACTCCATCGCCATCGAGGTCAACAAAGCGTACATCACCAGGATGTGCATTCGGCTGAATCAAATCACCACTTGCATTGGTGTAACTATTCACCTCATCCCAGTTTTGGAACAGGCCATTAGTCTTCAGACCGTAGAAGTAGGGCCAAACATCACCATTCTTACCATGAACATAAGTACCAACACCACCTGCACCAGCACCTTCGTAGTCAGTCTCACCTGACTCATTGCCGAGGTCGATCATCTTGTTTTTCAGGAAAGAGAGGTTTCCATTCACATAGTAGTGGAAGTCTTTAATGCTGTCCTTCCAACCGATTTCAAACTCAAGACCCCAGTTCTCCATCTTACCCAGGTTACCCATAGGTGCACTCTGTCCGATATAAGTAGGAACAGGCATATAAGCAAGCATATCCTTTGTCTTCTTCTTGAAGTAATCGAAGCTGAAGCTTAAGCGGCTGCTAAAGAAGCGAAGGTCTAATCCAAGGTCAATCTGCTCAGAAGTCTCCCACTTGATGTCAGGGTTAGCCACACGACCAGGAGAAGAACCATAGACCATCGTACCATTATTGGTTTCTGAAACAGGATCATAGCTGCCACCGAAATAGTAGTTCTCACCACCATCCATCAACGACATATAGAGGAAGTTACCGATAGAGGCATTACCGTTTTGTCCCCAAGATGCACGAATTTTCATTACGTCGAACCAAGAGGGCTTTATATTCTGCAGGTAAGGTTCATTAAGCACGTTCCATCCCAGAGAAACAGCAGGGAAGGTAGCCCACTTGTTGTTTGTACCAAAGACTGAGGAGCCATCACGGCGCAGGGTGAACTGAACCATATAACGCTCATCAAAGTTATAGTCCAAACGACCGAAATAAGAAGCCAGTGAAGTCTTGTCATAGCCACCTGTTCCACCAGATACACGCTCTTCTGAACGGTCAGCAATAGCATAATTGATATTAGCCTTCATTGGATCAGTATCCAACAGGTCGTAATCGGTACCAGAAAGATTACGGTACTTATAGCGGTTGGCAGACTGGCCCAGCACAACAGTCAAGTTATGCTTCTCAGCAAAAGTATTCTGATAGGTCAACACATTCTCAACCTGCCAGCGGAAACCACGGTTCATTGTACTTGAAACCCAACTCTTGTCTGTATGGGCCATCGTACCACGGTATTCTGGATATCCATAGGAATCGTTACCCCAAAATGCAAGGTCAGCACCATAGCTGCTCTTGAACTTCAAACCTGGAAGAATGTCAAGCTCTGCCCAGAAAGAGGCCACAAACTTATCATCATTATTCTTATTAGATGTAGGCTGATTCAGAGTAGCCACCGGGTTGGTCAGCTCCTGGAAACCAGAAGGAGGCAATGAGAATACGCGACCATCCTTAGTGATAGCTGTAGGATTGGCCTCCAAAATAGCACGTCCTTCTTCCTCAGAAGCGTAAACAGGAACCAGCGGAGAGAAGGTCAAAGCACTACCAAGGATAGATCCATACTCTGTATTAGTGGTAATACCTGTACTCTTGGAACGTGAATAACCAATATTCACACCAACCTTCAGTTTATTCAGGAAATTACGATTATTCTCTTCGAATACGGTATAGGTAGAATTGCTACGAAGACTCCAACGGGTATAATTTGACTTGCCGTAGTTACCACCGACAATACCTTCCTGATCAAAATAGCCCAAAGAGAGGAAATAGGTCATCTTATCATTACCACCATTGATGCTTATCTGGTGCTGCTGAACGGGAGCATCGTAATTGAACACCTCGTCCTGCCAGTCTGTACCATTGCCTTGGAATGCAGCAATGTAATCAGAAGAATAGCGAGGTGCGTTGCCATCGTTCACCTGAGCCTCGTTCATGATGGTCATATACTCCTTGGCGTCCAGTACAGCCTTCTTCTTCCAAGGATTCTGCCATCCGAAACTGAAATCATAATTCACTGAGGTCTTACCTGCAGAACCTGACTTGGTGGTAACCAACACAACAC
Source organism: uncultured Prevotella sp. (assembly GCA_946405145.1). GTDB lineage: Bacteria > Bacteroidota > Bacteroidia > Bacteroidales > Bacteroidaceae > Prevotella. The sequence goes on from CAMJGE010000002.1 coordinate 219,996, forward strand.
CATTAGCGGCACGAGCACCGTAGATTGCTGCTGATGCAGCATCCTTCAAAATTTCAACAGAAGCGATATCTACTGGGTTCAGATAATTGATACCCCCCTCAACTGCCATACCATCGACAATGTAGAGAGGATCAGAATTGTTGACCGAACCACTACCACGGATAGTAAACTTTGAAGGAGAACCTGGCTGACCTGAAGCTTGCGTAATCTGTACACCACTAACCTTTCCCTTCAAAGCATCCTCAATACGAGAAGGTCTGGTAAGATTAAGATCGTCGCCAGTAACTTTTGAAATGGCGGCTGTTACAACACTTTTCTTTTGGACGCCATAACCAATGACCACTACGTCATTAAGCATCTGGGCATCCTCGTTCAACACGATGGTCATGTCGTTCTGAGCTGTCACTTCCTTTGTGACATAACCCACATAAGACACAACAATTTTAGAATTAGGAGCTACCTTAATATTGAACTTACCATCCAGATCGGTAATGGTAGCGTTCTTAGGTTGCGCCTTTTCAACTACAGTGGCTCCAATTACAGGGTCACCATTCTCGTCAGTCACTGTACCCAGAATACCAGTTAAGTTCTGAGCGGTAACTGTCAGAGAGAGAAGCATAGCATAAAAGACGAGTAAAAATCGTCTTACTGCATTTAGGTTCATTTTTTGTTTCATAAAATACCTTTTTAATTATTAAACGATTGTTATGTTTGGTTATTGTGGATGCAAAGGTAGACAAAAAATAAGCGCCAAATAAGCCTATCAAGATGTAAATATAGATAAATGTCGGATTTACACGAATCTCTTTTGCCTGATTATCAATAAGATACACACATCTCTCTCTTTTCGTAATATAGACGTTTTGAAAAGGTATATCACCCCATATTCTATATCATACCAGCTATTTTCAGGGCAAAACTACAGCAAAGCAAAAAAAAGAAGACGTTTTATTTTGTACTTTCACGAAAAAGAATTAAATTTGCAAAATCATACAAAATGATACAAAAATGAAACGTTGCTTACTAGCTATTATATCTATTTTTTTCTATACACATTCCAGCTGGGCCAGTAAAGTGAACATGGATTCTCTTTATCGTGTCCTTGATGTCGCTATTGATTCATCCTCAATTTATAAGAAACAAAAGCAGGATGCAATCAACATCTTGGAGAAGCAATATGCTGCTGTACGAAATGACCAGGATAAATATCAATTTGCCCTCAGTCTCTATCATGAATATGTAGCATTCGTTAATGACTCAGCCCTTAACTATATACAAGTATGTATGGAATGTGCTGAACGAATGGGAAGAAAAGATCTGCAGACTCAGAGCGAACTGGCTTTAGCCTATCAGTTGGCAGATACAGGATTCTATCCAGAGGCAGAAATTCACTTCAAGGCAATATCCAAAGATCAGCTGACTAATGACATGGTGATTACATATCTCAAGGGTATGAATCACCTATATGGTGAGATGGGCTATTATTCACACGACAAGAAACTTAGAGACCAGTTCTTTTCAAGATCAGCTGCCTTCCGCGATTCTCTACTCCATATTCTACCTGAAGACTCATACGGTTATAATGCTTTGAGATCAGTAGAACTTAATAATCAGGGGAATACTGACGAAGCATTGAAGTGTAGTGACAAATGGATGAAACTTGCAAAGCCAGGATCTCGTGATTATGCGACAATGTCTTTTTATCGTTCTGAAATATTCAGGAATATGGGAGATGCAGAAATGGAGCGTTACTGGCTTATCATGTCAGCATTAACTGATATCCGTCAGGCGATAATGGATCAGGCTGCTTTATGGAGCTTAGCCAATTCGCTGATGAATGAAGAAGGCAATCTTGATCGTGCATACAAGTATATGGATTTCTCATGGGAGTGTATCTCCTATTTTAGTACCCACATGAGATCTTGGTTAGTAACTCCCATACTGACACGTATCAATGACAAATATAAGCAGAACTTGCATCAGGCCTATACTAATTTGATATGGACTACTGTTGCTATAAGCCTTTTGCTTATAGGACTACTCGTGCTTTTATTATATGTTTCCAAAAAACGTCGCCAACTTGCAGTGATAAGAAATGAGTTGAAGAATGCTAATGACGAATTAGGACAACTCAACTATCAGTTATCAGCCAAAAATCACGATCTCTCGGAAGCAAACCAGAGACTCTCGGATATCAATGAACAACTCCGACAGGCCATTATACACCTAAATGACTCTAACCGAGTAAAAGATGAATATATCGGTAAGTTCCTGAGTGTATGTTCTGAGTATATCGATAAACTTGATAATTATCGTATTAAGGTAAATCGCAAATTAAAAGCAGGTCAGCAGGCTGATGTATTACGTATGACCAGTAGCGAACAATTGAGAGAGGATGAACTTGCGGAGCTCTTCGATCACTTTGATGATATATTCCTTCGTTTATTTCCCACATTCATTGATGATTTCAATGCTCTACTAAGACCTGGCGAAGAAATAGTTCCAACAGAAAAGAATCACCTCAATACAGATTTGCGTATCTTTGCCCTTATCCGGTTAGGCATCGAGGAAAGTTCAAAGATTGCAGAATTCCTTCGCTATTCTCCTAATTCTATTTACGCTTATCGCACACGCATTAGAAATAAAGCTGTAGGTAACCGTGATGAATTTGAAAAGCTCGTAAAGGAAATAGGTATTAAAGGATAACTATAACGAACATCGAGCTACGTACTTCGAAGGGTTCGGGCTACGTAGCTCGACATCAAGTAGGAAAACAAAAAAAGAGCCTCGGGTCATTGCTGACTCGAGGCTCACACTTAAAAAGACGGCGGCTTCCTACTCTCCCGCATTGCATTGCAGTACCATCGGCGCAGGCGGGCTTAACTTCTCTGTTCGGAATGGGAAGAGGTGGGACCCCGCTGCAATAACCACCTGATAGGGGGTTTGACAACTTGAACACAAGAACTGTCTGTAATAAGATTGCTTAGAAACTCATTACATCTGATAATATCAGCATGGCGAAAGTATTCGGGCAATTAGTAGTGCTCGGCTTTGACGTCACCGTCTTTACACCTGCACCCT